>JBPCLE010000141.1:0-21578 GCA_051003575.1 Acidimicrobiales bacterium | reverse complement strand
CCCGAGAGCGGGTCGGCCAGCACCGGCCAGCCGGTCGTGGCTGAGAACCGCTCAACCGCCCCGGCGTCCACGCCGGCCCCCCACCCCACCACGATCACGCCCCGGGGCTCGGCCGCGGCCAGGAAGGCCAGGTGGTCGACGTCGGACGGATCGGGCGCCGGGAGGCGGGCGGAGGAGACGACCCACGGCGCACCGTCGTCGCGGCCCGGCGGGAGGGCGAGCACGGCGCCGCTGGGCACCAGCGGCTCCCGGAACGCCAGGTTCAGGTGGACGGGCCCCGCCGGCGGGCCCATCGCCGCGGCCACCGCCCGGGCGGCCACCGAGCGCCAGTAGGGGCCGGCGGCGTCGGCCGGCGACGGGGCGCCGACCTCGGCGAACCACCGCAGGCTGTCGCCGTAGAGCTTGAGCTGGTCGGCGGCCTGGCCGGCGCCGGTGTCACGCAGCTCCGGCGGCCGGTCGGCCGTGCACACGACCAGCGGCACCCGGGCGTGGAACGCCTCCAGCACCGCGGGGTGGAACTCCGCCGCCGCCGTGCCCGAGGTGCAGAGCACCACCGCCGGCCGGCCGGTGGCCTTGGCCGCGCCGAGGGCGAAGAAGGCGCCCGAGCGCTCGTCGAGGAACACCTGCACCTCGAGCCGGCCGTCGCCGGCGAGAGCCAGCGCCAGCGGCGTCGACCGGGATCCGGGGCTGACGGCGGCCGTCGTCACGCCGGCCCGCGCCCACTCGTCGACCAGCGTCCGGGCCAGCGCCGCGTTCAGGTCGCCGCCGTTCACTAGTGAGTGCCGGTCATTCGGGGCGGATGCCACATGGGAGAATGCGGCAGTGACGGTGGCCCTCCATCGGGCGTTCGACTGGCGGGGCCCCGACAGCGTCGTGCTGGTGCACGGGTTCACCCAGACGCTGCGGTCGTGGGACCACCTGGCCGGGCTGCTGGCCGAGTCGTTCCAGGTCGTGCGGGTCGACCTGCCCGGCCACGGCGGGTCCGCAGGGGTCGACCTGAGCTTCGAGGACACGGCCGACGCGCTGGGTGTCGCCGGCGGCCGCGCCACCTACGTGGGCTACTCGCTGGGCGGCCGGCTGTGCCTGCGCCTGGCCGTCGACCACCCCGAGCTCGTGCAGTCGCTGGTGCTGGTGGGGGCCTCGCCCGGGCTGGCCGACGCCGGCGAACGTGAGGCCCGGCGGGCCGCCGACGAGGCGCTGGCCGGCGATGTCGAGCGCCTTGGCACTGCGGCCTTCCTCGACCGCTGGCTGGCCCAACCCCTTTTCTCCACCCTCGTCCCCGACGCCGGCGACCTCGAGTCCCGCCGGGCCAACCCACCGGCGGGCCTGGCCGCCGCCCTCCGCCGGCTCGGCACCGGCGCCCAGGAACCCCTGTGGGACCGGCTGGGCGCGCTGGACATGCCGGTGCTGGCGGTCACCGGCCAGAACGACGCCAAGTTCTCTTGCCTGGCCGAGCAGATGGCGGCGGCGATCGGCGCCAACGCCGATGCCGTGGCCCTGGCCGGCGCCGGCCCCACCGCCCACCGGGAACGCCGGGAGAGCTTCCACCATCTGCTCAACGCCTTCCTGCTGCTTCATTCCTCGACGCCGTAGCGGGCGAGCAACGCCGGGTCGGGCACGGGCCGGCGGACGGTGAGCATCCCGCCGGCGGGGACGAGCGGGTCGGCAACGATGTCGGCGGTGGGCGCACCCAGGCCGCAGGCGTACGGCAACTCGTCGAGGGCGGCGGCCAGGGCCAGCCCGGCGGCGATGCCGACCGAGGTCTCCAGCATCGACGACACGACGACCGGCAGGCCGGCGGCCTCGATGATCGCGAGGGTGGCGGCGAAGCCGCCGAGGGGCTGGATCTTCACCACCAGCACGTCAGCCTCGAGTCGACGGGCGTCGGCCACGGTGCGCACGCACTCGTCGGCCGCGATCGCCACGCCGACCCGGCGCCGCACGGCCGCCAGGTCGTCGATCGAGACCACCGGCTGCTCCACCAGCTCGAGGTCGTAGGCCGCCAGGCGCGAGATGCGCGCCACCGCGGTATCGGTGTCCCAGGCGCCGTTGGCGTCGATGCGGAGGCGGCCGTGGGGGCCGATGGCGTCGCGCACGGCGGCCACCCGGTCGATATCGCCGGCGTCGCCGACCTTGACCTTCACGTCCGCGTGGCCGGCGGCCAGCCGGGCGGCCTCGTCGGGCGCGACCGCCGGCACCAGCGCGTTCACCCGCACCGCGTCCCGCACGGGCGCCGGCCAGTCGATGGTGGCCGCCTCCTCCGCGGCCCGCCGGCAGGTCGCGGGGTCCGACGGGTAGCCGGGGAGCGGCGACCACTCGCCCCAGCCGGCGGGGCCGTGCAGCAGGACCACGGGGCGCGACAGGCGGAGGTGGTGCTCGGTGATCACGGTCACTGCTCGGGAGGCACAGTCACAGGGCGAGGCCGGCGGCGAGCGCCGCCGAGAACACGAGCTGGAGCCGGGCCGTGGCCACGAGCGCCCGCACCAGCGCCGGCGGGTCGGTCCGGGTGGCCACGATCCGCAGCGGGGGGACGGCCAGGGGCACGGCGGCCAGGGCGAGGAGGGCCGCCGGGGCGACGGGGGCGAGCGCGACCACGACAAGCACCGAGAGCACGATGCTGGCCCGGTACAGCGCCCGGGTGCGAGCCTTGCCGACGCGCACGGCCAGGGTCCGCTTGCCGGTGTCGCGGTCGGAGTCGACGTCGCGCAGGTTGTTGACCAGGAGGATGGCGCACGCCAGCAGGCCCACCGGCACGGCGGCGGCCACCGCCAACCACGGCACCCGCTCCAGCTGGACGAACGCCGATCCGCCCGTGGCCACAAAGCCGAAGAACACCAGCACCATGACCTCGCCGAGGCCCGACGACGCGTACGGCTTGGGCCCGCCCGAGTACAGGCCGGCGGCAAGGATCGACACCGCGCCCACGATCACCAGCCGCCAGTCGACCGCCACGGCCAGGACGATGCCGACCAGCCCGCCGGCGGCCAGGGAGAGCAGGGCCGCCCGCTTGACGGCGGCCGGCGAGGCCAGGCCGCCGGCCACGAGGCGCACCGGCCCGCGGCGCTGGGTGTCGACCCCGCGCACGCCATCGGAGTAGTCGCTGGCGTAGTTCACGCCGACCTGGAGGGCGACGGCCAGCAGCAGGCAGGCCAGGGCGCGCCACCACACCACGTCGCCGTACCGGGACGCGACCGCGGTGCCGACGAGCACGGGCGAGACCGCGGCGCCGAGCGTGCGGGGCCGGGCGCCCTGGAACCACTGAGCTGAGGTCGTCACGTCACGGCCGCTTCGGGAACCTCGAGAAGTCCGGCGCCCGCTTCTGCACGTAGGCGTCGCGGCCCTCCTGGGCCTCCTCGGAGAGGTAGTAGAGCAGGGTGGCGTCGCCGGCGAGCTGCTGCACGCCGGCCAGGCCATCGGAGTCGGCGGCGAAGCCGGCCTTGATGAGGCGCATGGCCAGGGGGCTGTGCTGGAGCATCTCGCGACACCACGCCACCGTCTCGGCCTCCAGCTGGTCGAGGGGGACCACAGCGTTGACCAGCCCCATGTCGAGGGCGGCGTGGGCGTCGTACTGACGGCAGAGGAACCAGATCTCCTTGGCCTTCTTCTGGCCGACGGTGCGGGCCAGGAGGCCGGCGCCGTAGCCGCCGTCGAAGGACCCGACCCGGGGGCCGGTCTGGCCGAAGCGGGCGTTGTCGGCGGCGATGGTGAGGTCGCAGACGAGGTGGAGCACGTGGCCCCCGCCGATTGCGTAGCCGGCCACCATGGCCACCACCGGCTTGGGGAGCCGGCGGATCTGGATCTGGAGGTCGAGCACGTTGAGCCGGCCCACGCCGTGGGCATCGATGTACCCGTCGTCGCCCCGCACCTTCTGGTCGCCGCCCGAGCAGAACGCCAGGGGGCCCTCGCCGGTGAGGATGACCACGCCGACCTCCGGGTCCTCGCGGGCCTGGTCGAAGGCCCTGATGAGCTCGACGACGGTCTGCGGCCGGAACGCGTTGCGGACCTCGGGCCGATTGATGGTGATCTTGGCCATGCCGGCGTCGACCTCGTACCGGATGTCGTGCCACTCGCCTCGGGGTTCCCAGTTCACAGGTGTCGGCCTTTCAAGGGCGCAGCTACTCCAGAGCGATCACTCCTACGAACCCGCACGCTACCCTGGTCGTAGGCCCTCCAGTGTTCTCCGACTCTGCCTATGAGGCACTCGTCCCCCTGGGGTGGGACGAGCGGGTCGCAACCCTGTTCGACTCCGTGGCCTCCGCCGAGCACGAGCCCGCCCGGGTGGGCCGGGTCGACCGCGACCGGTGCACGGTCCGTACCGCCTCTGGTCAGCTGCGCGCCTCCGCTGACGTCCTACCCACCACCGGCGACTGGGTCGCGCTGCGCCGGCGGCCGGCGCCGGCGGTCGAGGCCATCATCCCCCGCTGGTCGTCGCTGGAGCGGGAGGGCCAGGTGCTGGCCGCCGACATCGACGTGGTGTTCGTCGTCGCCGCGCTCGACCGTCCGCTCAACCTGAACCGCATCGAGCGCGAGCTGGTGCTGGCCTGGGACAGCGGCGCCCGCCCCGTGGTCCTGCTGACCAAGGCCGACTCTGCCGCTGACGCCGCCGAGCTGGCCGAGACGGTCGCCGCCCGGGCCGTCGGCACCGACGTGGTGCTGACGAGCGCATCCGACGGGCGGGGCGTCGATGAGGTGCTCGCCCACCTGCGGCCGAACCGGACGGCGGTGCTGCTGGGGCCGTCGGGCGCCGGCAAGTCGACGTTGGTCAACCGGCTGCTGTCCGAGGAGGCCCAGGTCACCGCCGACGTGCGGTCGGGCGACCACAAGGGCCGGCACACGACATCGTCCCGGCACCTGTTGGTGATCCCCGGCGGGGGCGTGCTGATCGACACGCCGGGCCTGCGGTCGGTGGGGCTCACCGGGGCCGAGGGGGGCGTGGCGCTGGCGTTCCCCGACATCGAGGAGATGGCCGAGGGCTGTCGCTTCCGCGACTGCCGCCACGCAGGAGAGCCCGGCTGCGCGGTGGTCGAGGCGGTGGCCTCCGGTGGGCTGGACGCGGAACGGGTCGCCAGCTACACCAAGGTGGCCGGCGAGCTGGAGGAGTCGACCAAGCAGCCGTGGGCCAAGGCGGCCGACAACCAGCAGTCCCGCATCGTCCACCGGGCCACGCAGAAGAGGCCAAAGAAGGACCCGGGCGGCTCGGCTTCTTTGTCCGCTGGACCACCTCAGCGGTAGCTGAGCGGACAAAGAACTCGGTGGCCGGGCCCCGCCCTCGGGAAAACCGCACCGGCGGCCGCGCACGTAGTAGTCAGGTGAGATGGCGCTGTCGAGACGCGGCACCGGGCGGCTGGTGGTGGTGCGCCGGCCGCCGGCCGAGGCGGCGGAGCTGATCCACACGGCCTGGGGCGACGGCGACGCTGTGCTGGTGGTGGATCCGTACGCGCCCGAGGCCGAGGTGGAGCGGATCGTGGGCCGGATGCAGCCGGATGCCGGCGTGGCGCCTGAGGCGGCAGCAGTGGCGGTGACCTCGGGTACCTCGGGTGAGCCGAAGGGCGTGGAGCTGACGTGGGACGGGCTGGCGGCGTCGGCGGCAGCGATCTGGGAGGCCCTGGGGCTGGGGACCGATGACCGGTGGCTGGCGTGCCTGCCGCTGCACTACGTGGCCGGGCTGGCGGTGCTGGGCCGGGCGTGGGTCATGGGGACGCCGGTCACCGTGCTGGACGGGTTCGACGTGGCCAGGGTGGCGGCCGCCGACGCCACGCTCGTTTCGCTGGTACCGACGATGCTGCGCCGGCTCCGGGAGGCCGGCGCCGATACCGGGCGCTTCCGTCGCATCCTGCTGGGCGGGGGGCCGGTGCGGGAGCGGGGGCCGAACATCGTGGCCACCTACGGGCTGAGCGAGACGTGGGGCGGCGTGGTCCACGACGGGCACCCGTTGGCCGGCGTGGAGCTGTCCATCGGCGAGAAGGACGAGATCCTGGTGCGAGCCGCGATGGTGATGCGGGGGTACCGGCTGGACCCGGAGGCGACCGCCGGCGCCTTCACCGGCGACGGCTGGCTGCGCACCGGCGACGCCGGCGCCATCGACTCCGGCGGGCGGCTGCGGGTGGTCGACCGGCTAAAGGACCTGATCATCAGCGGCGGGGTGAACGTGAGCCCGAGCGAGGTGGAGGCGGTGCTGAGCAGGCACCCCGGTGTGGCCGACGTGTGCGTGGCCGGCGCCCCCGACGAGCAGTGGGGCGAGCGCGTCGTGGCCTACGTGATCCCGACCGACCCCGGGGCGCCGCCGGCGCTGGCCGACCTGCGGGCGTTCGCCGCCGGCGAGCTGTCGGCGGCCAAGCTGCCCCGCCAGGTCGTGATCACCGGCAAGATCCCCCGCACGGCCGGCGGGAAGCCGCTACGACGGCTGCTCAAACCCGATTGAGGGCCCCCGTCGGTGGCGGTAGATTGTCCATCACGATGAGCAACCCCCGCGGTCAGATGCCAACCCAGAAGGAGATCCAGGCGAAGGAGCGCGAGGAGCGCGAACGCCTGGAGCAGGAGGAGAAGGAGGAGAAGGAGGCCAACCGCCTCCCCGACGACGCCGTCGTCGACGTCGAGGCCGAGAAGAAGGAGGCCAACAGCGACGAGATCCTCGATCGGCTCGACGAGGAGCTGGTCGGGCTCGTGCCGGTCAAGACCCGTATCCGGGAGATCGCCGACCTGCTGGTGGTCGACCGGCTGCGCAACAAGTTCGGCATCGAGTCCACCCGCCCCACGCTGCACATGTCCTTCACCGGAAGCCCCGGCACCGGCAAGACCACCGTGGCCTGGCGCATGGCGGAGATGCTCAACCGCATGGGCTACCTCGCCAAGGGCCACCTGGTGAACGTCACCCGTGACGACCTGGTCGGGCAGTACATCGGCCACACCGCCCCGAAGACCAAAGAGGTCCTCAAGCGGGCCATGGGCGGTGTGCTCTTCATCGACGAGGCCTACTACCTGTACCGGCAGGAGAACGAGCGGGACTACGGCCAGGAGACCATCGAGATCCTTCTCCAGATCATGGAGAACAACCGCGACGACCTCGTGGTCATCCTCGCCGGCTACAAGGACAAGATGGACACGTTCTTCTCGTCCAACCCGGGCATGGGCTCCCGCATCGCCCACCACATCCACTTCCCCGACTACAGCCTCGACGAGCTGATGGGCATCGCCTGCCTCATCCTGGAGGAGCAGAGGTACTCCCTCTCCGAGGAGGCCGAGTCCGCCTTCCGCGACTACCTCGAGCGGCGCATGCTGCAGCCCCGCTTCGCCAACGGCCGCAGCGTGCGCAACGCCTTGGAGCGGGCCCGCCTGCGCCAGGCCACCCGCATCGTCCGCGAGAACAACCACAAACTGAGCCGCAACGACCTCATGCGCATCGAGGCCGAGGACATCCTGGCCAGCCGGGTGTTCGACGACGAAGGCAACGGCGACGAGCCCGAGCCCGAGCCCGACGGCACAGACCCGGAGTAGCCCGACCTAGTTCCCCTGCAGGATGGCGTCGTCGCGGAAGTCGGCGAACAGCGCCGGCGCCGACGCTCCCGCGAACACCACCGACTGGTTGGCGGCTCGGCCCGTGGTGCCCGGCATGGTGACATTGCGCACGTCAGCGGGGTCGATGCTCAGGGCCAGTCGCCCCAGCCGGTAGAGGTCGCCGAAGCCGACCCCCTCGAAGCGGGTGTGGCGGGCCAGCACCGACATCCACTTGAGGGTGTTGGCCGCGGTGGGCGCCGAGTCGCGCAGCTTCGACAGCCCGGCCAGGATCAGGATCCCCTGGTCCTGCGTGCGGGCAAAGTCGCCGCCGGCCAGGCTGCGGTTGCGGGCGAACGCCAGCGCCGCCCCGCCGTCCATCCGCACGGTGCCGGCGGGGAAGACCGCTCCGGACTTGGGGTCGTTCATGGGCACGGGCACGTCGACGTTGACGCCCCCCAGCTCGTCGACCATGTCGGCCAGGCCCTGGAAGCCGGTGGTCAGGACGATGGGGATGTCGACCCCCACCAGGGCGGCGACCGCCCGGGCCTGCAACGCCGGGCCCCCGTAGTAGTTGGCGGCGTTGATCTTGTCGGGGCCCCGGCTGGGAATGGTGGCCCAGGTGTCGCGGGGGATGTTGAGGATGGTGGCCCGGCCGGCCGCCGGGTTGATCCCGATCACGTGCAGGGCGTCGCCCCGGGACTGCGTCTCGCCCGGCCGGGCGTCCTGGCCCATGACCAGCACGAACACCGGCTTGCCGGGGGCCGGGAAGAAGCGCCCCTCGTCGACCCTGACGATCTCCATGGCCACCCTCCCCCGCGTCGACCCCGACGGGGAGACGCAGCCCACCCCGAGGGCCAGCAGGACCATGGCCAGCGCCAGCCGCCTCACGAGCGGGCCGTGCTCGTGGTCGTTTCCGGGCCCGAGCGGCCCCCGGAGCGGGGCAACCGGGCCTGGGTGCGCACGACCTTGATGTCGTAGGCGTCGATGCGCCACCCGCCGGCCTCGGGCGTCAGGACCAGCTCCCCGGTACGGACGACACGCACCGCACCGCCGGCGGCGTGACCGGTCAGGCGGAGCTCGATGCCGGCGGTGACGACGCTCACGGTCCCGTCGGGACCGGCCAGGGCGGTCAGGCCGGCCACGGCGCGCTCGCTGCGGAGGTCGCTGACCGGCGGCAGGTTCTCGTCGATGAACGCGAAGCGGTCGGCGCCGCCGGGGACGACCCGCGCCAGCGCCGGCCGGTTGAGGAGCGGGGCCAGGTCGCCCGCCGGCCCACCGGTGCGCAGCGGGGTCAGGACGGCGGCGTCGAGATAGCGGTTGAGGGTGTCGAGTACGCCGGCCCACGCCGCGTCGGACCTGGCCCGCGACAGCGTGCCGGCGGCGTGGACGACGAACGCGTCGCCGGTGAACACGATCGGCGCCGGCGAGGCGGGGGGTGAGCTGGGGGCCTGCGAGAGGTCGGCGGGAGCGTCAGGGCCGCCGCAGCCCGCGGCCAGGACCATGCCCGCCGCCAGGACCATGCCGGCGATGAGAAGCAACATCCTTCGGTACATCCGCCCGCAAGCATAAGGACTGGGGCGGGCTACTCGATCCCGTGCTCCAGGGCGTAGCGGATCAGTTCCTGGCGCCGGCTGAGGTGCAGCTTGCCCAGGATGTTGCGGACGTGGTTCTCGACCGTCTTCTCGGCGATGAACAGGCGGGAGCCGACCTCCTTGTAGGAGTGGCCCCTGGCCACGAGCTGGAGGACCTCCCGCTCGCGCTCGGAGAGGGGCGACACCCCTGAGGCCTTCTTGGCCAGGGTCCGGAACTCGCCGAGCACCAGGGCGGCCAGGGCCGGCGAGAACACCGGCTCGCCGTGGGCCGCCTTCCAGAGCGCGGCCCGCAGCTCGGGGCCCGGTGTCGACTTGACCAGATAGCCGACGGCGCCGGCGGCCACTGCGTCCAGGAGGTCACGCTCCTGCTCGGAGACGGTGAGGATCACGATGCGGGTCTCCTCGCCACACGTGCGCGCCACCTTGATCCCACCGCCACCCGGCATCTGGAGGTCGCAGACGGCCACGTCGGGCTTGTGGGCCCGGATGGCGGCGACGGTCTCCTCGGCCGTACCCGCCTCGGCCACCACCCAGAACCCGTCGCCCAGGTCGGCGCGCACGCCGTCGCGCCAGATGGGGTGGTCGTCGGCCAGCACGACCTTTATGAGGGGAGCCACAGCAGGACCTCCGTTCCGGCGCCGGGGGCGCTGGTGACCTCCACCCGGCCGCCCACTTCCGACACTCTGCCCCGGATCGAGCGGGAGAGCCCCACGCCCTCGACCGTCGAACCCGGTGCGAAGCCGGCGCCGTCGTCCTTGACCGAGCGCGTAGAAGACGACGGTGTTGGTCACCGAGAGCGCCCGGCCGCCGGTGTCGACCGCGGCTCCGTTGGCCAGCACCGCGCCCAGGCGGGCCAGCCCGACGAGCACCCCGGAGCCGGCGGCGGCCAGCGGCCCGAAGGCCACCCCCACCATCAGGATCCCGGCCAGCGGCCACACCGACCCCAGCGACTGCGATGTCGAGAACGCGTGGCCCTCCCCGTAGGCCACGCCGTCGCCCAGGACGAGCAGGATGCCGGCGGCCAGCTCGATCAGCACCGGCACGGGTCGGCACATGGCGACGGGATTGGCCCGGAACCGGGCGGTGCCGGCGACGGTCACGGCCAGGGCGATGCCCACCAGTGCCAGCGCCAGCCACGGCCGCTCCAAGTCGCGGCGCGACACTCCGAGAACGGTGGCCATCCACAGCCAGGCCCCCCACCGGAAGGCGGCGAGACCCTGGAGGACGGAGCGCTCCATTGGCTCCAGGGTAGGAGGCTGCGCCTACGGGCGCACCGCCAGCAGGCAGATGTCGTCGTCGCGACGGAGTTCGTCGGTGCACGCGGCGAGGACGAGATCGCACAGCGCGTCGAGGGCGAACGGGGCGGCGCCGGCCACCTGCCGGAGCCGCTCCATCCCGATCGCCCTCGGCACCGACCGGCTCTCGACCAGGCCGCCCGTGTAGAGGAGCAGTGTGGCCCGCAGGCCCAGCTCGAGCGTGGCCTCAGTCCGGCCCCCCTCGGCCTCGCCGATCGGCCCCGCCAGCCCGGCGTCGATGTACGACGCCCCCGTCCCGTCGAGGAGCAGCGGCGGGCAACCGCCGGCGTTGACGAAGCGCACACCGCCGGCGCCTGGGTCGATGACCAGGTAGAGGAGGCGGGCGCCGCGGCCCAAGCCGGTGGTCTCGGCCAGCCCGTCGAGGTGGCTCACGACCTGGGCCGGGGAGTCACCTCCGAGGGCAACGTAGGCTCGCACCGCGGCCCGCAGCTCGCTCATGGCGACGGCCGCCTCGACGCCGCGGCCGGGCACGTCGCCGACGACGAGGGCCGTGCGGCCAGCACCGAGCGGCAGGGCGTCGTACCAGTCGCCGCCGGCCCCGGTGAAGACACCCCAGGGCTCGACCCGCCCGGCAAGGGCCACGCCCTCCACCGGCGCCGGCGGGGACTCCGAGCGCCGGGCCCGGGCGTGGTCTCGGGCGTAGCCCACCAGCCCGGCCATCGGTCCGCGGTCGCCAACCGCGAGGTCGCCGGCCGGCGGCTCGGAGGTTCCGCGGTCGCCAACCCCGGGGTCGCTGGCCTGCGGCGCGTCGGCCACCGCGACCCCGGCGAGGTCGACCCGGGCCAGCTCCTCTCGGACCATGCCGAGGACTGGGTCGAAGGCGCCGGCCATGGCCTCGCTGAAGCCGGGGCCGTAGCTGGTGTCGGCCGGCTCGATCTCGATGACCACCGTGTCGGCCGGCAGGCCGCCCCACTGGCGCACGACGGCCAGGACGTGGTCGCCGTCGGGCCCCGGGGCGTGGTGGAACGCGAAGCGCCGCACGCCGCCCGGCGCCTCGTCGCCCCGGGCGACCGCCCCCACGAGCACGATCTTGACGGGCCGCAGCTCCTGGATGCGGTTGAGCACCAGCGACGGCGAGTGCGGGAGCTCCTCGACCACCACGCCGGCGGGCCACTCGTCGAGCTCGCGGAGGCAGTCGATCACCTGGCGGCCGAAGTCGAGGTCGCGCATGCCGGGCTGGCCGAAGCTGGCGACGAACGCCTGGCAGCCGGCGCCCGGGCCACCCGACGGGCCGAGCTGCGTCATCCCGGGCCCCACCCCCAGGAGTCGGTCTCCGAGGTGATGCCGCCGATGCCGGTGTGGGTCACGATCTCCCTTGTCCATCGGCATGTCGTGGACGAGGTACCCACGACCTGCCTCCCCGGAAGCCTACCGACACCCGCCGGCTACGCGAGCCGGACGTGGCCGCCTAGTTCAGCCGGGCGCGCATGGCGAACGCCTCACCTCTCAGGGACTCCTCGTGCTCGGGCAGCGCCTCGACCAGCCCTTCCATCCGCTCCGCCGCCTCCAGGAACCGGCCGGTGAGGCCCAGCACCCGGGCCCACTCCCGGTCCTCGTGGGGCGAGGTGTGAGGGATGGCGGTGCGCAGGGCGAACACCCAGCCGAGCGCGGCCACGTCGCCCCGGCCGGCGTAGACCGACTTCAGGTTGTTCAGCATCCGGGCCAGGATGGCCATGGGGCCGACGGGGTCCAGGTACGACGGCAGGAAGGTCGCCCGGGGGCCGTTGACCTCCCGGAACCGTTCCAGGCAGCCGGCCCGGTCGAGGGGCCGCCCGCCGTCGAAGGGGTCGACGAAGGCGTCGGGCCCGTGGCGGAGGAGGAAGTGGCCGGGCATGCCCACGCCCAGGAGCCGCAGCCCCACCCGCCGACCGACCTCCATGCCCAGCACCGACAGCGTGATCGGCAGCCCCCGCCGCCGGCGGACGACCTGATCGAGGAAGGAGTTCGACGGGTCGTGGTAGCGGTCCAGGTTGCCCGAGAAGCCCAGGTCGACGAAGAGGTGCCGGCGCCACTCGTGGAGGTCGCCGGCGGGGATGCCGGCCGCCAGCCGGTCGAGAACCCGCAACTCGCCGGCCACGTCGAGGTCGGGCCGGGCGTGTGCCGCGATCAGCAGGGCGGCCTCGTCGAGGGCCAGCCCGTCGGGGGGCCCTTGCACGAGCGCCGCGAACCGGGCCGTCGGGTCCATCCGAGCACGGTAACGCGGCGCACCCAAGCCTCCGGCGTAGCATGGCCCATGGCCACTGCCACCCCCTCCCCCACGCCCAACCCCAACGCGATGAAGTACGACCTCGACGTGAAGCTGCCGAGCACCCTCAACGTGGCCAGCGCCGAGGCGGCCGCGGGCAACCCGTTCGCCGAGGCGCTGCTCGGGGTGGAGGGCGTGCAGTCGCTCTTCGGCGTCAACACCTTCGTCACCATCACCCGCAAGCCGGGCGCGGACTGGGACGTCATCACCGCCGGAGTACAGAAAGCGGTCGCCGAGCACCTCTAGTCGGCGAGCTCTTCCCCTTCCAGCGCCCCGGCCTCGAGCAGAGCCGGGATGGCCGCCGGCGGTTGGGGCCGGGAGAAATAGAAGCCCTGCCCGTAGGGGCAGCGGAGCCGGCGCAGTTGGAGGAGCTGCTTGCGGGTCTGGATGCCCTCGGCCACCGCCTCCAGGCGCAGGGTGGATGCCAGCTTCACGACGGCCCGGGCCAGTGCCGATTCGTGGGGGCCCTCAGCCACGCCGTCGATGAACGACTTGTCGATCTTGAGGATGTCGACAGGGAGCCGGCGCAGGTAGCCGAGCGAGGAGTACCCGGTGCCGAAGTCGTCGATGGCGATGCGGACCCCGAGCCGGCGCAGCTCCTCGAGGCGGACGGCGGTGGCGTCGGTGTCGTCCATGAGCACGCTCTCGGTGATCTCCAGGACGAGCTGGCGGGGCGAGAGCCCCGATTCGGCCAGGACCTGGGCCACCTCGTCGGACCACCCCGGCTGGGCGAGCTGGCGGGCCGACACGTTGACACTGATCCGCAGCCGGTCGCCGGAGTCGTGCATGGCGCCCCACGACGCGGCCTGCGTGCACGCCTCGGCCAGCACGTAGCGGCCCAGCGGCACGATAAGCCCCGTCTGCTCGGCGGTGGGGATGAACTCCAGCGGGGCCAGAAGGCCCCGCTCCGGGTGCTGCCAGCGGACCAGGGCCTCGAAGCCGGCGATGGCACCGGTGTCGATGTGGACGATGGGCTGGTAGTAGAGCAGGAGCTGGCCCTGGGCGATGCCCCGGCGCAGGTCGGTTTCCACCGACAGCCGCTCGGTGGCATCGGCCAGCATCGTCTCGTCGAAGACCTCGTAGCGGTCGCGGCCGGCGGCCTTGGCCCGGTACATGGCCACGTCGGCGTCGCGCAGCAGCAGCTCGGGCGCCGGCCCGGCCAGCGACCCGACGGCCACGCCGACGCTGGCGGTCAGGGCCAGGTCGGCCCCCTGGACATGGAACGGCTTCTCGAACGCCCCCACCACCCGGGAGGCGATGCCGGCCGCCTCGGCGTAGCCGGCGACGTCCTCGCAGAGGAGCGCGAACTCGTCGCCGCCCATGCGGGCGACCGTGTCGCCCGGGCGGAGCAGCTCGGTCAGCCGCTCGGCGACCGCCACCAGTAGCCGGTCGCCGCCGTCGTGGCCCAGGCTCTCGTTGAACACCTTGAACCGGTCGATGTCGGCGATCAGCAGGGCCACCGAGGCCCCCCGGCGCCCGGCCCGCAGCAGGGCGTGTTCGACGCGGTCCCGAAGCAGTACCCGGTTCGGCAGCCCGGTCAGGCGGTCGTGGAGCGCCTGGCTGGCAAGCTGGCCCTCGAAGCGCTTCCGCTCACTGAGGTCGCGGACGAAGCCGCATATCCGGTGGGCGCCGTCGCCGGCGGCGGACCACACCGTGACCTGGACGGGGAACTCGCGGCCGGCACGGTTGATGGCCACCAGCTCCCGCCGGGGTTGGATGACGCCCAGGGAACCGTGACCGCTGCGCGTCATCGCGCCGAGGCGCTGGTCGAACACGTCGCGGTGGCGGGGCGGCACGGCGATGTCGCCCAGGAGCCGGCCCATCACCTCCTCGCGGCGCCAGCCGAAGACCGCCTCGGCCTCGGGGTTCCACTCGACGATGCGGCCCTGCTCGTCGACCGCGAGGTAGGCGTCGTGGGCCACCTCGGTGAGGAACACCGCCTCGTCGTGGGCGGCGCGGGCGCGGGCGCGGTCGACCACCCGGCCCAGCTGGCCGACAACCGTCGCCGCCATCTCCAGCACGCCTGGCGACGGCCGCTCGGGCCGCTCCGAAAAGAGCTCCACGACGGCGACCACGCGTGCACCTGCGTGCACCGGCACCGCAACGGCCGACCGCAGGCCGGCGACCGACGCCGCCGTGCTCACCGGCCCGGCCTCGGCCAGCTCCGCGGTCCACACCGGCTCTCCCAGGGCCGCGGCCCGCTCGGCCAGGCGGGCGATGCCGTCCGGGCCGGCTGTCTCGGGCAGCGGGGCGTACCGGTCCGGGTCGGCCAGATGCCACACGTCGGTGGCGGTCACCTGGGCGTGGGAGACGGCGAGGAACCGCCCGGCCGGCCAACCGCCCGCAGCGCACACCGCCCCGATGACGATGCTGGCCGGAACTTCGATGCTTGCCGGAACCTCGATCCCAGTGGTCCCCTCGCCTCCGGCCGCGTCCGCGGCCAGGCGAAGCGCGTCGAGCCACCGGCGGGCATCGAGGTCCCCCCCGCCGACCTCGGTGGGACTGGACGTCATGCCTGCCAAGGATGCCCTACTTCGGCGTGGTCACGCCTTCTCGAGGATGAGCCTGAACTCCAGGGTGGCGTCGGGGTCGACGGTGACGAAGCCACCGATGCTCGGCGGGGTGATGTCGAAGTCGCTCATCGGGAACCCGAGCGAGCCGACAATCTCGCCCCTGCCGTCGCCGACCTGGACGTCGAGAGGGATCTGGACGAGCTTGGTGACGCCGTGGAGCGTGAGGTTGCCCTCGGCCGTGGTCTTCACCTTCTGCCCCCCGGCCGTCTCGGCCGGCAGGGTGATCGGCTTGGTCGTGACAAACGTGGCCTTCGGGAACTGGTTGGTCTGGAGACCATCGCTGCGGATGCGATTGTCGCGGCGGCTCTCGTCGCTCTCGAGCTGGGTCAGGTCGACCTCGACGCGTGCCTCGGCGGCGGTGTGGGCCGCGCCGGCGCCCTCGATCGTGACCGATCCGGTGACCGCCGGGCTGCGGCCCACCGCGTCGCTCTTCGCCGCCAGGGCCGCGAGCTTCTCCCGCACCCGGTAGCCGGCGGTCGAGCCGGGCGCCACCCGCCAGGTGCCGGCGAGCCCGGCAGCGGCTGTACCGCCGGCGCCCGACGCCGGCTCGTCGCTCAGGGCGAGGCGCTCGGGAGCGTCGTCGTTGAAGAAGCTCAGGTAGACGACGGCCAGCCCGGCCACCGCCAGCACGGCGAGCACGGCGACGACGACCAGCGGGCGGCGGTTGCGGGCTCCGGGCCGGTTCGGGTTCACCCGGACATCATCGCCGCGCCGGCGGCGGCCTGCGGCGCGCCCCTCAGGTGCGGCGCACGGTCACGGTTGCCGAGAACGCGCCGCTGTTGTTGTCGACGCCCACGTCGTTGACGCCCAGGAACAGCCGACCGGGGGCCAGGCTGGCCGACGAGAAGTCGGTGCCCACCGCGAAGGGGCTCCCGGTCTCGCCGATCCGGCCGATGAGGGCAGCGTGGTTGTCGGACTCGATGACGTTGAACTGGCTGAGGTCGCGGCGCTCGGCCACACCGTTGGGGCCGGTACTGCCCGAGCTGTCGTGGAAGATGATGCCGGTGGCGCCGATGGTCACCCGGTCACCCGCGGCCACATCGACGCCGGTGTCGGTGAAGGAGCGCTTGGCGTCGACGGTGACCGTCTCGGTAACCGTGGACGCCCCGCCGGGCGCCGGCGGGCCGGGCCGGATGTCGATGGCGTCGAAGTTCAACAGCGCGTGCTTGAACGGATCCCGGCTCACGTGCACGTCGCCGGTGAAGGGGAAGTTCAGGGCCAGGATCAGGGAAAGCACGCAGGCGATGGCGGCGGTCAGCACCCCCACCTGGAGGAGGTGGATACTCCGTCGTTCCACCCAGAACATGTACGACATGGCCACTGTGACGATGCCGCCACCGACGAGCAGCCACCAGAACACGTTGGGCAGGCTGGTCTCGCCGGCCAGGTGGCGGGCGTGGCGCTGCGCCTCGACCTCGTGCAATCGGTCCTTGGCCGCGTCGAAGTCGGACTGTGCGGGCCCCTCGGTGGGCTGGTACTGGCGGTAGACGGCCCAGACGGGGTTGAGGGCGTCGCGCGATCGGTGGGGCCGGACCGCCCCGTGGCTGGCCCACTCGTTCTCCATCACCTCCTTGAGGTAGCTGCGCAGGGCGGCCTGGGCCTCGGACCTGATCGGCTCCGGGAAGATCTCGGTGTCGCGGTAGGCGACGACCACCGCCGCCGCCTCGTCGCTCACGCTGGACGCCGAGTCGGTGAAGCGCTGCCAGGTGGAGAAGACCATGAACGCCAGGAGCACGGAGTAGAGCAGGGCGACCTGGGCGAAGATCATGCCGATGAAGTCGTTGTGCTGGGGCACCTGGCCCCGTCCGCCCCGCCGCAGCAGCGCCAGCCCGCCGACGCCGAGCGTCACAGACCCGAGGATGATGACGGCCACGGCGGCCACGAGCGAGATGTCCTTCATCGCCCCATACTCCACCGTCGCGGCACCCACGTCTCAGTCAACGCCGGCGAGCCTACGGCGTTGCGAAATCCTGGTGCCGCGGTGAGGATCCGGGCCATGTCCGAGATCGACAGGTTGCTCGAAGCCAACCAGGCGTACACGGCGTCGTTCGCGGGGGACAACCTCCCCGCCCCACCCGCCCGCCGGGTGGCCGTCGTCACCTGCATGGATGCCCGCCTGAACCCCGCCGAGTTCCTCGGTCTCGAGCGCGGCGACGCCCACGTCATCCGCAACGCCGGCGGGCGGGCGACCGACGACGCCCTGCGCTCGCTGATCGTCTCCCACACCCTGCTCGGCACCCTGGAGATCGCAGTCATCCACCACACCGGCTGCGGCATGCTCGCGTTCACCAACGACGAGCTGCGGGCCCGGCTAGCCGGCCGGGGCGACGCCGGCGGCATCGACTTCCTGCCCTTCAGCGACAACGAGGCCAGCGTGCGCGAGGACGTCGAGCGGATCCGCAGCTCGCCGTTCATCCCCGGCAGCGTCACCGTATCGGGCTACATCTACGACCTCGCCACCGGCGCGCTCACGGCGGTGGCCGGCGCCGGCGGTTAGGTGACTGCCGAGAGGTCGGCGACGGCGGCGTCGACCAGGGCCTCCAGGGGGAGGGGCCGGGAGTCGGGCGGGCCGGCGGGGCCGAACCCCACGTCCCTGACCGTGAACGCCTCGCCCTCGGCGTCGACCGCGAGCCAGAGGACGGCGGCGCCACCCTCCTCGGACGGCCCACCGGGGCGGGCGAGCGACGACCGGTTCTCGACCAGCCAGGCCCCCAACCAGGCCCGGACCTCCTCCCAGCCGGTCCCGGGGCCCACCTCCAAGTAGCCGTGGGTGCCGCCGGGCTGGCTCACCATCCAGTACCGGGCCGCGGAGGCCATCGGGTCGAGTTCCGGCGGCCGCCAGTAGGCCGCAGGGCCGCTCGTGGCCGCCCGGGCGGCGCCGGCCACCTTGCCCAGCCGGCGGGTCATGTCCTCGATGCTGCGGGCCACGGCCGACCACACGTTGGGGAAGCCGGCGCCCTCGGCTTCGGGGTCGGTGCCGCGGATGACTCGCACCTTGCGGCCGGTCATGGCCTTCTCCAGCGACGCGGCCAGCTCGGGGTCGTCGATCTCGAGCATCACCAGCTTGCCTTCCACCCGCAGGCCCACCCGGCGGGCGCCGGCCTCCTCGGGCGTCTCGTCGGAGGTGCCGGCCGGCTCGATCTGGGCCAGGCGCTCCTGGAGCGCCTCCGCCGTGACCCCCAGGTCCTCTAGCACCTTGGCCGCCATGCTGTCCTGCTGCTGCACCATCGCCAGCAGCAGGTGGTGGGAGCCGACCGGGCTGCCGGCGGCCATCCGGCGGGCCTCCACCTCGGCCTTGGCCGCGGCCGGGGTCACCCGGGACAGCCGGCCGGGGGGCACGAAGGTTGCGCCCGGCCGGCCGGCCTCGGCGGCGGACATCCGCTGGATCACGGCCTGGCGCACAGCGGCCAGGTCTGCTCCCAGGGTCATGAGCACCTGGGCGCCGACGCCCTCGCCCTCCCGGATGAGCCCGAGGAGGATGTGCTCGGTGCCGATGTAGTTGTGGCCGAGCTGGAGCGCCTCCCGCAGCGACAGCTCCAGCACCTTCTTGGCCCGGGGGGTGAACGGGATGTGGCCGTCGGGCACGCCGGCAGCCTCGCCGGTGATGGCCAGGACCTTGGCGCGCGCCACATCCAATGAGACGCCTATCTGGTCCAACGCCCGTGCCGCCACCCCCTCGCCCTCATGCATGAGCCCCAGCAGGAGGTGCTCTGTGCCGATGTAGTCGTGGTGCAGGGCCCTGGCTTCCTCCTGGGCCAGCACCACCACCCGCCGAGCCCGATCGGTGAATCGTTCGAACATGGAAGGGATCGTCGCGCCCCTGTCAATACCCTGCTTCGACCCCTGTTTGAGATATGGTGAGGTTGAGATATGGTGACGGCATGAGCGACGACCTCGACTGGGAACAGGCCCTGGCCGCGTGGGCCAGCGAGCCGGAAACCACGTGGGTCACCCTGGGCGAGGCGGAGCACCAGGCCGGGGTGTCCAACTCCGCCCTGCGCTCGTGGTACCGGTCCGGGCAGGTCCCGTCGCGGTTGGTCGACGGGCCCCACGGGCTCCAGCGGCTGGTGCCGCTCGAAGCCGTGGTCGAGCGGGCGGCCAAGTCGCCCCGCATCCAGCGCCGCATCGCCGGCGCCGTGGGGCTGGAGGCCGAGGTCGCCGTTCTCCGTCAGCAGGTGACCGACATGGAGGCCCGGCTGCGCCGGCTCGAGGGCGGCAGTTAACGCAGGGGCGGCAGCTAGCCGAAGAGCTTGACCAGTTCGGCGCCGTTGACCCAGTCGCCGGCCACGTCGACGAAGCGGCCCCCGCGGTACTGGAGCAGGCGCACGTTGGCGTTGCATACCGCCGGCAGCAGCGACACCTGGGCCCGGTCGCAGGTGTAGGGGTGGGCCATGAACCCCGGGCGCCCGCGGGTGGCCGCCAGCTCGGCGATGACCGCCGCCGGGGTCGCCGCACCGTCATTGAGCAGCATGTCCTCGAGCAGGCTGTAGACATCCATGACCACGGCGAAGCCGGCCTGGGAGAGGGCGCTCGCCCGGCCCACCCCCGCCTCCGCCCGCCACGTCGCCACATCGCCCGAGGGATCGTCGAAGGGCAGGTACCCGGAGGCGAAGTAGGCGTTCTCGGCCGCGGCGCCGGCAGCGTCGACCACGGCCTGGGACGCGCACGCGCTGGGGTAGAAGAGCTTGGCCGTGACCCGCAGCGACCGGGCCGCGGTCATGATCCGAGCACAGCTCTGGGCCCCGAAGAGCACGATCACCGCGTCGGGGTTGCCGGCGGTGGCCGCCTTGAGGGGGGCGGCGAAGTCGGCGGCGTCGGCGCCGGCCGCCACCAGCTTTACGTCGGTCACGCCCTTGCTCCGCAGCACCACATCGGCGGCGGCGATGACGGTAGCGAGCACACCCGGGAGGTCGACGTAGGGGGCGCCCACCTTCTTCACCTCGAGGGTGTTCAGGGCGTAGTCGGCCACCCCCAGCAGGTCGCCCACCACCCCGCCGGCCAGCATCCACGCCGCCGGCGAGGTCAGCTCCTCACCCAGCGCCGGCGTGCCGCCGACGTAGGGGACGCCGGCCTTCTCGAACACCGGGAGCGACGCGGCGGCGCCGAGGTCGACGCCGCCCAGGACGGCCACCGGCCGCTTCTCCAGCAAAGAGTTGGCGCAGGCCGCGGAGGACTCGGGCGAGCCGTCGGTGCGGCACACCTCCAGCCGCAGCGGCCGGCCGGCGACACCGCCCAGGTCGTCGTTGATGTGGGCGACCGCGGCCTGGGCCGCCTCCCGGGCCTCGGGGAAGGACCCCACGGGGGAGCCCTCCTGGTTGACCATGCCCAGGACCACGGCGTTGTCGGGCGTGGCCCCACCGCCGCCGCACGCCGCCGCCAGCACGCCGGCAACCACCAGCACGGCCAAGCGCTTCACCTCGCCATTGTGCCCGCCCTGGCCAATTGTGCCCGCCCCGGTAGGTTCGGGCGATCGACCGCACCATCGTGTTCCTGCTGCTCGGGCTGGGGGCCGGCGCCGTCTACGCCGGCCTGGGCCTCGGGTTGGTGCTCGTGCACCGGGTGTCGGGCGTGGTCCACGTGGCCCACGGGGCGGTGGCGGCCTACGTCGCCTACGTGTTCGTCGAGCTGCGGACGCAGGGCGACCTCGTGCTGCCGGTGGGGCGGGTGGACCTGGGCGCCGGCGTGGGGTTCGGGGCCGCGTTCGGGCTGAGCCTGGTTGTGGCCGCGGCCGTCGGCCTCGCCGCCTACCTGGCCGTGTTCCGGCCGCTGCGGGGGGCGCCGGCGCTGGCCGGGCTGGTGGCGTCGGTGGGGATGACGGCGACGCTGCAGGCCCTGATCGTCCTGCGCTTCGGCGGCGGCGGGCGGCCGGTGCCGGCCATCCTGCCGTCCGGGCCGGTCTCGGTGCTCGGGTCCGAGGTGCCCCGCGACCGGCTGCTGCTGGCGGCCATCGTGGTGCTCGCCGCGGTGGTGCTGTGGGCGGTGTTCCGCTTCACCCGCTTCGGCCTGGCCAGCCGGGCCGCCTCCGACGACGTGACCGGCGTGGCCCTGCTCGGCCGGTCGCCCGATGCCCTGGCCGCGGCCAACTGGGTGGCGGCGAGCGTGCTGGCCGGCGCCGCCGGCATCCTGGTGTCGCCGGTGACGGGCCTCGACCCGGTGACGACCACGCTGCTGGTGGTGCCGGCGCTGGCCGGCGCCCTGGTCGGGCGGCTGGCGTCGTTCGGGGTGACCGTGGCCGCCGCGCTGGCCCTGGGCATGTCCCAGTCGCTCCTGCTGCTGGCCCAGGACAACTGGTCGTGGATCCCCCGCGCCGGCGTGCGGGAGGCCGTGCCTCTGGTGGTGATCGTGGCCGCGCTCGCCC
>JBPCLE010000140.1:0-3621 GCA_051003575.1 Acidimicrobiales bacterium | reverse complement strand
CGGCCGCCCCGGTGGCCCTGGCGGTGGTCCCGGCGGCCGCCCCGGTGGCCCCCCCGGCCGTGGAGGCCCCGGCCAGGGCCGGCGCCCCCCGCAGCGCCGCCGGCGTCGGCGTCGCAGCTTCGAGGAGCTCGAGCCGACCCAGACCACCAACTACACCCGCTCCGATGCGCCCGTCCCCGAGGGCGAGATCGTCATCGAGCGGGGGGCCAGCGCCCAGGATCTCGGGCCCAAGTTCAACCGCACCGCGGCCGACGTCGTCCGGTTCCTGCTCCAGCAGGGCGAGATGGTCACGGCCACCCAGTCGCTCACCGACGACATGATCGAGCTGTTCGCGGCCGAGGTCGGCGCCGAGGTGCTGTTGGTCGAGCCCGGCCAGGAGGAGGAGGTCAAGCTCGGCGAGCTGCTGCGCGACGATGATGACGACGAGGAAGACCTGCGGCCCCGCCCGCCGGTCATCACCGTCATGGGCCACGTCGACCACGGCAAGACGATGCTGCTCGACCGCATCCGGGAGACCAACGTCGTGGCCGGCGAGGCCGGTGGCATCACCCAGCACATCGGCGCCTACCAGGTGACCAAGGATGGGCGGCTCATCACCTTCATCGACACGCCCGGCCACGAGGCGTTCACCGCCATGCGGGCCCGGGGCGCCCAGGCCACCGACATCGCGGTGCTGGTCGTGGCGGCCGACGACGGCGTCATGCCCCAGACCGTCGAGGCGCTCAACCACGCCCGGGCGGCCGATGTGCCGATCGTGGTGGCCATAAACAAGGTCGACCGGGAGGAGGCCGACCCCAACCGGATCCGCCAGCAGCTCTCCGAGCAGGGTCTCGTACCTGAGGAGTGGGGCGGCGATTCGATCATGGTCGAGGTCTCCGCCCTCCAGAACCTGGGCGTTGACGACCTGCTCGAGCAGCTGCTCGTGGTGGCCGACATCGAGGAGCTGGTGGCCAACCCCGAGGGCCGCGCCCAGGGCGTGGTCCTGGAGGCCGAGCTCGACAAGGGCCGGGGCCCGGTGGCTACCGTGCTCGTGGAGCGGGGCATGCTCCGTGTCGGCGACCCGATGGTGGCCGGCGAGGCCTGGGGCCGGGTGCGGGCGTTGATCGACGACAAGGGCGACAACGTGAAGGAGGCGGCGCCGTCGATGCCCGTGCAGGTCCTGGGACTGTCCGTGGTGCCCAGCGCCGGCGACGACTTCCGGGTTGCACCCGACGACAAGACGGCCAGGGTGGTGGCCGAGGCCCGCGGCGAGCGCTACAAGAAGCGCGACCAGCGCCAGCTCCCGGCCATGCACGTCGGCGGCGGGGCCCGCCTCGAGGACCTGTTCGAGCAGATCCAGCGGGGCGAGCAGGCCACCCTGAACCTCATCCTGAAGGCCGACGTGAACGGGTCGCTCGAGGCCCTCACCGAGAGCCTCAAGCGCCTGGAGCGCGACGAGGTCAAGCTGGCCTTCGTGCACCGGGCGGTGGGCGGCATCACCGAGAACGACGTGCAGCTCGCCTCGGCGTCGAACTCGACGATCATCGGGTTCAACGTCCGCCCCGATCGCAAGTCCCGCGAGCTCGCCGAGCGCGACGACGTCGACATCCGCACCTACCAGATCATCTACGGGGTCCTCGAGGACGTCGAGAAGGCCATGGTCGGCCTGCTCAAGCCCGAGTTCGAGGAGGTTGTCACCGGCGAGGCCGAGGTCCGGGAGGTCTTCCGGGTGCCCCGGATCGGCGCGGTGGCCGGGTGCTACGTGCGCAACGGAGCCATCACCCGCAACTCCAAGGTTCGCTTCCTGCGGGAGGGCGTCGTCATCTGGACCGGCACGATCACCTCGCTGCGGCGGTTCAAGGACGACATCCGTGAGGTCGCCGCCTGCTTCGAGTGCGGCATCGGCCTATCCGACTTCCAGGACCTCAAGGGGGGCGACATCATCGAGACCTACGAGGAGCGGGAGATCCCCCGGACATAGGTGCACGTGGCCGTCGTGCAGATCGAGCTGCACATCCCGACCAGCCGGTCGCTGAAGGAGAAACGGGCCGTGTTGCGACCCATCGTTGAAGGCATCCGTCACCGGTTCCAGATCTCGGTCGCCGAGGTCGGCTTCCAGGACAAGTGGCAGCGGGCGCTGGTGGGCCTGGCCGTGGTGTCGGACTCCTACTCCCATGCCGCCGGAGTGGTCGACAGCGTCGAGCGGTGGGTCTGGAGCAAGCCCGAGGTCGAGGTGTGCAGGTTCGATACCGAGTGGGTGGGCGATGCCGGCTAGGCGCGCCCCCCGCATGGACCGCGTCAACCAGGTCGTCCAAGAGGTGCTGGCCGACGAGCTGGAGCGCATCAACGACGAGCGCCTGGAGCTGGTCACGGTCACGGGAGTGCGAGTGGAGCCCGGCCTGAGCCATGGTGTGGTGTGGTTCTCCTCCCTGTCCCAGGGGGACCCAGAGGGAGTGGCCGTGGCGCTCGGCGAGCATCGCATCCGGTTCCAGGCGGCGATCGGCAGGCAGCTCCGCCTCCGCGGCACCCCGTTGCTCTCGTTTGTGCCTGATCCAGCTATAACCCTAGGGTCTAGAGTAGAAGAACTACTACGAGGCCTCCACCAGGGCGACCTCCCCAGGAACGAGGACGACGGCTCATGAGCGCAGTCGGTTCTACTCTCGACCAGGCCGCGGCTGCGATCGCCGCCGCGCCGTCGCTGGCGCTGGCCTGTCACCACACCCCCGACGGCGACGCCCTCGGTTCGATGCTGGCCCTCCACCATCTGGCGCTGGCCAACGGGAAGCAGTCGGTGGCCTCCTGGCCCGAGCCGTTCCCCGTCGCCCCCCACTACGACTTCCTCCCCGGGCTCGAGCTGGCCACCAAGCCGGCCGACTACCCCGAGGAGCCCGAGCTCATGGTCACCTTCGACTGCGGGTCGATGGGCCGGCTGGCCGAGCTGGGCGGGCCCGCCCGTCGGGCCCATGAGCTGATCGTCGTCGACCACCACGCCACCAACGACGGGTACGGCACGATCAACCTCATCGACCCCGACGCCGCCGCCTCGGCGGTGGTCGTGCGCCGGCTGCTTGACAAGCTGGGCTGGCAGCTCACCCGGGACGCGGCCGAGTGCCTATACGCCGGCCTCATCTGCGACACCGGCCGCTTCCAGTACGAGGGCACCACCCCCGAGGTGTTCACCCTGGCCCGGGAGCTGGCCACCTACGACCTGCCCATAGCGGACATGAACCGCCAGCTCTTCGAGGAGCACCGCCTCGCCTACCTGCGCCTGGCCGGCGCCGCCCTGCTGCGGGCCGAGTACGACGGGGAGCGCCGTTTCGTGGCCACCTGGGTCACCGCGGAGGACCTGGCCCAGTTCGGGGTCGGCCTGGAGGAGACCGAGGGTCTCATCGACCTGCTCCGCCGCGCCACCGAGGCCGACGTGTCCTGCGTGCTCAAGGAGACGCCCGACGGCACCAAGGCCTCGCTGCGGGCGGTTACCGGGTTCGACGTGGGCCAGCTCGCCATCGCCTTCGGGGGCGGCGGGCACCGGGCGGCGGCGGGGTTCGTGTCGCCCATGCCGGTCCGGGAGCTGCTCCACGCCCTCCGCGAGGCGCTGCCCAGGGTCGGCTCAGCCTGATTGACCGGACGCGGGGAGGGGGG
>JBPCLE010000139.1:0-3720 GCA_051003575.1 Acidimicrobiales bacterium | reverse complement strand
CCGCTGGGCCGCCGAGCGGGGCCTCTGGGTCGTGACCGACGAGATCTACGAGCACCTCGTCTACGGCGACAACTCCTTCGCGTCGATGCCGGCGCTGGTCCCCGAGCTGGCCGACCGCACGATCGTGGTCAACGGTGTGGCCAAGAGCTATGCCATGACCGGCTGGCGGGTGGGGTGGATGATCGCCCCGGCCGACGTGGTCAAGGGCGCCACCAACCTCCAGTCCCACGCCACCTCCAACGTGGCCAACGTCTCCCAGCGGGCCGCCATCGCCGCCCTCACCGGCGACCAGGCCTGCGTGGGCGAGATGCGGGCCGCCTTCGACCGCCGGCGCCGGCGGATGTTCGAGCTGCTCTCGGCCATCCCGGGCGTGGAGTGCCTGGAGCCGGAGGGGGCCTTCTACGCCTTCCCCAACCTCGCCGGCGTGTTGGGCCGGCCCCTGGGCGGCGGCCGCACGGCGAGCACCACCCTGGAGCTGGCCGAGATCGCCCTGGAGGAGGCCAAGGTGGCCATCGTTCCCGGCGAGGCCTTCGGCGCTCCCGGCTACGCCCGGTTCTCCTACGCCCTGGCCGACGGGCCGCTCGAGGAGGGGCTCGCCCGTTTCGCCGCCCTCGTGGCATAACCTTGGCCGATGGACGACCAGCCGGCGGAGGAGCCGGCCGCGCCGGCAACGGATCAGCTCGAGGAGTTCTACGGGCGCGACGACCTGTTCGGGTTCAAGCCCGCCGTCCCGCTCCCCCGCCCGCCGGCGAAGCGGGCCCGCACCGCCACCGGGGCCCTGCTCACCGGCATCGCCCTCGGCCTGCGCGACATCTTCGACCCGGAGAAGAAGCGCGACACGATCGCCATCGAGCAGGAGGCGCCGGGGGAGCCGGAGGGCCCCCAGCGCTACGAGATCCGGCTCAACAGCAGCCCTCGCGACGCCCAGGCCGTCTACCGGCCCTGGGTCGAGGGTGAGGAGCAGCCGCCCGGGTAGATGCCGGCCGCACTGAGCCCGTGTGCGACCATGGGCCGATATGGCCCGAGTACTGATCACCGAGGAACTTGCCGAGAAAGGCCTGGCGCGCCTGCGTGACGAGGGCCACGAGGTCGACGTGCGCCTGGGCCTGTCGCCGGAGGAGCTGCTCGAGGTCGTGCCCGGCGCCGCCGCCCTGGTCATCCGCTCGGAGACCCAGGTCACCGCCGGCGTGTTGGCGGCCGGCGCCGACCTGGTCGTGGTCGGCCGGGCCGGCATCGGGCTCGACAACGTCGACGTGGCCGAGGCCACCCGCCGGGGTGTCATGGTCTGCAACGCCCCCCTCTCGAACATCGTCACCGCCGCCGAGCACACGATGGCGCTCCTGCTCTCCTCGGCCCGCAACGTGCCTCAGGCCGACGCGGCCCTGAAGCAGGGGAAGTGGCAGCGGTCGAAGTGGACCGGCGTCGAGATGCACGGCAAGACCCTGGGCCTCCTCGGCCTCGGCCGTATCGGCACGCTCGTGGCCCAGCGGGCCTACGCCTTCGGCATGCGGCTGGTGGCGTGGGACCCGTGGATGTCGCCGGAGCGGGCCCGCAAACTGGGCGTCGAGCTGCTGGAGCTGGACGAGGTCGTCCGCCAGGCCGACTTCATCAGCATCCACCTGCTGAAGTCGCCCGAGAGCGTGGGCCTGGTGGGCGAGAAGCTCCTGTCGCTGGCCAAGCCCACCCTGAGGATCGTCAACGTGGCCCGGGGCGGGATCGTCGACGAGGCCGCGCTGGCCGCCGCCATCGCCGAGGGGCGGGTGGCCGGCGCCGCCATCGACGTGTTCGCCAAGGAGCCTACCACCGAGTCGCCCCTGTTCGGCCTGCCGTCGGTGGTGGTCACGCCCCACCTGGGCGCCAGCACCGTCGAGGCCCAGGACAAGGCCGGCGAGACCATCGGCGAGCAGGTGGCGCTGGCGCTGGCCGGCGAGTTCGTGCCCTACGCGGTCAACATCGACGCCAGCGAGGCGGCCGAGGCCGTGCGGCCGTTCCTGCCCCTCGCCGAGCGCCTCGGGCGCATCTGGGCGTCGCTGGGCGACGCGGCGCCGAAGTCCCTGGCGGTGGACTACCAGGGCCAGCTCGCCGACTACGACACCCGCATCCTCACCCTGGCCGTGCTCAGGGGCGTGCTCGGCGCCGACGGCGCCGAGTCGGTGTCCTACGTGAACGCCCCCCAGCTGGCCGAGGCGCGCGGTCTCGACGTACAGGAGACGCGTACGGCGGCGGCGCATGACTACGTCAACCTCATCACCCTGTCGGGCGACGGGCACTCGCTGGCTGGCAGCCTCTTCGGCCTGCGCGACGAGGCCCGGCTGGTGATGGTCGACGACCACACCGTCGACATCCCGCCCGCCCGCCACATGGTGGTGGTCCGCAACGACGACCGGCCCGGCATGATCGGCCTGGTGGGCTCCACCCTGGGCAAGGCGGGCATCAACATCTCCGACATGGACGTGGGTCGCTCGCCGTCGGGCGTGGCCGCCCTCATGGTGCTGTCGACCGACCAGGCGCTGCCCGCTGCGGTGCACGCCGAGCTGCGTGCCGCGGACGGGATCCTCCACGTGGCGACGGTGAACCAGGAGTAGACGCCGGCGGCGGCGGCGGTGTGCATTTTTCCGTCTCTGGCCCCAAGAAATGCACAAGGTCGGCGCCTACTCGGGCTTCTTGGCCGCCTTCTTGGCGGGGGTGGCCTTCTTGGCAGTCGCCTTCTTGGCCGCCGGCGCCTTCTTCGCTGCCGGCGCCTTCTTCGCTGCGGGGGCCTTCTTCGCCGGAGCCCGCTTGGCCGGCGCCGGCTTGGCCTCGACGACGGCCTTCTTCTTCTCGACGATCTCCTCCAGGACCACCGGCTGGATCAGCGGGGGGTCCGGCGGGGCCTTGGGGAGGTTGGGGTTGGCCGCCGACGGCGCCGGCGCCGGGGGACAGTCGGTGGAGGGATGGCCGTCGTCGGAGGAGCGGCGAACCGAGATGAGCTTGAACAGCGCCCGCCCGAGCCCGGCCAGCAGCCCGAGCCGGAACACGAGACGGAAAGACTTCCTGATCATCTTGCCTCCGACCCTACTTGACGCTCTGCAGCGCAACTGTCATCCTCGGAGGGGATGTACCCCTCCACCGGCTCCGCGCGCACCACCCTCCTCCTTACCTAGCGGCGGGCGCCCTCCGGTGCTCGCCTTCGCCTCTCGACCTTCGGGCCGGGAGGTTTTTTCTTTCCCAGAGAGCCGTTCCCCCGAAAGGCGCCGCCATGACCCCCGACCCCACCTCCGCCCCGAACAGCAGGCTGGTCATCTTCGACACCACGCTGCGCGACGGCGAGCAGTCGCCGGGCATCTCCCTCGACGCGGCCGAGAAGCTGGAAATCGCCGAGCAGCTGGCCCGTCTCGGGGTCGACTACATCGAAGCCGGGTTCCCTGTGGCCAGCGACGGCGACTTCGAGGCCGTGCGGGCCATCGCCCGGACCGTGCGGGGCCCGGTCATCGCCGGCCTCTCGCGCACCCAGGTCACCGACGTCGACCGATGTTGGGATGCCCTTCGCGACGCCGAGCGGGGCCGCATCCACGTCTTCATCTCCACCAGCCCCCAGCACATGGAGCACATGCTGAAGATGGACCGGGCCCAGGTGCTGGCCGCCACCCGCAGCGGTGTGGCCCGGGCCCGCGAGCACACCGCCGATGTCGAGTTCAGCCCCCAGGACGCCACCCGTACGCCGCTGGACTTCATGCTCGA
>JBPCLE010000138.1:0-7040 GCA_051003575.1 Acidimicrobiales bacterium | reverse complement strand
GCTCTGCTCCAACGATGCCACCTTGTCGCCGAGCGGCCGCTGCTTGCGCAGCCAGTCCTGCACCGCCGCCGCCAGCATCGTCAGCTGCGACTCCGCCGCCTTCTTGACCTTGCGCCCCGTCTCCCCCTCGGGAACGAGTGACGTCCGCACGAATGTCTCGAGACGGTCCTCCAGGTCCGCCTTGCTGTCGGCGATCCTCGCCAGCGCCGAGCGGCCCTCGCCCAGCTCGGCTCGGAGCATCCCGAGGCCGGCGTCGAGGGCGGCGTGCAGCTCGATCAGCTCGGCCGCCTCGGCCCGACCCTTGCGCAGCTGGGCCTCCGCGGCCCGGAGCCGGCCGTCGACATCCTCGGCCGGCGCCGGCACCGCGGCCAGCACCTTCGCCAGGCCGTCGTGGAGCGCGTTCCGCAGCTCGGTCCTGGCGGCTTCAACCCGCTGGTCCAGGGACTCCGAGCGCTTGTCGCCGGCCTCGGCCAGGGCGTCGAGCCGCTCGGTGAGCCCGGCCACCGCCGTGGCCAGGGAGTCGTCGGCCTTCGCCAGCGACGCCGACTCCGCCTTGGCCCGGGCCCACTCCGTGTCCAAGCTGTTCTGGAGCGCGTCGACGCGGGCCGCAAGCCGATCGAGCTGCCCGCGCAGCTCCTCATCCCCCCGCCCATCGGGGCCGGCGCCGGCGGGCTGGGGTGCCGACGCCTCGCCGATGGCGGCGATGTCCGGGGCTGGCCCCGGCGGCGGGCCGGGCCGCGCCGGTGCGGCGGCCGCCTTCACACAGTCGTTGCACGTCACCGACGTCGGCACCTGGTCGAGGTCGGCCGGTCCCAGCACCGCCCGCCCCGGCACCTCCCGGCCGCACTTCGAGCAGATCACCAGGCGATTGAAATGAGGTGAGTCCTCCCGCAGCACGAGCCGCACCGAACGCACCTCGTACACGGGGTCGCCGGCGTCGGTGACGCCGGCCGCCCTGGCGATCTGCCGCAGCGTCCGCAGTGCAACCCAGTTCGCCCGGCTGTGGCTGCGCGCCGGCGGTGTCGAGGGAGTTGAGATGATCTCAGGCTACCCGCCGGCGCCGGTAGGCCGGGGGCCCGCGCCGATACAACCGAGGCAGGACCTATCTCATCTGGGAAGGAGATCAGGCGATCAGGGTCGCCGTCTCGGAGCCCATGACGACCTCGGGGCGCGGGTTCTTGGGCGGCCGGCCCCGTGGCCGCTTGACCGCCAGCACCTTGCCCTTGAAGAACAGGCGACCGCCCCAGACCCCGTAGGGCTCACGCCGGTCGAGGGCGGCCTGGAAGCACGCCTCCTTCACCGGGCACTCGCCGCAGAACGCCTTGGCCCGGCCGATGTCGTCGAGCTGCTCAGAGAAGAACAGCGCCACCAGGGTCCCCGTCCCGTCGTTGCACCGCGCATTCGTCCACAGCCACGCCTGGTCTTGGCCCTGTTCGTCGTCCTCGTCGTCCCGCCGCTCGGCCAGCATCTGACTCGCTCCTCTCCGTTCGGTGCTTCGTGGGTGTTCGTATGGGTGTTCCGTGCTGCGGCAATGCGAAAGGCCGCCGGGAGAATCTCGGCGGCCTTGGGGCCTGCTGTGGAGGTGGTCGGGGTGCTAACCCGGTGATGCGCCTCCTGGGCCCCATGGCCGCTCGATGTAGTTGTGGTGGGTGCCGAACGACCGCCCGGCGGCGAACGATGCGATGGTCATGGCCGGGCGCGGGAGAGCGAGGCCGCGGTCGTCGCCGCTCCGCTTGCACGCGCGCTGCCAGGTCATTACTCGCATGGGTACATCGTGACCAGCGACGCGAGTCGCGTCAACCGAATTACGAGAAATGCTGAGAAGATGGTCGGCATGCCGATGCGGACCGACTGCAAGAACTACGAAAGCCGGACATATCCGACAGGTGAGACCGTGCGGAAGTGCAATGTCGACCTGGCCCCTGAGGCCCCTTGGCGGTGCCCGGAGAACTGCGCCGGCTTCGCCCCCCGCCTGGCCGACGTGAACTGGTCGCACGGCACCCTCCTGGCCCCGCCGACCCCGCCGGAGCCGCCCGGCCTGGGCAACGGCGCGGCCGAGCTGCTCGACGAGGCCGAGGACATCATCAACGCCGCCGGCCCGCGCATCATGGCCGAGCTGAGCATCGACCGTGACCGCCAGAAGGCCCCCTGGTGGAAGCGCCTGCGGCGCAAGTAGGCCAGCCGAGACCGCGGGGGCGAGTGCCGGCCTACTCGGCCAGCGCCTCGGCGACCAGCTCGTAGGACCGCCGGCGGGCGCCGGCGTCGTGGCACACCGTGACCAGCATGAGCTCCTCCACCCCGTAGTCCTCGGCCAGGGCCAGCAGCCCGTCGCGCACCCGCGCCGGGCCTCCGACCACCCGCCCCGCCCGTCCCTGGGCCACCTTGACCGTCTCCAGGTCCGTCAGGGCGCGGGCCGCGGCGTCGTCGGCGGAGAGGAGCGGGCCCCTGTCGGTGCCCTCGGGCCGAAGCCCCCAGACCTCGGCCGAGCGGACCAGGCGCTCGGCCTCGGCGTCGGTGTCGGCGCAGATCACCCCCACCGCCACCAGCGCCTCGGGTCGGTCGGCCGCTGCCGACGGTTGGAACCCCCGCCGGTAAGCCTCCACCACCTGCGGGCCGAAAGCCGGCGTGATGAAGTGGGCGAAGGCGAACCGTTGGCCGAGGTACGACGCCGCCGCCCCGCTGTGGCTGCTCGACCCCAACATCCACAGTGCCGGCGCCGGCACGCCGTCGGGCGTGGCCCGCACCCGCTCGAACGGGTGGCCCGGCTCCAGCCCGTCGCACAGGAAGCCGATGAGGTCGACGACCTTGTCGGGGTACCGCTCGTCGCCCGGCACGCCGGGCAGGTACTGGAGGGCCGCCTCGGTCACGGGGTCGGCGCCCGGCGTGCGGCCGATCCCCAGGTCCACCCGGCCCGGGTGCAACGCGGCCAGGGTCCGGAAGACCTCGGCCACCTTCAACGGGCTGTAGTGCGACAGGAGCACGCCGCCCGACCCGACCCGGATTCGCGACGTGGCCGACGCAACCGCCCCGATCAGCACCTCGGGCGCGGTGGCCGCCAACGATCGGGTGCCGTGGTGCTCGGCCAGCCAGTACCGCCGGAAGCCGAGCGCCTCGGTGGTCCGGGCGAGGGCGATGGTCTGCCGCAGGGCCTCGGCCGGGGTCGAGCCGTCGGGCACTGGCGCCTGGTCGAGCACGCTGAGGGTGAGAGCCACGTCGTAGCCTGGCACCCGTGAACCTGACGCCGGTGCAGTCCAGGGTGGTGGGGTGCCTCATCGAGAAGGAGATGGCCACCCCCGACAACTACCCGCTCACGATGAACGGCCTGCTGGCGGCGTGCAACCAGACGTCGAACCGCAACCCGGTCACCAAGCTCGACGAGGCCACCGTGGGCAACGCCCTCGCCAACCTGCGGGCCATGAACGTGGTGCGGATCGTCTACAGCCGCTCCAACCGGGCCGACAAGTTCCGCCACGTCCTCGACGAGATGCTGGCGGTCGAGCCCGAGCACCTGGCGCTGCTCTCGGTGATGTTGCTGCGCGGCCCCCAGACCGCCGGCGAGCTGCGGGCCCGCACCGAGCGCCTCCACCCCTTCGCCACCCAGGAGGAGGTCGACGAGGGCCTGCGCCGGCTCGCGGGCCGCAGCGAGCCGCTCGTCGCCCGCGTCGAGCGCCGGCCCGGCCAGAAGGAGAGCCGCTGGGCCCACCTCCTCGGCGCCGACCTGGCCGAGGTCCTGGCGGGCGATGACGACGACGGCGGCGGCGACGACAACGTGCCCGCCGAGACGGGGCGATCCTCGCGGGTCGACCGGATCGCCGTGCTCGAGGACGCCGTCGCCGGCCTGCGGGCCGACCTGGACCGGCTCGGGCAGGCCCACCGCGAACTGGTCGCCCGCCTGGGCGAGACGGGAGACGACGAATGAGGCGCGTCGCCCTCGCTGCCCTGCTCTTGATGATCCTCATGGTGGCCGCGCCGGCGGCCGGCGCCCAGGGGGCCGGCGAGCGCATCACCGCCTACGACGTCGACATCCGCGTCGAGAGCTCCGGGCACCTGCTGATCACCGAGGTCATCGACTACGACTTCGCGTCCAACGCCCGCCACGGCATCTTCCGCGACATCCCCGTGCGCCTCGACTGGGACAGCCGCTTCGAGCGCATCTACCCCCTCAAGGTGCTCTCGGTCGGCGGCTCCCCCGGCACCCCCGACCAATACGAGCGTGAGAGCGCCGGCAACAAGGAGCGGCTCAAGATCGGCGACCCCGACAAGACGATCACCGGGTCCCATCGCTACACGATCACCTACCGGATCGAGGGTGCCCTCAACGGGTTCGACGACCACGACGAGCTCTACTGGAACGCCATCGGCACCGAATGGCCGGTCGTCATCGAGCAGGCCACCATCCGGGTCACGACGCCGTCGGACATCAGCGAGGTCGCCTGCTTCGGCGGGGAGACCGGATCCCGACTGGCGTGTGCCGACGCCGGCCTGGCCGGCCGCACCGCCTCATTCTCAGACCGCCGCCTGCGGGCCGGAGACGGCGTCACGGTGGTGGTGGCCTTCGCCAAGGGCGCGGTGCCCCCGCCGGCACCGGTGCTCGACGAGCGCTGGAACCTGGGCCGTGCGTTCTCGCTGACGCCGGCGACGGCAGCTGGCAGCCTGGTGCTCCTCGTCGCCTCGGTCCTCGGAGTCGGCCAGCTGGCCTGGCGCCGGGGTCGTGACCGGGCCTTCGCCGGCTCCCCCGTCGACGTGGCCTACGCCACCGCCGGCCAGGACGAGCCGGTGCGGCCGTCGTTCGGCCCGTTCGGGCGGGTCGAGACGCCGGTCGAGTTCGTCCCCCCCGACAACTTCCGGCCCGGCCAGGCGGGCACGCTGGTCGACGAGGTGGCGAACCCTCTCGACGTGACCGCCACCATCGTCGACCTCGCCGTCCGTGGCTACCTGCGCATCGACGAGATCCCCAAGAAGGGGTGGTTCGGCAAGGCCGACTGGACGCTCACCAAGCTGAGGGAAGACGACGGCCTGCTGCGCTACGAGCGACTGCTGCTCGATGGCCTGTTCCAGTCCGGCGACGAGGTGAAGCTGTCGTCGCTGCGGACCACCTTCGTGTCCCGGCTCCAGCAGGTGCAGGACGCTCTGTACGACGACGTGGTGGCCCAGGGCTGGTTCGCCGGCCGGCCCGACAAGGTCCGGGCCACCTGGTACGTCCTCGGAGGTGCCGCCGTGGTGGCGTCGCTCGCCCTCCTCGTCCTCCTCATGGCCCTCACCCACGCCGCCCTGATCGCGCTTCCCGTGCTGGCCGGCTCGATCATGCTCCTGGCGTCGGCCAAACGGATGCCCCGCCGCACCGCCAAGGGCACCGGCGTCCTCCGGCGGGTCGCCGGCTTCCGGCGCTTCATCGACGAGTCGGAGAAGGACCGGGCACGGTTCGCCGAGCAGCACAACCTGTTCTCGGAGTACCTGCCCTACGCCATCGTCTTCGGAGCCACCGAGAAGTGGGCCCGGGCGTTCGCCGGCCTCGACGACGAGCTGATACAGCCCTCGTGGTACGGCGGGTCGTCGAACTTCACCGCCCACGGCTTCACCAGCTCGATCGACGGGTTCGCGGTGACCACCGCCGGCACCATCACGTCCACGCCGGCGGGGTCGGGCTCAAGCGGCTTCTCGGGCGGGTCGTCGGGCGGCGGAGGGGGCGGCGGGGGCGGGGGCTCGTGGTGAGCCGCCCTGAGGCCAGAGTGCCCGCGGTGGCCCCGGCGGCGGTGCTCGACGCCGTCAGCCGAGCGGTCGTGGCCACCGACCTCGCAGGCACCGTCGTGTACTGGAACCGCGGGGCGCAGCTCCTCTACGGCTGGGGCGCCGGGGAGGCGCTCGGGCGCGACGCGGTCGAGCTGCTCGTGCCCGAGAACCTGGCCGGCGCAGCCAGGGCGGTGATCGAGCGCGTCGGCGCCGGCGGGGAGTGGTCCGACGAGTCGGTGGTCATCCACAAGGAGGGCCACATGATCGAGGTCGCCACCATGCACCGGGCCGTCACCGACGAGCTGGGCCACGTCGTGGCCGTCGTCTGTGAGGGAGAGGACGTCTCGGCTGAGCGGCGCCTGGCCTCGGAGCTGCGGGCAACCCGCGACGAGCAGCGGTTGGCGCTCGCCGCCGGCCGGCTGGGTATCCTCCGCTGGGACCGGGCGACGACCCGTGTCAGTTTGGACGAGACGGCGGAGGCGCTCCTGGGCCTCGATCCCGGCACCTTCCCAGGCACGTCCGAGGCGTGGATGTCGGTCGTGCATCCCGACGATCGAGCCCGGGTCGGCGCGGTGCTCGACCGGGCCCTCGACGCGAGGGGCTCCTACGACCTGGAGTACCGCGTGGTCTGGCCCGACGGGTCGCTCCACTGGCTCCAGGGCCGGGGCCAGGTGACCCTCGACGACACCGACACCGTGACGGGACGCATCGGGTGCATGACCGACATCACCGCCCGTCGGCTGGCCGACGAGGAGCGGTCCCACCTCCTCGCCGTCGAGCGCGCCACCCGCGCCGAGGCCGAGACCGTCGCCGGCCGCCTCCGTGGGCTCCAGGCCGTGACCATGTCGCTGATCCGGGCCGTCGACCCCCGCTCGGTCGCCGAGGCCGTGCTGACCGAGGGGGTGCCGGCCCTCGGCGGCGTGACCGGCTCCATTCTCCTCGTCGCCGCCGACGGCGAGACCGTCGAGATCGTGCACGAGGTCGGCTACCGCAACGACGTCAAGGCGCAATGGCGCAGCTTCCCCCTTGCCGCCTCGCTGCCCGCGAGCGACGCCATCCGGACCGGCCAGATGGTCCTGCTCAGCGGCGAGGACGACCGCGACGCCCGGTACCCGATCTTCCAGGGCACCCCCATGACCAGCGCCGCCGCAGTCGCGATCACGCCGTTGATCGACGAGGACGGTACGGCGTTCGGCGCCATGGCCGTGGGGTTCCCACACGGGCGCCACTTCTCCGACGGGGAACGCCGGATCCTCTCCGCCCTCGCCGCCCAGTGCGCCACCGCGTTGCGCCGGGCGGCACTCTACGAC
>JBPCLE010000137.1:0-4228 GCA_051003575.1 Acidimicrobiales bacterium | reverse complement strand
TCGACCGGATGCGCCAGGACCTTCTCCGCTCTCGGTTCGCGGAGCAGGCTCGCCAGACGCAGCGCAAGACGGCGATCGCCCCGGTGGAGGGTCAGCCGGCGGGCGGGTTGAAGCCCTGGCGCGAGGTTGTGACGCCCCATCCCGATGTGGCGTCCGGGCGTTACCAGCAGGCCGAGTTCGCCGCCGACCTCCATCAGGTGTGGCGGGACGAAGCCAGCGACGAGTACGGCAAGCCGGTCGAGTTCTTCCGTCGCACCTTCCTGACCGACGGGCTCCGTGAGTTGCTCCTGAACGCGGTGCGCCGTTTCCGCAACGAGGGCGGTGACCCGGTGGTCGAGCTGCAGACCAACTTCGGAGGTGGCAAGACCCACTCCCTCATCGCCCTCTACCACCTGGCTGCTGGGTATCCCCCCCACGAGCTGCCGGGCGTCGAGGCCATGTTGGCCGACGCGGGACTTGAGCCCTCGCCCCCGGCGACAACCGCCGTGCTGGTCGGGCAGATGATCTCTCCCGGCGTGACCTACGACAAGGGCGGCGGGGTGAAGGTGCGCACGCTGTGGGGCGAGCTGGCCTGGCAACTGGGCGGAGCGGAGGGGTACGCGCTGGTGGCCGAGGCCGACGGCACCGGTACCAGTCCGGGGGCAGCCCTGGTCGAGTTGCTGCGGCGGTACGCTCCCTGCCTCATCCTCATCGACGAGTGGGTGGCCTACGCCCGCCAGCTCTACGGCGTGGACGGCCTTCCTGGCGGGTCGTTCGACGCCCAGTTCACCTTCGCCCAGGCGATCGCCGAGGCGGCCCGGTCCGTGCCGGGGGCGCTACTCGTCGTCTCGATCCCGGCGTCGGACATCGAGGTTGGCGGCGAAGGGGGCAAGGCGGCTCTCGAACGGCTGAAGAACGTGATCGGCCGCATGGAGTCGTCGTGGCGGCCGGCGTCAGCCGAAGAGGGCTTCGAGATCGTCCGCCGGCGCCTGTTCGACGACCTACCCGCCGAGGCCGCCCCTGAACGTGACGCCGTCGTCAAAGCGTTCGGCAACCTCTACCGGGCCCAGCGGACGGAGTTCCCCTCCGGTTGCTCGGAAGGCGACTACGAGCGCAGGCTCACCGCCGCCTACCCGATTCACCCCGAGCTGTTCGACCGGCTCTACGGCGAGTGGTCCACGCTCGACAAGTTTCAGCGCACCCGTGGCGTGCTGCGGCTCATGGCCGCTGTGGTGCACGAGCTGTGGGAGCGCAACGATGCCAGCCTGTTGGTGATGCCGGCGACCATCCCCATCGACGCCCCGCCCGTGTCGTCCGAGCTCACCCGCTACCTCGAAGAGGGCTGGACGCCCGTCATCGAGAGCGACATCGACGGGCCCAACGCCCTGCCGTTGCGCCTCGACCGCGAGAACCCCAACCTGGGGCGGTACTCGGCGACCCGGCGGGTGGCCCGGACCATCTACCTTGGCTCCGCTCCGCTGCAGCAGGCCGCCAACCGGGGCCTCGATGACCGTTCGATCAAGCTCGGCTGCGTCCAGCCCGGCGAGTCACCGGCGACCTTCGGCGACGCGCTGCGCCGGCTCACCGACCACGCCACCTATCTCTACGTGGACGGGCAGCGGTACTGGTACTCACTCCAGCCGTCAGTGACGCGGCTGGCCCAGGACCGGGCGGCGTCGAATTTCACGAGCGATGACATCGACGAGGAGATCCGTCGACGCCTGGCTGTCGCCACCGCGAGTGGCCAACGCGGCGACTTTGCCAACGTCCACCCTGCGCCCCGATCGCCGGCCGAGGTGCCGGATGAGGCCGAGGTGCGCCTCGTCGTGCTGGGTCCCGAGCACCCCCATTCCGGCAAGACGGCCGACAGCCCGGCGCGCCTCGCATCCCAGCAGTTCTTGGACAAGCGGGCCGCCGGCGACCGCCTCCATCGCAACATGCTGGTGTTCCTGGCGCCCGACAAGGCCCGCCTCGAGGAGCTGCGCCAAGCGGTACGGGACTATCTGGCATGGAGGTCCATCGACGTCGAGAAGGAGACTCTCAACCTCGACAACTTCCAGGGCCGGCAGGCGGAGACGAAACGGGGCGAATTTGACGGCGCCGTCTCCCAGCGAATCGGCGAGACGTTTGCTTGGGTACTCCTTCCGTCGCAGACGACCGACGACCCCACGGTGACGTGGGAGGAAACTCGGGTGAACGGGCCCGACCCCCTCGCGGTGCGGGTGGGCAAGAAGCTCCGTGGTGAGGAGGCGCTCATCTCGGACTACTCCGGTGTACGCCTCCGGATGGACCTCGATCGCGTGCCGCTCTGGCGCGGCGATCACGTCCGGCTCAAACAGCTGTGGAGCGACTACAGCCAGTAACTGTACATGCCGCGGCTTCGGAACTCGGCAGTGTTGCTCGACGCTGTTCGCTCGGGCGTCGCCCTGCTCACGTGGGATCCCGACACCTTCGCGTATGCCAGCGCCATCGACGAGGCCACCGGGAGGTACAGCGGCCTCGTCGGTGGACAGCACGCCGCCGTCGTGCTCGACGCCGCGTCGGTACTGGTGCGGCCGGAGGCCGCGGCGCGACAGCTCGGTGAGGAGAAGGGGCAACCGGTCCAGCCAGCTGGTTCCGCTGAGGTGGGGACTACGGCCGGGACACGTGGTCCCCAAGACCGTGGCGACACAGCGTCGTCCGCAGCCGGCAGGAGCCGGCCCACCCGGTTCTATGGGCGGGTGTCGCTGGAGCCCGTACGCCTGCTGCGCGACATGGGAGAAGTCGCCGACGCCATCGTCAGCCAGCTCGGTCGTGCGGACGCCACCGTCAAGATCGTCGTGGAGATCGAGGCAACGCTCGAAGCGGGTTTCTCCGATGAGGTCCGCCGCACCGTGAGCGAGAACGCCCGCACGCTCAAGTTCGACTCCCAGGAGTTCGATGACTGACGTGTGGCCCAGCGTCGAATGACGACGGCTGGCCGGCGGGATAGCGGGGCGCCCCTGTTGACGGTGATGCTCCTCTCGGACGTTGGTCTCGACAGGCCGTGCGAATGGGCGACGCCGGCAATAGCCGGTGCGCGTCGGACGGCGGCTAAGCAGGCGCTCGTCGACATCCTGGGCGAGGCCAGGCGAAGGCGGGTCGACGTGATCGCCTGCGCTGGCGACCTGTTCGATCGCAATACCGTGACGCCGGCGACCATGCAATGGCTGGCGACGGCGTTCCGCTCGGCTGCGGTCCCCGTGTTGGTGGCGCCCGGTAACGAAGACTTTATCGGCCCCCTGGGCGGGTACGCCCGCCACCTGTGGCCTTCCAACGTTCACATCTTCGAGAGCGAGCGGCTGACGCCACGAGAGTGTCGGGCGTGGCCACCTATGCCGAGCGGGCCGGGATCAAAGACGCCGAGACCATCGACGACGTGCTCTCGCCGGCGGCGCCTACCGAGGACCTGGCCCGCTACCGCGCTGCGGTGGTCGACGACCTGGACCTCGGCGTCGACGCCGGTATCGACGCCGGCGTCGACCTCGGGCTGTAGGCGGGCTTCAGCCGGCCGAGCCGGCCAGGGCCTCGGCCCGGCACGGGGTCATGCGTTTCGCCGGGGCCCAACCCACGAGGACCAGGCGGCGCTCGGCCCGGGCCCGCTGGGCGCGCAGGGCCCGCACGTCGCGGCCCTGGGCCGCGGCCAGCTCGGCCGGGGTGTGGCCGAGCACCCGGGTGGCGTAGATCACCTGGGCGTCGTCGCTGTCCAGCCACTGGGCCCGCACCGCGGTGGCCACCACCATGGCCAGGGTCTCGGCGTCGGTGCGCGACGGGCCGGCCTCGATCATCTCGGCTTCGGCGTCGATGTCCTCCGGCGCGGGCTGGCGGACCGACCGGGCGGCACTGACCCGTAGGCACGCCCACGTCGCCTCGCAGATGGCCTGGGCCGGCCACGCCGGCGAGGTCCCGGCCAGCTCGGCGATGCGGGCCAGGGCGACCGCGACGACCTCGGCGTCGAAGTCGTCGCTGCCCTCCCATCCCTGGCCGGTGCGCAGGTGGCGCACGCCCCCCACGCGACGGGCGGCCTGGGGCCGCAGCGACGGCACCACGGCCTGGAGCACGGCCCGGGCGCCCAGCGGCTCGCCAGCGTGGCGCAGCAGCGCACCGAGCACAGCTGCCGCCACCGCCGGTTGCTACGACCGGCACCGGCGCACCGCGTCGGCCGGCGAGTCGTGGCAACGGGGTGGTCCCTTCACTGTGGCGAACGACATGCGGGCGCCCAGACCAGGGC
>JBPCLE010000136.1:0-7267 GCA_051003575.1 Acidimicrobiales bacterium | reverse complement strand
GCAGAAAAGACAGGGCAAGGGCCTACAAAGCCTTGTACAGGAGTTCGATTCCCCGCGCCCCCCCTGCGTCCCAACAAGCGCTCGCCCCCGACCTACACAATGGCAGGTCAGGGGCCGGGAGCAGCGGGACAACGTGCCCAGCGTCGAGGGCGAGGCGTCGGCCCGGGCGGCCACCCAGCGGCGGCCGGCGTCGGCATGAGCGCAGCCGCCGCCTGCGCCCGAGTGTCGAATGACGTTCCGGATCGAGCGGGCGGGGCGCGGACGGGGCGATGACAGTCGGTGGCGAGCGTCCTGAGGCGGTCGTGCCAGCCAACGAACAGCAGCGTCCTAGGGTTCCGGCCCGTCCGCCGCTCTGGAGCCAGCAGCGCCAGTGTGGCGGTGCAACATGCTGAGTGGCGCTAGCCTGGGCTTATGCCGAGTATCCAGGTAAAGGACGTACCCGACGATGTGCACGGGGCGCTTCGCCGCCGGGCTGCGATCGCCGGGCAATCGTTGCAGGAGTACCTCCTTGCACGCCTGATTGAGGATGCGCGGACGCCGACACTCGACGAGCTGCTTGACCGCGCCGGAGGCCGAGCGGGCGGGAAGGCTGGGTTCAGGGATTCCGCCGGGGCCGTGCGGGCCGATCGCGACGCCCGGTGATCGTCGTCGACGCAAGCGTCGTCGTCACCGCCCTCGCCGATGATGGTGCCGACGGCGACCGGGCGAGGAGCCGGCTGCGTGGAGAGCGTCTCGTGGCACCCCAAGTGATCGATCTCGAGGTGGTGTCGGCATGGAGGCGCCTCGTTGCCGCGGGCGACATCGACGAGCGCCGAGCCTCCCTCGCCATCGCTGACCTCGGGGGCCTTCGCATGGTCCGAGTGCGCCATGAGCCGCTCGTCGGGCGGTGCTGGGAGCTCAAGGCCAACCTCACCGTCTACGACGCCGCCTACGTGGCGTTGGCCGAGCGGATCGACGCGACGCTCTTGACAGCCGACGGCAAGATCTCACGCGCACCCGGCACTCGCTGTGTCATCGAGGTTCTCACGTAGGAGCCATGGGGGCAGGTGACCCGCAGGCCGATCCGCCGGCGGGAGGGCGAGTGCCTCCGATCGCAGCTTGAGGAGGGGCCGGTCGGCCAAGCGCCGTTTTCGTGGCACGACCGCCCAGGATGGTCCATGCTCGACTGGTCCACCTGGAAGGCGAGTTGATGCTGCTGTCGATCACGACGACACAGCCGTCGTCGGCCAGGTCGCCGCTGCCGGCGCGTCCCGGGATCAAGTGTCGCGGGCCGGAGTACCTCCGCATCATCTACGGCCCGGAGTACACGGCCGAGGCGAACCTCACGAGGCTCCGGTCCCGCGGGCTCGGTCAAAAGCACTCGCTCGCGCTGCGCGAGTTCGCCTCGGGTATAGAGGCACTCGAGCGCTTCGTCGCCGGCGAGCCGCTCTACCGGGTGCACGAGTGCGTCTTCGGCGTGCTCGCCCTCGAGAGTGAGCCCGTCGACCCGAGGTTGTGACGATCCATGCCTGAGATCCCGCCCCTGCATCAGAGCCGCCGACGCCATCGCACAATGCTGAACGTGCCCGGCGGGGCGGACCTGGGTCGAAGTCGGAGGTCTCGGAGATTCGTTCAACGGCACAAGCTCATCTGCCTGTGCATGGCTGCTCTCGTGCTCGGCGCCGCCTTCTGGGGGGTGCAGCTGTGGCAGCTTCGCGAGCAGGTCGACCGGTACCGTCGCTACTGGTCCGAGCCGCGGGGCGATCGCGGCGGGCTGGTGTACGTCGCCGTCGGTGACTCCACCGCCCAGGGTATCGGCGCCAGTCGGCCGGAACGCGGCTATGTCGGGCTCGTCGCCCAGCGGCTACGGGACGCAACAGGCCGTCCGGTCCAGATCGTCAACCTCAGCCGGACGGGCGCACGCATCCACGACGTGGTCGTGAACCAGCTCCCGAAGCTGGCGGGACTGCACGCCGATGTGGTGACGGTAGCCGTGGGCGCCAACGACATCCGGGGCTACAACCCCCGCCGATTCGACGCCGATGTCGACGCACTGGTCGCGGCACTACCCGCCAATGCGGTCGTTGGCGACGTGCCCTGGTTCATGCACGGCGGGACCGGCCGCAACTCGGGTGATGCCGCCGCGTACATGGCGGAAGCTGCGTCGGCGCGTGGGTTGCCCGTCGCCGGCCTGCACGATGCGATGCAGCGCAGGGGATGGCCGAGCATGGTGACGGACTTCGCAGCCGACTGGTTCCACCCCAACGACCGTGGCTACCGAGTGTGGGCCGCTGCCTTCTGGGAGGCGATGGGCCGCATCCCCATGCCGCCCACATCGTGACAGGCGGTCGTCCGGCCGACGGGCTTGCCCGGCGAGCGGGAGGGTTGTCGCATTCCCGGGCTCGTGGCGCGAAGCTCGCGGTCATGCGGATGGTCTTCGATTCGGAGGAGCACGACGGGTTCCGCGCCACGCGCGAGGAGCTGGAGCGGCGGTTCGACCAGTGGGTGGTCGACGAGCGGCGAGCACCTGGGGAGGACGCGGCGCTGGTCGCCGGCGATGCCGGGCTCGCGCTCGACTGGAAGTGGAGCTACGCCGACGGCGACCTCGGCAGCTGGCAACCCAGCGACGTGGCGGAGTTCCTGCTCGAGTGGTGCCCCCGGAAGCTGAGCGTCTCTCCGGGCGAGGCGGCGACGATCCCCGTCTCGTTGGCGGCGTTCTTCGCATTTCTCGACGCCACGGGCCTGCTGGCACCGGCCTCGGCGCCGGTGACGGCCTTGGTCGATGCCACCATCCGTCTCACCGACGAGTTCGTCGCCGCCATGGGCGACGAGTCGAACTTCGGGATGGCCAAGTCGCTGTTCGGCGCGGCCACCGCGGAGGGCGTCGACCTCAGCGACCCTGAGGAGCTCGACCGGTGGATGAACGACTTCAACGCCCGACCCGAGGAGGAGCGCCGGCGGCTCATGGCGGGAGCGCCGGCCGCGCCGCCGGCCCGGCCGGCGCTTCCGCCGGTGGCCATGCCCGACGACGCCGAGATCGCGGCGTCGAAGGCGGCGGCGCCCATCCTGGCCATGTTCGCCCGCCTCGCCGCCTTCGTAGGCGACGGACGGAAGCTCACCAAGACTGGGAACCTCACCCTGGGCGACGCCCGGGAGCTGGTCGTCCTGCTCGGCACCGGCGACACGATGGATCCCGTCATCGGTGACCGGACCTTCAAGACCACCAGCTCCGCCGAACTCGTGCGGCTCCGGCAGGTCTTCACATGGGCGAAGAAGACGGGGGTGCTCCGGGTGGCTCACGGGAAGGTCGTTGCCACCAAGCGGGGACTGGCCATCGGCACAGATCCGGCAGCCTGCTTCGACCGCGCCGCCGACGCCCTGATGGCCATCGGGCCGCTCACGTCCCAGCGCGCCACCGACCGGTGGCTGGCGTGGCCCGAGGTGGACGAGATGCTGGACCGCATTGTCATCCACCTGATGACGGGGCCGTACGTTCTCCAGCGGCCGATGCCGCTCGAAGATCTCGTCAGCGACGCCGTGGAAGCGGTCCTCGAGGCGTTTGAGTTCCGGTCCCTCGCCGACGACCACGTCGCTCGCCGTGTCGGCTACGACATGGTCGACATCGTCGACGCCCTGGAGCTGGCCGGCATCGTGCGCCGCGACGGTAAAGTGGGCGATCCCGACCCCGAGGTCGCCCCGGGCCGGACGCGTGAGGGGGGCACGGTGGAGCTCACGCCGGCCGGGGTCGTCACCATTCGCCGGCTCCTCGCCAAGGCCGGGTACGACACTCCCGCCGCCGGGCGGCTGGCCGACGCCACCGCCACCGAGCTGCTCGCGGCCGTCGATCCCGACGACCTCCCTTCGTGGTGGGGGGAGATCCAGGCGTGGCGCCGGCGCCGCAGCCCCGCTGAGGTGGCCCGGCAGCTGGCCGGCGCGGTCCGAGAGCTGGGCGATCCCGGGACGGCCGAGATCGCCCTGGCCCTGCTCGGCGAGCTCGATCCTGCGGTCGCCGGCCCGGAGGTCTGGGGCCTGACGGCCGATCCGACCACCCGAGGGTTCGCCCTGTGCTGGCTGGTCGACCATGGGCTCGCGGAGGCGTCGGCCCTCTTCGACCCCACCGACGTCGACTGGTTCGTCGACGTGCTGGCGCAGCGGGCCGCCGCCGGCGGCCTGTAGGGCCTGTGCGACACCCTCGCCCTCGCCGGCGGCCACGCTGACCAGGTCCGCCTGATCGGCGGGCTGTGGCGTTCGCCCTCGCCGTTGACCGAACCGGTACTGGTCGTCATCGGCAACACGCACCCAGTCAAGGTGGTGGCCAAAGCGGCGCGGAAGGCGGCCTTCCAGCGCCGGAGCTGGGCGGGCGCCTGACTCTTGGGCGCCTACGGCGCCGGCCTGGCAGAAGCAGAGGACTGGTAGCGAACCAGATCTTGGCTCAGTCCAAGAGTTGGGGGTAGGGTTCCCCCATGCCTGGCGAGCCGTCGACCGACAACCATGCCGTGCTGCGCCGGCACGGCCTCCATGTCACGGCCCAGCGGCTGGCCGTGCTGCGGGCGGTGTCCGACGGGCCGCACAGTACCGCGGACGACATCTATCGAGCCGTGGGGGCCGCCATCGGGGCGGTGTCGCGCCAGGCGGTCTACGACGCGCTCGCCGCCCTCACCGACAAGGGCCTGCTCCGGCGAATCCAGCCCGCCGGCTCGCCGGCGCGCTATGAGAACCGGGTGGGCGACAACCACCACCATCTCATCTGCCGGGCATGCGGCCGCATGGTGGACGTGGACTGTGCGGTCGGTGACACCTCGTGCCTGACCGCGGCCGACGACTCGGGTTACGAGCTCGACGAAGCCGAGGTCATCTACTGGGGCCGGTGCCCTGGGTGTGTGGCGGCGGCGTCCGGCGCTCCCGGCGGCTGAGGTCCAGACCCGGCCCGCCGACCTAAATGACCGATCACAACGAACCAACGAACGATGAGGAGGAGGACCGACGTGTCTGACCGTGGTAGCGAGAGCGAGAACCCGGCAATCCCGGCTCTGACGCCGGGCCCGGCCCGGGCCAGGTCGAACGAGGACTGGTGGCCGAACCAGCTGAACCTGCGGGTGCTCAACCGGCACTCGCCCAACCCGCTGGGTGAGGGCTTCGATTACGCCGAGGCCTTCGCCGCGCTCGACATCGAGGCCCTGAAGCGCGACGTCGTCCAGGTGATGACGACCTCGCAGGACTGGTGGCCGGCGGACTACGGCCACTACGGGGGCCTCTTCATCCGGATGACGTGGCACGCGGCAGGCACCTACCGCATCGGCGACGGCCGGGGCGGCGGCGGCAGTGGCGCGCAGCGCTTCGCACCCCTCAACAGTTGGCCCGACAACGCCAACCTCGACAAGGCGCGCCGGCTGCTGTGGCCGGTCAAGCAGAAGTACGGACGTGCCGTCTCCTGGGCCGATCTCATCGTGTTCGCCGGCAACTGCGCGCTGGAGTCGATGGGGTTCACCACCTTCGGCTTCGGCTTCGGGCGGGAGGACATCTGGGCGCCCGAGGACGACACCGACTGGGGTCCGGAGGACATCTGGCTCGGCGACGAGCGCTACAGCGACGAGCGGGAGCTGGGTGGCCATTTCGGCGCCGTGCAGATGGGCCTGATCTATGTCAACCCGGAGGGTCCCAACGGCAACCCCGACCCGCTGGCCTCGGCCCGCGACATCCGTGAGACATTCGCGCGCATGGCGATGAACGACGAAGAGACTGTCGCGCTGATCGCCGGTGGGCACACCTTCGGCAGATGCCACGGCGCCGGCGACCCCCAGTTCGTCGGGCCCGAGCCCGAGGCGTGCCCGGTCGAGCACCAGGGCCTAGGCTGGATCAACAGCTCGGGGAGCGGCAAGGGGGCCGACACCGTGACCAGCGGGCTCGAGGGTGCGTGGACCAAGGATCCGGTGAAGTGGGACAACGGCTACTTCGACAACCTCTTCAACTATGAGTGGGAGCTGACCACGAGCCCCGCGGGCGCCAAGCAGTGGACACCCGCCGACCCGTCGGCCCAGGACACGGTGCCTGACGCCCACGACCCGTCGAGGCGCCACGCCCCGATGATGCTGACGTCGGACCTGGCCCTCAAGCTGGACCCGGTCTACGGGCCCATCTCGAAGCGGTTCCACGAGAACCCCGACCAGTTCGCCGAGGCGTTCGCCAAGGCCTGGTACAAGCTGCTGCACCGCGACATGGGGCCGGTCCGCCGCTACCTCGGCCCGCTGGTCGCGGCGCCGCAGCTGTGGCAGGACCCCGTGCCCGAGGTCGATCACGAGCTGATCGGCGACGACGACATCGCCGCCCTCAAGGCGACGATCCTCGATTCGGGGCTGCCGGTCCGTCAGCTCGTCGCGACCGCCTGGGCGTCGGCCGCCACCTTCCGCGGCACCGACAAGCGGGGCGGAGCGAACGGGGCGCGGATCCGCCTCGCGCCCCAGAAGGACTGGGAGGTCAACAGCGCCGGCGAGCTGGCCGGCGTGCTCGCTGCCCTGGAGCGGATCCGCGCCGACTTCAACGGCGCCCAGACCGGCGCCACGAAGGTCAGCCTCGCCGACCTGATCGTCCTGGGCGGGTGCGCAGCCGTCGAGCAGGCGGCGAAGAACGCCGGCCACGACGTCACCGTGCCTTTCGCTCCCGGCCGCACCGACGCCTCCCAGGAGCAGACCGACGCAGAGTCCTTCGCCGTCCTCGAGCCGAGGGCGGACGGGTTCCGCAACTACCTCCGCGCCGGGGAGAAGCTGCCAGCGGAGCACCTGCTGGTGGAGCGGGCGAACCTGTTGACGCTGACCGCGCCGGAGATGACGGTGCTCGTCGGAGGCATGCGCGTCCTCGACGCCAACGTCGGCCGTTCCCCCCACGGCGTCTTCACCGACCGGCCCGAGACGCTGACCAACGACTTCTTCGTGAACCTGCTCGGCACGGGTGCCGACTGGAAGGCGTCTGCGTCGGCGGAGAACGTCTATGACGGCCGCGACCCCGCCACCGGGGAGGTCACCCGGACCGCCACCGCTGTCGACCTCGCCTTCGGCTCGAACTCCCAGCTCAGGGCCATCGCGGAGGTCTACGCGAGCGACGACGCCAAGGGAGCGTTCGTGCGCGACTTCGTTGCCGCGTGGGACAAGGTGATGACCCTCGACCGCTTCGACCTCGGCTGATCGGACGCCGTTGCCCGGTGGCCCGTCCCCCCCGGACCGCCCCCCAGCCCCCGCCCCCCCCCCCCCCCCCCCGTCGCCCCCCATCCCCGCCGACCCTCTCCCCGGGCGGG
>JBPCLE010000135.1:0-7843 GCA_051003575.1 Acidimicrobiales bacterium | reverse complement strand
GAAGTTGTCCCGGAGCCACCGGCCCGACCAGGCGATGAATCTGTTCAAGCACTCCCTCACCTACATCCCCCTTCTTTTCGGGGCGGTGGCGGTCGATCAGCGGCTTCTTCATTAACGGGGGGGGGGCAGGCCCCCCTCCCGGCCTCCCCCCGAGGCGTGCCGTCCTTCGGCCGACGAGGGGCCATCCGTTGGAGCCGCCGGTCGGCGGCGAGGGCGGCCGGCTGGGAGAACTTGTCACAATGTTCACGGTCCGGACCCCCAGGCGGAGCTAGCCCGGTTTTGACGCTCCTCCTGCCGGGCCCAGGCCGCGGCCACCACCAGCACGGCGGCGAGCAGCACCAGGTCGCCGGCCACCCACATGATCCCGCCGGCCAGGCGCTGGTCTCCCAGGGGGTCGCCGCCGGCGGCGTAGTGGGGGTACAGGACCCGCGTGGACGAGAAGATGGCCAGGGCCAGGAAGGTGTTCTGGGGCATGGCCACCCCCAGGTACAGCAGGCGCAGCGGGTGCGACATGGTGGCGGCCGGCCCGGCCACCTGGGCCCAGAACGCCACCGCAGTGCCCACCAGGAGCGCGTGCTCGACCACATGGAGGGGCAGGCTCTCGGTGGCCGCCTGGTAGAGCGGGCTGAAGTGCACCAGCCAGCCGGTGGCCGCGAACGCCAGCCAGGCCAGCACCGGCGGCACCCTTGGCAGGCGCACGCCGGCGGCGAGGAGCGGCGCGGCGGCCATGGTCAGCGCCACGTGCTGGACCATGTGGGCGGCCAGGGTGGCGTCGGCCCCCGCCTCCAGGGGCGGGCTGAGGGCGCCGGCCGCGACGACAATGCCGCCGGCGAGGCACCAGCGGCGCCGGCGGTCCTCAGTGCTCGTACGGGGTGCGGAAGGGGGCGCACAGGCACGCTAGCGCCGGCGCCGGGGTGCTCGACTCGAAGGGTCGGGGGCGGTCTGTATAAAGTCCGGCGACGATGGCAATGACCGACACCGAGGTCGAGGAAGAGGCGCGGCCCGCCGACAGCGGGCCGTCGCAGCCCGTGCTCGACCTTCCCGACCCCTGGCCCAAGGGCACCGACCACAAGTACATCGGGTCGCTGTACGTGGCCGCGGCCGTGGTCTTCCTGGTGGCGGGGGTCGTAATGGCCCTCCTCATGCGGGCCCAGCTGGCCACGCCCGACGGCGAGCTCCTCGGCGAGGGCACCTACCGCCAGCTGTTCACCCTGCACGGCGTGGTGTCGGTCTTCCTGTTCCTGCTCCCGGTGTGGCTGGGCATCGCTTCGGCGATCGTCCCCCTCCAGATCGGGGCGGCCCGGCTGGCGTTCCCCCGCCTGCACGCCATGTCGTTCTGGATGTTCCTGGCTGGCGGGGCCATGGTCTGCGCCGCCCCCGTCGCGTCCGACGTGTTCCACGGCTGGGCGCTCAGCGACCCCGTGCCCGTCATGCTCGGCCTCGGTGGGCAGGGCCCCGACCTGCTCCTCCTCGGCCTGGCCCTGGTCTGCATGGCCGGCGTGCTGGTGGCGGTGAACGTGCTGGCCACCATCCTCCAGCTCCGCCCCCCCGGCATGACCCTGCGGCGGCTCCCGATCTTCAGCTGGTCGGTCATGGTCTCCGCCGCCGTCCTCCTGCTCGCCCTGCCGGTCCTCATCGGCGCCTTCGGCCTGCTGTTCGTCGACCGCCACTACGGCGCCTCGCTGTTCAGCGGGTTCACCGGCAGCCGGGGCGGCAACCCCCTCATCTGGCCCCGCCTGTTCTGGTTCGGCGCCTACCCGGTGCTGTGGGCCCTGCTCATCCCCGCCCTGGGCGCGGTCAGCGAGATCGTCGCCACCTTCGCCGGCCGCCCCCTCTTCAGCCGTGAGCGGGCCGCGGCGGTGCTGGCCGGCGTCGGCATCCTCAGCTTCGCCGGCTGGGGCAGCGAGGTCGACACCCTCAACCAGGCGCGGCCGCTGTTCGTCCTCGGCGCCCTCGCCGTGCTGGCGCCCGTCGCCCTGCTTGTCCTGAACTGGCTCGCCACCCTCCGCCTGGCGGGCAAGGGGGGCGACATCCGCACCACCCGCGGGCGGATGGGCGCCACGCCCATGTTGTGGGCGCTGGGCATGCTCCCCGTCCTCGGCCTGGGCCTGGCCGCGTCGGTGGTCTCCGCCGTCGACGCCGGCGGTGGCTCACACGGCAACTACTGGCAGGTCGGCCAGCACCACGCCCTGTTCTTCGGCGCCGCCACCATCGGCGCCATCGCCGCCCTGAGCTTCTGGGGGCCGAAGATCTGGGGCCGCCACCTGTCCGACGCCCTGGGGAAGCTGGAGATCCTCGCCGTCGTGGGCGGCACCCTCCTCACCGTGGCCGGCATGCTCCTCCTGGGCGTGCAGGACATGGCCACCCACACCGCCACCTTCGACTCCGGCGACGACTGGGGTCTCGGCAACATGGTGGTCTCCGCCGGCGCCGCCATCGTCGGCATCGGCCTGGTCGTGCTCGTGTTCGACCTGGTCTCCAGCGTGCTCGCCCGGCGGGGCCGGGCGGCCGGCGCCGACCCGTGGGGCGGCCAGACCCTGGAGTGGACCACGACCTCGCCGCCGCCACCGCACAACTTCGACGCGCTGCCCGAGATCCGATCGGCCTCCCCGCTGCTCGACCTCCGCGTGGCCCAGTCCCAGTCGCTTGAGGGGGCCGCGTAATGTCAATGGTCGCCGTCCCGACCACGGCCGGGAACCTCCCTGTCCCCGCGACCGATGCCACGCCGGTGGTCCTGCCCACGGGCGAGGCGCTGCCGGGGCCGGTCCCGGGGCGTCCCCGTCGGGGTACCAGCACGATCGGCACGCTGCTGTTCTGCACCGCGGACATGATGATCCTGGCCGCCGTGGTGGCCGTTTACATCTCCATCAAGGAGGGGGCCACCACCTGGCCGCCCACGGGGGTGTCGGTCAGCACCTACATCCCCACCATGATCACCATCACCGCAGTCATGTCGGGCGTCGCCATGCAGTGGGGCGTCTTCGCCGCCCGCCGCAACGACGGGCGGAACGCGGCGATGGCCCTGGTCCTCACCCTGTTCCTGGGCCTGGCCATGGCCAACCTTGAGTGGCTGACGTTCGTCCGCAGCGGCTTCGGGTTCAACGACCACCCCTACGCCACGCTGTACGACATCCTGATCGGCTTCCACCTGCTCCACCTGCTGGCCGCGCTGCTGATGGCGGTGCTGCTGGCGTTCCGCACCGTCGCCGGCCACTTCACCGACGACCGTCACGATGCCCTGCGGGCCGGAGCCGTGTTCTGGCAGTACACCAACATCGTGTGGTTCGTGGTCGTGACTGTCCTGTTCCTCCTCAGCAGGCACGGGTAAGGCCGGCATGTTCACCCAGACCTCGAAGCTCTTCCTGCCCGTCTCCGGCGTCGCCCTCTTCCTGGGCGCGGTCTACCAGATCATGACCGGCGACCTGCTGGGCGGCGTGCTGTACCTGATGGTCGGCGCCGGCGCCTTTCTGCTCGGCGTCATGCTCTCCACCATCCGGGAGCACGAGTACGCGCCGGCGGTGCCGGTCGGCGCCCCGCCGCCGGCCGTGAGGCCGGTGTACGTCCGCCCCCTGCCCGGTGGCGGCGGCTGGCCGGTCGTGCTCGGCATCTCGGCCGCCCTGGTCATGCTCGGCCTCATCGAGCACGCCCTGTTCACCTGGGCCGGCGTGCTGCTGGCCTTCGGCGCCGGCGCCGGCTGGCTCGCCCGGGCCGCCTCGGAGGCCACCGGGCGCCACATCAGCCTGTTGCCCATCGGCCTGCCCGTGCTCGGCCTGACCACCATCGCCAGCATCATGTTCTTCCTGTCCCGGGTGCTGCTGGCGGTGGCGGAGACGGCGTCGGGGGTGATCGCCCTGCTGGTTGGCGCGGTGATCCTGGCCATCGCCTCGTTCGCCGCGGTGCGGCCCAGCATGAGCAGCCGCACCATGGCCGCAGTGCTGGCGATCGGGACCGTGTTCATGGTCGGCGCCGGCCTCGCCGCCGCCGCCGTGGGCGAGCGCGAGATCGAGGTGCACTCCGAGGAGCACGCCGGCGAAGCGGTTCACGTCCAGCTGGCGGCCGAGAACGTGGCCTTCGGGACCGACACGATCACCCTGGCCGCCGATACCGAGGTCCAGATCGAGTTCGACAACAACGACCGCGCCGTCCAGCACAACCTCACGATCATCGGCGCCGACCCGACCAAGCCGGTCTTCCGCGGCCAGCTGGTGACCGGCGTGGCCACGGTGACCTACACGTTCCACGCCCCGGCCAAGGGCGAGTACAAGTTCCAGTGCGACATCCATCCCGCCCAGATGAACGGCACCGTCAGAGTCGTTTGAGGTCCGCCGGCGGCGAGCGTCAGGCGGATGGCTCAGGCGGGGGTGCAGGCCCGGCACACGCCGGTGACGGCGAAGTGCCTCGGGCGCAGGGAGAAGCCGTAGTCGTCGTGCAGGCGGCCGCGCAGGTCGGTGAACACGGCCTCGGGCACCTCCACCACCGCGCCGCAGTCGTCGCAGACCAGGTGGTGGTGGGCGTCGCTGGCCAGGTGGTAGACGGCGGGCCCGTGGCCCAGGTGCACGTGGTCGACCACGCCGAGGCGCTCCAGCTCGTCGAGGAAGCGGTAGACGGTGGATTCGTGGACGTCGGGCTGGGAGACCTGTACGCGGGTGGTGAGGGCCTCGGCGGTCACGTGGCCACCGATGCCGAGGAAGGCCTCGAGGATCGTGCGCCGGCAGGTGGTGACCCGGCCGCCCTGCGCCCGCAGCAGGCCGAGGATGGGCTCTGCCTGTTCCCGAACCAGCATGGAAGAAGTGTAGTACCCCGACCGTAGAAGCGAGCAGCTTGCGATAGCGTGCTGCATGTGAGTAAACGCTTGGCGCTCGTGGTGGCGACGCTGGCCCTTCTGTCGACCGCCTGCGGCGCCGGCGACCGGGCGTCGGCCGACGACCCCGAGAAGCTCAACGTGGTCACCACCGTCTCGCCCATCACCAGCATCGTGTCGAGCGTGGCCGGCGACCTGGCCGAGGTGCGGGGGTTGGTCCCCGAGGGCTCGAACTCGCACACCTTCGAGCCCCCGCCCAGCGCGGCGGCCACCCTGGCCCGGGCCGACGTGATCTTCGTCAACGGCCTCAAGCTGGAGGACCCCACCCAGAAGCTGGCCGCCGGCAACCTCAAGGCCGGCGCCGAGATCGTGTCGCTGGGCGACCGCACCATCGGCCCCGACCGGTACCTGTACGACTTCTCGTTCCCCCGGGAGGGCGGCAAGCCCAACCCCCATCTGTGGACCAACCCGCCCTTCGCCAAGGACTACGCCCGTATCGTCCGTGACACGCTGACGGCCCGCGACCCGGCCCACGCCGGCGGGTACGGCGCCAACTACGAACGGTTCGCGGCCCAGGTCGACGTGCTCGACCAGGCGCTCCGGACGGCCGGCGCCACCGTCCCCACGCGGGCGCTGCTGACCTACTACGACGCCTACGCCTACTTCGCCGCCGAGTACGGCTGGAAGGTGATCGGCGCCATCCAGGTGTCGAACTTCTCCGAGCCCACGCCCCGGGAGGTGGCCGGCCTGATCACCCAGGTCCGCCAGGCCGGCGTGCCGGCCATCTTCGGCTCCGAGGTCTTCCCCAGCCCCGTGTTGGCCCGGATCGGGTCCGAGGCGGGCGTCCGCTACGTAGACAAGCTGCGTGACGACGATCTGCCCGGAAAGCCCGGCGAGCCCGACCACTCCTGGCTCGGCCTCATGAAGTTCAACTTCGTGACCATGGTGGAGAGCCTGGGCGGCGACGCGTCCGCCCTCAGAGCGGTCCAGGTGCCCGCCGACGGGGTCGACACCGCCGTCTACCCGCAATGACCGCTCTGTTGCGGCTGGAGGGCGTCACGTGCGCCTACGCCGGCCCCCCGGTCCTGCGCCGGGCCGACCTGGAGATCGGCTCCACCGACTTCGTGGGCGTCGTCGGGCCGTCGGGCTCGGGCAAGACCACCCTGCTGCGGGCCGTGCTCGGCACCGTGGCGCCCGTCGAGGGCACGGTATGGCGCCGGCCCCGCCTGCGGGTGGGCTACGTGCCCCAGGTGGAGACGGTGAACTGGAGCTTCCCGGTCACGGTGGCCGAGGCGGTGCTGATGTCGCGCACCACCGGCCGGCGCCTGCCCTGGGCCTCGGCGGCCGAGAAGGCCGAGGTGGCCTCGGTGCTCGACCGGCTCGGCATCGGCGACCTCGGGGGTCGCCACATCCGTGAGCTGTCCGGCGGCCAGCAGCAGCGGGTGTTCCTGGCCCGGGCCCTGCTGTGCCGGCCGGAGCTGCTCCTGCTCGACGAACCCACGTCGGGCGTCGACGTCCGCACCCGCCACGACATCCTCCACCTCCTGTCCGACCTCAACGCCGGCGGCCTGGCCATCCTGCTCAGCACCCACGACCTCAACGGGATGGCCGCCCACCTGCCCCAGCTCGTGTGCCTCAACACCGAGATCATCGGGCGGGGCACCCCCCGTGAGGTGCTGACGCCGGCCGTCCTCGAGTGCACCTACGGCGCTCCCATGGAGGTTCTGGAGCACGGCGGCATGCCGATCGTGGTCGATGCCCCCCAACTGGTGACGAAAAAGCACGCCAGGGCGCGACAAATCGTCACCAGTTCGAGGAGGCAGAGCGCGTCGTGAGCTGGTTCACCGAGCCGCTGGCGTTCGCCTTCTTCCGCCACGGCCTGATCGTCGCCACCCTCGCCGGCGCCCTCTGTGGCCTGATCGGCGTGTACGTCACCCTCCGGGGCATGAGCTACATCGGCCACGGCATGTCCCACGCCATCTTCGGCGGCGCCGCCGCCTCCGCCCTCGTCGGGTTCAACTTCTACCTGGGCGCCGGCCTGTGGGGCATGGCGTCGGCCCTGGCCATCGGCCGAGTCACCCGCCGGCGCCTCATCGGCTCCGACGCCGCCATCGGGGTCATCACCACCGCCTCGTTCGCCTTCGGCATCGCCCTGCTCGGGCTCTACGGCCAGGTCCGCCGCAGCATCGACGCCGCCATCTTCGGCAGTGTGCTCGGCGTCACCATGGCCGACGTGTGGGTCGTGGCCGGCGTGACCGTGGGGGCCGTCGCCGTGGTGGTCGGCTTCTACCGCAAGCTGCTCTTCACGACCTTCGACCCGGAGGTGGCCGATGTCTCCGGCGTGAACACGGCCCGCATGGACGCCCTGCTGATGCTCCTGCTCTCGGTGTCGATCCTGGCCACCATGAAGGTGCTCGGGGTGGTCCTCATCGCCGCCATCCTGGTCATCCCGCCCGTCGTCGCCCGCATGCTCACCAACAGCTTCGCCCGCATGCTGTGGATCTCGACCCTCATCGGGGCCTCGTGCGGCTTCGCCGGCATGATCCTCAGCTACCACCTCGACGTGTCATCGGGCGCCACCATCGTCCTGGTCGGCGCCGCCCTGTTCGCGGTTGTGTTCGCGGTGACCGGCCCCCGGGGCCGGCGGCGGGCCGCCGGCCTGCCCCACGAGCACGCGGCGCCGGCGCCCGTCGGGGCGTCGACCAGGTAGCTCGCGGCCGGCCCCCAACCTGTTCGCCGGCGCCGGCTGAATCATCCCGCTTCGTTGAGGTGCACCCACCGCGGATCGAACCGCTCACCGCTGGGGTGTGACCAGGCGCCCGCCGCGATGCCCAGGTCTCGGGCCGCGGTGGTGAACGCCCGGCCGGGTACGACGGGTCGCCCGGTGGCATCCAGTGGCCGGCCGCGTTCGTCGCTGAAACGGATGCCGTCGGGTTCATCGGCGTTGCCCTCGATGCCGAGGCGTCCGAGATGGTGCAACCGGTGATGTCGATGGCACAACGCCATGAGGTTGTCGGTATCCGATGGCCCGCCGTCCTCCCA
>JBPCLE010000134.1:0-8263 GCA_051003575.1 Acidimicrobiales bacterium | reverse complement strand
GCCTTCAGGCCTTGAGGCACTGACGGGGCGGTCGAGTCCGGGGTGTCTGCGTTGTCGAAGACCGAGTTGCGGATCGCCGGCAGGGAGTTCGCCAGGAAGTACCCACCTGGGCATTCGGTGGCGTTGTTGTCGCTACCACTATCGCCACCGCCACCGGCGTCACCGCCTGCACCAAGGTGGCGTAGAGCTGGGACAGCCGAGCGGGTTTGGTAAGGCGAGCGGCAACCCCGGCGCTCGCCGCTGTCTCGGGGTCGATTCTTACCGAGCTCAACAGCACCACGCGGACCGAGTTCAGCGCGGGATCGGCGCTGATCGCCCGGGCCAGCTCCAGCCCGTCCATGCCCGGCATGGCCATGTCCACCACCGCAAGGTCGTAGGGCCGGTCGGCGGCGGCGTGGCGCAGGTACACGAGGGCGGCCTCGGCGTCGGGCACCACATCGGCGGCGATGTCCGTGACAATGGCCTCGCCCTGGCGACGGGGAGAGCACTGCTACCTCGTAGGGCTGTGGGCCGACCCTCAGATGTCCCGGAGATCACACCGGAGCGGCCGGCCGCCGACCACCAGCTGGATGGCGTTCGTCGCGACGAGTCGCTCGTCGGTCGTGAAGTCGTGGGCCTCAAAAGCCACCTCGCCTGGGTTCCCGGGAGGGGGAAGCTCAACCAGGAGGTACATGCCCGCGCCGCCCAGGCGGTAGTCCGCCAACTTGCGGCCCCGGTCCAACGCCCTGGTTGAGGGCGACGCCACTTCCACGACCAGCAGCGGTGGCGGGTCCAGGTGCCAGTCGGCGACGCGTTGCCAACCGGGCACGAGCACGGCGAGGTCGGGGACGTTCAGGTACCCGCTGCCGCCCGGAATCTTCCAGGCGAAGCTGTTCGACCGGACACAGCCGGCGGCCAACCCCAGCTGGCGAACCGCTTGGTCATGGAGCACGGCCATTGCGGTCTCGTGTTCGTCGGTGGCGGGTGACACGATGAGGCTCCCCCAGGGATCGAGCTCAACATGTGCGACACCAAGCTCGACCCGGAGCCAGTCGAGATCCTCGACGCTGTAGCCCGTCGCAGCGGCGTGCGCCATGTGTAAAGCCTACTCCTCGCCCTTGTCGGCGGCCGGGGCCGCCGCAGGACCGTGTGCTGTGAGCCTTCAGACAGGTCTCGACCGCGGGCACCCCGAGCGATACTCGCGGTGACTGCGCGATCCCGAAGGTTCATCCTGACGTTCCGGAAGGCAAGGCCGTCCATAGCCGGCGTTCCTGCTCGGGTGCCGAGGGCACCGCTCTGGACAGCGGCAATGCCGCTTGACGCATTACCGCCGCGACCGTCGGGGATGAGCCGGCCAGATCGTGACGCCGACAGCGTGTTCCAAGCGAGAGCGAACGAGCCCAGCCCTGCCGTGACCCCCGCCAATGCTGCGGCCGATCAGGCCATCCTGCGAGGTGCACCAGGGTGAGCAGCCGGCGCGGGAGAGCCATGTTGCCCCTATGGCAATCGTCGCGCGGACAGCCATTCGGTCGGCCGATCAGGTAGCTCACGCCCCCCAGAAGCGTTCCCCGATCGGTGACCAATACGTGCTGGAGTGCGTTGGTGGTGGAGGAGCCCAGCCGGACCGGGATCAGCGGTGCCCGGAGATTCCGCCCGTGGACCCGGAGGAACCCTGCGATGTCGCGCTCAGCCGTCGAGGCCCGATCGGCTCAGGGGGAAGACCTGAAGAGCAGGTCGTACCCCGCCCAGAGGTCTCAGAGCCGGGAGCACCCCTTGTGATCCGACTGTGACGATGAAAAACGAGAGGGACTACGGTCCCGCAAGGAACCCAACGAAGACCAGAGGAAGTTTCGTCCGTACCAGCGGGGCCATTCCGCCGACCACGCTGGCTGCACCAATCATCGCCAGAACCATGGTCCAAGGAATCTCATACCTGCTAGGTCGGCCCGGCGCGCTTCACCGCCCGGGCCAGCCAGAAGAAGCCCAGGGCCCCGGCCACGGCGGTGCGCTCGAGGAAGTGGTCGGCGCGCAGGCCCCGCTCGGTCATGAACCGCTGGAACTGGTCGCCGGCGCTCTTGGCGCCCGTCCGGCGGATGGCCTGGGCCAGGCTGCGGGCCGGGATGTTGCGGATGCCCGTGAGCTCCTCGACGTCGAAGCACACCGACAGCTCACGGGCGAACTCGTCCCGCTCGAATCGCCGGTAGGGGTAGTCGTTGCCGAGGACGTGCCCGCCCCGGCGGGCGCCCTCGTTGCCGAGCATCGTCCAGGCCCGGAAGACCAGGTTGTAGTTGAAGGTGGAGATGACCAGCGGGGCGCCGGGGCGCAGTACCCGGGCCAGCTCGGCCACGAACCCGGGCCGGTCCTCGTCGCGGACGTGCTGGTGGACTTCCATGCACGTGGCCGCGGCCATCACGTCCGAGCGCACCGGGATGGACCGCAGGTCGGACTGCACGGCGAGCACCCGCCCGCCGGCGCAGCGGTCGAGCATGCGGCGCAGGCAGGCGTCGCTGTAGTCGATGGCGACGATGGGCTGGCCCAGGTCGAGCAGGGCCTTGGTGATGCGGCCGGTGCCGCAGCCGGCGTCGAGGACCGGGCCGGCAGGGCGGCCCACCCTGCGCATCACGGAGGGGACCTCGACGGCGTCGGTGTAGCCGGCGTAGAGGTCGTCGTAGTCGGCGCTCTCGGCGCTGCGGAACTCCTTCTCCCGCTCGTCCTGCTCGGACAGCTGCTGGGCGCTCAGGAAGACGACGATGCCGTCGACGATCGGGAAGATGGCGCCGCAGGTCGGGCAGGCCAGCGAGTCCCCGCCCCGGTCCAGCAGTGCGGACCGGTGGCGTGGGCAGCAGAGTAGGGCGAGAAGGTCGGCGTCCACCGGGGCAGGCTAGCGCCGGAGACCCTCGGGCCGGACTGGGGTCAAACGTCGCCAAGCAGCATGGGAATCCGGTGTGAAGGTCCCCGGACCTGACAGGGCCGCAGACTATGGTTCCCGCAATGATCGCCGGTAACCGGCCCGGACGGAAGGCCCTCGACCAGCGGCGGGCGCCTTACCTCGAAGCCCTGCAGGAGTATGCGTCAGTCCCCAGGTCGGTGTTCCACACCCCGGGCCACATCCAGGGCCGCGGCTCCCACGAGATGCTCGGGCAGCTCTTCGGGCCGGAGACGCTGAAGCTCGACCTGTGCACCGGGCTTGGCGCCCTTGACGGGCGGCACGGCTCGGCCCTGGAGCAGGCCGAGGAGCTGGCCGCTGCCGCCTACGGCGCCGACCGGTCCTGGTTCCTGGTCAACGGATCGACCAGCGGCAACCAGATCATGGTCATCAGCGTCTGTCACCCGGGCGACGTGATCCTGACCTCGCGGAACACCCACAAGGCCGTGATCTCGGCCCTGATCCTCGCCGGCGCCCGCCCGGTCTACCTGCCGCCCGAGCTGGACCCCGCCAGCCACATCGCCCACGGGGTCACGCCGGCCACCGTCGAGGCCGGCCTGCGTGCCTACCCCCGGGCCAAGGGCGTGCTGATCGTCTCTCCCACCTACTACGGGACGTGCAGCGACGTGGCCGGCATCGCCGAGGCGGCCCACCGCCATGGCGTCCCCCTGCTGGTCGACGAGGCGTGGGGTCCGCACCTGCCGTTCCACCCTGATCTCCCGTCCCACGCCATGGCCCTTGGAGCCGACGCCGCCGTCACCGGCACCCCCAAGCTCATCGGGTCGGTCGCCCAGGCCTCCATGCTCCACGTGCCGGGCCCGCTGATCGACCAGGACCGTGTGGAGGTGGTCAGCAAGCTGGTGCTCAGCACCAGCCCCTCCTGCCTGCTCTACGCCTCGCTCGACGTGGCCCGCATGCAGATGGCCACCGAGGGCGAGCAGCTGTTGCACGAGACCATCGGCCTGGCCCAGGAGGCCCGCAGCCTGTTGAGCGAGCACCCCCGGCTGTCATGCATCGACAAGACGCTTATCGGCAGCTACGGCGTCCAGGCCGTCGATCCCACCCGGCTGTGTGTGAACGTGGTCGGCACCGGCCACACCGGCTACGAGGTCGACCGCATCCTGTTCGAGTCCTTCGACATCTCGGTGGAGATGTCGGACTTCGCCAACGTGCTGGCCAACGTCACCATCGGCCATGACCGGGAGTCGGTCGAGCGCCTGACCAGCTCCCTGCTCGCCGTGGCCGACAAGCTCAACGACCCGGCCCCGCCGGTGGCCGGGTTCCTGGAGAGTGGCCTGGTGCACCTCCCCGAGCAGGTGTTCAGCCCGACGCAGGCCTTCCACGCCCCCCAGGAGCGGGTGGCGCTGGCCGACGGGGTCGGGCGGGTGTCGGCCGAGCTGGCCGCCAGCTACCCGCCCGGCATCCCTGTGGTCGTGCCCGGCGAGCGATTCACCCCCGAGCTGGTCGAGTACCTGCGCCTCCAGGTGGAGGCTGGCTGCCGCATCGTCGGCCCCCGCGACCCGGAGCTGAAGACGATCCAGGTCGTCCGAGAGTGATAGTGCCGGGAGCGGTCCCCGCCGTCCGGCCGCTCCCCGTCGACTGGTACGTGGACCCGGCGTTCCACGCGCTCGAGATGCAGCACGTGTTCGGCCCCGGGCCCGGCTACGTCGGACAGGGCTCCATGGTGCCCGAGGTCGGCAGCTACCACGTCCTGGACTGGAGGGACCAGGTGTGGATGCTGGTGCGGAACGCCGGGGGGGTGGAGCTGGTCTCCAACACCTGCCGCCACCGCCAGGCGGTCATGCTCGAAGGGCGGGGCGAGGTCCGCAACATCGTCTGCCCCATCCATCGCTGGTCCTACGACCTCGGCGGCCGGCAGCGGGCCGCCCCCCACTTCCCCGAGAACCCGTGCCTCGACCTGGACCGCCGGAGCCTGCGGTCCTGGAACGGCCTGCTCTTCGAAGGCTCCCGTGATGTCGGCGCCGAGCTGGCCGGCTTCTCGCGCGCCGCGGAGATCGACTACTCCGACTACCTGTACCAGGGCACGTCGGTCGACCGGTACCCGGTCAACTGGAAGACGTTCATGGAGATCTACCTGGAGCTGTACCACGTCGAGCCGGCGCACTCCGGGCTGAAGGGCTATGTCGACTGCCCCGCGTTCACACCCGGCGACTGGGAGTTCGGCGCCACCTGGTCGAACCAGGTCATGGCCATCAAGTCCGACCTGTCGGCCGCGTCCGAACCCTATCGGCGCTACACCAGGCTGGTGACCGACCTGCGGGGCCGGCCGCCGCAGCACGCCGCCCTGTGGTTCTGCCTGTACCCCAACGTCATGTTGGAGTGGTACCCCGAGGCCCTGGCCGTGTCGTTCCTGGTGCCCGAGTCGGCCTCCTCGACCGTCAACGTGGTTGACCTCTACTACCCGCGTGACATTCTCAGTGAGCACCCCGAGATCGTCGAGGCCCACCAGGCCGCCTACGAGGAGAGCGCCGGCGAGGACCGCTTCATCGTCGAACGCATCGACCAGGGCCGCCAGGCTCTCTGGAAGCAGGGCCTTGACGACGTCGGGCCCTACCAGGACCCGCTCGAGGACGGGATGGTGCATTTCCACCAGTGGGTGCGAGCCCAGGTGGCGCCGTACTTGTAGGTCAGGCGATCGGCAGGGCCGTAGGCAGTGTCAGGCGGGTCTTGCGGTGAACGAGCAGGCGGCGGCCGATCTCGTGAGGTCGAGTTCGACGATGACGGGCCCCGGACCGCGGACTCGGCCAGCTCGACGTCGATCTCGGCCACGCACGACTCTCCTGGGAGCAGGATGTTGTACACCCACCAGCCCCGCTGGGTCGGCTGGCTGTCTTGCGGGTGACGAGCACTCGTCCGGTGGGGCCCTCCACGAAGCGACCGTCGACACCGTCGACCCGGCGGATGATTCCGCCCTCCTGGCCACGGCGCGTAGTCGCGCTCGAAGATCGCCCCGGCCATGTGCCGGGGCCCACCCGGCTCGCGGGTCTTCGACGCCGAGGCCTGGCGATAGCGTGAACGAGTGCGCGACGAGAGATCCGACGGCAGCAGGGACGGTCATGCCGGGCCCACCAATCGCGCCGGTCGGCCTGCGTTCACCGCTGATGCAGGTCACCGCCGGTCCTGATGGCCACCGCCCACGACCGGTGGTTGCGCATCATCACCGCGCTGGGTGCCCGCGAGGGTCCCGAACCTACCCCGGCGGGGATGTGCTCGGCGGCGGCAGATCTGCTGGCGGCAGGCGGCGTGGGGCTTCTCGTCATGGCCGAGGGCGTCCCCGGGGCAGCCTTTGCGTCGAACCGGATGGCCGAAGCGTTGGAGGAACTGCAGTTCACACTCGGTACCGGGCCCCGGGTCGACGCGCACACATTCGGCGTGCCCATCATCGAATGCGACCTCGACGCGATCCCCGAGCGCTGGGTCGGCTTCTGCGGGCCCGCGGTCGAGGCAGGGACGGGCGCGGTCTTCTCCTTCCCGCTGCGCATCGGCGCCGCCCGCCTCGGGGCGTTCACCGTTTACCAGCTCGGGTCCGGCCCCCTCCAGGGCGGCGTCTATGCCGACGCGGTGGTCTTGGCCGATGTCGCGACCCGAGCGCTGCTCGCGGCGCAGGCCGGCCTGCCCGCCGGCTCACTGGCCGCGGGCCTCGCTGACGAGGGTTCCTTCGCTGCCCGGGTCCACCAGGCCTCGGGGATGGTCTCCGCCCAGCTGGAGGTGGGCGTGGGCGAGGCATTGGCCCGCCTCCGCGCCCGTGCGTTCGTCGACGGCACTCCCCTGGCCGCCGTCGCCGGGGAGGTCGTCGCCCGACGTCTGCGTTTCGACGTCCGGTGACGTCTCGCCCATGGGGTCGCGCTGCGCCGTAGAATGCGACCAGCAAGAGGAGAGGGGTGGTGCGCCATGGCGACCCGGGAAGAGTTGCTCGCGGACACGTTCCTGCAGCTTGCCGACACCCTGGTCGACGACTTCGACGTCATCGAGCTCCTGACCATGTTGAGCGGCCGGTGCGTGGAGCTCCTCGACGCGTCGGCGACGGGGATATTGCTGGCGGATGTCCACCGCACCCTTCACGTCGTCGCCGCATCGAGCGAGCAGGTCAACCTGCTCGAGCTGTTCCAGATCCAGAACGAGGAGGGCCCGTGCCTCGACGCCTTCCGCGCCGGGGTGGCCGTGGTTCACGGCGACTTGGGGGCGCAGAGCCCGTGGCCGCGCTTCGGGCGCCAGGCCATCGAGGCCGGGCTGCCGTCAGTGCACGCCTTCCCGATGCGGGTGCGCGACACCGTGCTGGGGACCCTCAACCTTTTCATGGCCGAGGCCGGGCCCCTGAGCGGCGCCGATGTCACCGTCGCCCAGGCGCTCGCCCACGCCGCCACCATCGCCCTGCTCCAGGACCGGGCGACGACCGATACCAACCGGCTCACGGCCCAGCTGCAGGGAGCGTTGAACAGCCGGGTGACCATCGAACAGGCCAAGGGCGCCTTGGCCGAGCGAGCCGACATCGGGATGGACGAGGCCTTTCGGCGACTGCGCGCCTACGCCCGCGACCACAGCGCCAAGCTGACCGAGGTCGCCGAGACAATCGTTGCCCGAACCCTGGCAGCCGCCGAGATGGACATCCTGGTCTCGCCGGGCAGCCCCCCGACGGGATAGAAACGCGTGATCCTCAACCTGCCGGGCGACGCCGAGGAGGCCAGCACGATTGGCGAGGCCACCGCTGCGTGCAATGCAGTCCGCGCCGCCGACGATAACCCGCTGAAAGGACATTATGGGAGACAAGATCGGTAAGATCACTGAGACCGCCGGGCGGGTCACCGGCGACCGCGCCGTCGAGGCCAAAGGCCGAGTGGAGCAGGACCTCACAGACCCCGACGAGTCCGTCGGGGAGGTCTCCGAGGAGGCGATCGAAACGGAGGAGCAGGTCGTTCGAGCCGAGCATGGGGACATCGATCCGAACGCATCCGAAGACAACGAGGCCTGATCCGAGGCTCCGTCGCCAGGCCCGGGCCAAGCCCCGTTGGCCCCGGAGAGTCGAGGGCGCGAATCTGGAGCCTTTTTCGGATCCGTCTCGGTTGGTCAGGGGAGGTCGAGGATGATGGCGATGGTCTCGCGGAGTTGCATCAAGAGGGTCGATCCGACGTTGCCTCGGACACCGACGATCCGACGCGGTGACACGGCACGGATGTGCTGACACTGCGCGGCAAAGACCGCGTCGAGCCCGCTCTCCGCATCCGGCTCGATCACCACTTCGGAGTGGAAGGATCGGATGGTGCTCGTGAGAGGTACAACCTGCACCACCGATGGCTCGGCATCGAGGATCCGTTGCGCCGTCACCAACACGGCCGGATG
>JBPCLE010000133.1:0-7556 GCA_051003575.1 Acidimicrobiales bacterium | reverse complement strand
GATCATGCAGGTGCTCAACCCCGGACTGCTGGGCTCGGCGCGCACGTTCCGGGAGCGCTTCGCCCTGCCCATCGAGCGCGACAACGATGCGGAGGCCACCGAGCTGCTCCGGCGGGCGACTGGGCCGTTCGTCCTGCGCCGGCTGAAGACCGACCGCTCGATCATCACCGACCTTCCGGACAAGATCGAGACCGTCGACCGCTGCCCGCTCACCCGCGAGCAGGCCACCCTCTACCAGGCCGTGGTCGACGACCTCCTCGCCGGCGCGGAGGAGGCCGAGGGCATCGAGCGCCGGGGGCTGGTGCTGGCCGGGCTCCTGCGGCTGAAGCAGGTGTGCAACCACCCGGCCCATTTCCAGGCCGACGGATCGCCGCTGCGGGGCCGCTCGGGCAAGCTCACCCGCACCGAGGAGCTGCTTGAGGAGATCCTGGAGGAGGGGGACAAGGTGCTGTGCTTCACCCAGTTCAAGGCGTGGGGCGAGCTGCTGGCGCCCTATCTGCAACGCCGGTTCGCCACCGAGGCGCTGTGGCTCCACGGGGGCGTGCGTCGCCCGGCCCGCGACGAGATGGTGCGGCGGTTCGAGGACCCCGAGGGCCCGCAGCTGTTCCTCATCTCGCTCAAGGCGGGAGGGACCGGGCTCAACCTCACGGCCGCCTCCCACGTCATCCATCTGGACAGGTGGTGGAACCCGGCGGTGGAGGACCAGGCCACCGACCGGGCCTACCGGATCGGCCAGCGTCGGACCGTCCAGGTTCACAAGCTCGTGACCCTCGGCACCGTGGAGGAACGCATCGACGAGATGATCACCCGCAAGCGGGAGCTGGCCCAGCGGGTGGTGGGCACAGGCGAGGCGTGGCTGACCGAGCTGTCGACCGACGAGCTGCGTGAGCTGATCGCCCTGCGCCCGGGTGACGTGGCCTGATGGCGGGCCGGCGATGGGACGACCCCTGGCAGCGGTACCCCACCTCCGTCCCGCTGCCGGCGGAGGGCGGGCTGGTCACCTCGCGCCGGCGAGGGGCGATGGCGGCGACGTGGTGGTCCCGGCGCTTCGTGGAGGTGTTGGAGTCCTACGGCCTCGGGACGCGCATGCAGCGAGGCCGCCGGTACGCCCGCTCGGGGCAGGTATTGAGCCTCGACGTGCACGCGGCGACGACCGCCGCTCAGGTCCAGGGTTCGCGCCGTACCCCCTATCTCGTCACCGTCTCACTGCCGGAGCCGACCCCGGCGCAGTGGCAGGCGATCGACGCCGCCATGCGGGCCAAGGTCGGTTTCGCAGCCCGGCTCCTCGCGGGCGAGATCCCCGCCGACCTGGAGGAGGTGTTCCGCGCCGCGGGGGTGTCGCTGTTCCCCAAGGCGTGGAAGGAGCTGCGCGCCCGCTGCAGCTGCCCCGACTGGGAGAACCCGTGCAAGCACATCGCCGCGGTGCTGTACGTGTTCGCCGACCAGCTCGATACCGACCCGTGGCTGTTGCTTGCCTGGCGGGGACGCAGCCGTGAGGAGATCCTCGATCCCCTCCGGGGCTCGTCGGTCACCGACGGCGCGACCGACGAGGTTGCCCCGTGGTGGCCGTTCAACGGCTCGTCCATGCCGCAGCCGGGTGATCTGCCGGCACCGGCGGGTGATGTCCAGCACGCCGATCCTGCCCACCCCGACGCCGTGCTCGACGGCCTCGAGGTCCTGGACGTGCCCGTCGCAGGTGTCCCGTTCCGCGAGGCGGTGAGCCACGCCTACGAGCGGCTGGTCACTGCCGCCGAGGCCGAGGCTCTGGAGAGCGGATAGTGGGGGTTCGAGGCTGGGCTTCCGTTGCTTCTACTCCACATTCAGGAACCCCGGCGAGACTCCGGCGCTCCACCTGTACATGCGGGTCAGCGAACGGCAGGAACGCGAGCTGAGCGCCGCTGCGGAGCTGACCGGCGAGACCATCACCGGGTTCGTGCTGGCTGTGAACGCGCATCGGCGACTGGCGTTACCCCCACAGGGCGCACAGGGGGATGGCGTAGACGCGCTCGCCCAGCTCGAACATGCCGGGCCCGCTGTGGAGAACCGCCCCACCGACGAAGGTCTCGCCCAGCTCGTCCCGCAGCCAGAACAGGTGCCGGGCGTCGCTGTCGCGAACTCCGACCCCGGCCTTGAGCTCGAAGGCCGCGATGCGCCGCGCGCCGAGCTCGACGACGAGGTCGATCTCGCGTCGCCCGGCCTCGACCCGGAGATGGTGGAGCACGGGACGCGGCTGGCTCAGAGCGACTTCGGGGCGCAGCTGGGCGAGCGCGAAGGCGTCGAACCACCGGCCCAGCAGGTCAGGGTCGGCCAGGATCGACACTGCGGTGAGGCCGGCGGCTGCGGCCGCGACGCCAGTGTCGACCAGGTAGCGCTTTCCAGCCTTGACGAGCCGGGCGATGCGGTTCGTGGCCCACGCAGGGACGAGGTCGAGGACGTACAGGTCTCGGAGTAGCTGGTCATAGCCGGCGGCGGTCCGTGCGTTCACCCCTGCCGAGCGGTACAACGTGGCGTCGGTCGGCACGCCGGCGTTGTGGAGCGCCATGGCGTTGAAGTACCGCCGAAGCTTGGCCGGGCTCTTCGCGGCGTCGAGGAGCGCGGCGTCCCGGGTGACGAGGTCGTCGACATAGCTGGTGAGCCAGATCAGGCGCTGGCGCACCGTCCGCTCGCGGAAGACCACATCGGGGAACCCGCTCCGAACAGCGGCGGCCACGTAGCCGTCGATGTCGGGAACGGCGTCGGGCAACGCGAGGTTGCCGATGCCGGAGCCGGCGAAGCGCTCCAGGAACGACGGCTGATCGGCACCGACGGATCCGAGCGCTTCACGCTCGGTCAGTGGGTACATGCTCATCCGCACCACTCGGCCCGTACCCGCCCATGTCTCGGTGTTGAGATCGGCCCGGACGCTCCCGGTCAGCACGAACTGGCCGGGAGCGGCATCGGCGTCGACCGAGCGCTTCACCGCGGCCAGGACCTCGGGCACCTCCTGCCACTCGTCGACGAGAAGGGGGCGACGGGCGCGCTGAAGTGCGGCGTCGGGATCGGCCCGGTAGATGGCGGCGACCCCTGGTTGGTCGAGGCGATCGACGTGAGCCACGTGCCGCGCCGCGGTGGTCGTCTTCCCGCAGGCGCGCGGCCCCGTGACCATGACCGCCGGGAAGGCGGCCAGCAGCTCGTGCAGGTGCTCATCGGCAAGGCGGCGCCGATACGTGGGGGGGCCGCCGGATACCAAGGTCACACCGGTTACGATACCAATATCACGCGCTAGCGACTACCACGATCACGCGGTCACCGGTTCTCTCGCCCTCGCCACGCGGGGCGTTGCGCAGCCAGTCGTCGGGGATGCGGGCCCACTCGTTGCGGGCGATCACCGGCACGGCCGATTCGTTCGCGCCGCCGACCAGAGACGGGCGGCCAGCGGGGCGTCTCAGTCGAACTCGGCCAGGACCTCGCCGATGATCTTGGTGGCCTCGTGGGCGGGGAGGGGTTCGCCGCCCTCGGCATCGGCGACCTCGGCGGCGAAGTCCTCGACTGAGTGGACGCCACCGACGAGGACGTGGCGTAGGGCCTCGCCGGCTGCCTCGGGGTCGTCGAGCGCCTCCACGGCCGGCGCGACCTCGTGGTCTGGTGATGTCGCCACCGCATGCACGAGGGCCATGGCCTCCTGGCGGCCGGTGGCCGTCGAGACGACCGGTTCCCGATCGGGGTTCTGCTGGAGGTCCCACTCGGCGAGGGCCTCGTCGTAGCCGCCCTCCCCCGGATGGATCACCCGGGTGGTGGGCGTGGCGTCCGCCTGCGTCCCCTCGCCCTCGGCGGACGGGATATGGGTCTCGTCATCGGTCTCGTGCTGCCGGGCGGGCTGCACAGGGACGACGAGGGTGCCATCGGCGTTGCGGACGATCTCCATCGGGCAGTCTCCTTGGGGTCGGCTCCCCGGCCACGCTCAGCGGGGATCCGACCATGCTCCCACGGGCGCCGGCGGCGACGACGGCCCGGAGCGGGCAGTGCATCGATCACGGCCGTCGCAGGCAGCGCTGAACGGGGCCGCCTCCTGACGGCGAGGGACTCCGACTCAAAGAGTCGGCGCGTCCTCGTGCACGGCCGTTCAGCAGCCCGTCACGAACACCTGCACCACGACGTAACCGCCGGCCGTGGGCGCGACGCCGACGCCGGCCGCGGTCCACTTGGGCCCGAGGATGTTCGCCCGGTGGGGAGGGTCGTCCATGAGGATCTGCTCGGCGTGGGCGACCGACGGCGCCATGGCGAAGTTCTCGCCCACGCCCGCCCAGCACTGGGTGAGCCCCTGGCTGAGGGTGGAGTGGGAGAGCCGGTTGTCGGCAGCGAGCTTCTCGGCCCACGCCTGCGCCTTGGCCTGAGCGTCGGCTCGCGGCGGGAGCGCGGCCAACCCGCGGCTCGTCCGGTCGGCGTTCAGGAGGCGCCAGGCGTCGGCGGCGGTGTTGCCGTCGCCCGGTGCGGGCCGAGTGCTGGTCGGGAGCTGAGTGGATGCCGGGCGCTGGGTGGTGGTCGGGCGTTGGGTGGTGGTCGGCCTGAGCGTCGCGGGAGGCGCCGGCGCCCTGGTCGTGGTCGTGGTTGCGGCGGTGGTCGTGGGCGGCGCCGGCCGGGTGGTCGTGGTGGAGCTGAGGGCGCCGGCGGCCGGCGCCGGCGCAACCGTGGGTGCCGGCGCCGGCGATGTCGAGCCAGGGGCGGAGACCGAGAGCGCGGCCGACGGTTCGCCCCGGTCCATGACGGCGACTCCGGCCGCGAACGTCAGGAGCAGGCCGACCATCACGGCGGCGACGCGCGCTCCCCAGGTCACCGCCTGCGTGTCGGCATCTTTCAGCGGAAGCTGAAGGGCGCGATCTCCGCGGATTACGCGTCACATACGGGTGAGGTACGCGCCGTTCTTAGGATGGGTGGGTGGCGCGCGTCGTGACCGGGAACCTCAGGTTCCACCACCCGGCCGCCTTCTGGGCCGGCACCGCGGCGGTGACCGTCGGCGTCGTCCTGCACCTGCCCATGTACCTCGGCGCCGCGGACATGGGCTACGAGCTGAACGGGATGGCCGTCGACCTCCCCATGAAGCTGGGCATGGCCCTGACGCTCGCGGGCCTCGCGGCGACCCTCTACGGCCTGCTCCCGGCCGTGCCGGCCACGCCGGCGCAGACCGCCCGCATCCGCGTGCGGGCCCTCGACGACGCCAGGCTCTCGCCGGCGCACGTCGGCCTCCTGCTCGTCCTGGCTGCGGCGGTGACGGTCGACGTCATGAAGCCGGTGACGCTGAGCTTCGTCGTCCCGGGCATGGCCCGTGAGTACGGGCTCAAGTCGGCCCTCAACCCCACGGGCACGGTCCCCGTTGCCTACCTCCCGCTGTTCGGCATCATCGGCACGGTGATCGGCTCGTTCCTGTGGGGCTGGCTCGGGGACCGGATCGGCCGGCGGGCGTCCATCCTGCTCGCCGGCGTCCTGTTCATCGCTACCGCCGTGTGCGGCTCCATGCCCGACTACCGATGGAACCTCGTCATGTGCTTCCTCATGGGCCTGGGTGTCGGGGGCATGTTGCCCATCACCTTCGCCCTCCTGGCCGAGACGGTGCCGTCCCGCCACCGCGGCTGGCTGATGGTGCTCGTCGGGGGCGACGTGGCCGGCGCCTACATCATCACCAGCTGGCTGTCCGCCGAGCTGACGCCGACTTATGGCTGGCGGATGCTCTGGCTCCTCGGCCTTCCCACGGGGCTCGTGCTGATCCTCCTCAATCGCTGGATACCCGAGTCCCCGCGCTACCTGATCCAGAACGGCCGCGACGACGAAGCCCGCGCCGTCATGGAGCGCTACGGCGCCGGCATGGCCGAGGCGGGCCACTCCGAGCTCGACGTGGAGCAGGGCGTCCGGGGCGGATGGCGACAGGTGATCGCCGGGCCGTTCCGGGGGATCTCCGGCGTCGTCGTGCTCCTCGGCCTGGGCGTCGGTCTGGTGACCTTTGGCTTCCAGCTGTGGATCCCGTCGAACCTCCAGCGACTCGGGTTCGACCAGGTGACGTCGTCGACCATTCTGAGGGACTCGGCACTGCTCGGCTTCCCCGCCACCTTCCTCATCGCGTTCCTCTACGGCTTCTGGAGCAGCAAGAAGACGATGATCCTGCTCAGCCTGGTGACGGCCGCGTCGCTGCTGGGGTTCGTGTTCCTCGGTGACCGGGTCGCCGACAACCGGGCGCTGCTCGACCTGCTCCTCATCCTGCCCATCACCGGCATCAGCTCGATCCTGGCCGTGCTGGTGGCGTACGCCTCGGAGACCTTCCCCACCCGCATCCGCTCGCGGGGCACCGGCCTGGCCGCGGGCGCCAGCAAACTGGGTGGGGTCGCGGTCATCGCACTGGTGGTGGCGGGCGCCACACCGCCGTCCATCGCCACGACGGCGCTGATCGGCGCCGTGCCGCTCGTCCTCGGCGCGATCGCCATGGCCGTTTTCGGGGTCGAGACCCGGCGCCGGCGCCTGGAGGACATCACCGCGGAAGAGCTGCACCTCGATCCCGTCGCGGGGGGTTTCTGAGTGTCCGTCTCGCCGCCCATGGGAAACGTGTTCCGGAGGATCCCGCTGCCATGACCGACCCCGTCCTCTCCGGCCCGTCGACGTCTCGCAGCCAGCGGGCGTTCAGCGTTGTCGGCCTCGTGGCGCTGGTGGCCAGCGCCCTCGTCGGCGGCAACTTCCTGGGCAGCCGCGAGCGGCTCTGGGGCTCGGAGAGCCTCGAGGCCCGTCCGGCGGCGGGCAGTCGCGTGGCCGAGGACCCGGCCGGCGCCGGCCCGACCCAGACGACGGCGCCCGCTGCAGACCAGACCGTGCTGCGCTCCCAGCCGTGGTGGCAGGGGCTCACGAAGCTGGAAGGCAGGGGTTCGACCAGGGCGGCTCCCTTCGCGGTCAGCCAGGGCTCACTCCAGTGGCGGGCGAGCTGGACCTGTCAGACCGGGCGCCTGTTGGTGCGGGCGCCTGGGCAGCCCCGGCCCGTGGTCGACGCCGCCTGCCCGGGCGAGGGCAAGGGCTACGGGGCCCGGAAGGGCGACGTCGCGCTCGACGTCACCGCCAACGGGCCGTGGTCCATCACGGTCGACCAGCAGGTCGACGTGCCGCTCGTGGAGCCCCCGCTCCCCGTCATGAACGCGCCCGACACCCGGGCGGTCCTCACCGGGTCGCTCTACCGGATGGACCAGGTGGGTACGGGCACGCTCAACATCTACCGGGCCGCCGACGGAAGTCACGTGCTGCGCCTCGGCTCCTTCTTCGTTACCGCCAACGTGGACCTGGAGCTCCGCTTCAGCACGTTGGAGGCGCCGCGCACGACCGAGCAGTTCCTCAGCTCGCCATTGGTGTTCGCGGCGCCCCTGGACGTGACCGCCGGCTCGCTCAACTTCACCCTTCCCGCCGACGTGAGCCCGTCGCAGTACCGGTCGGTCGTCGTGTGGTGCCCAATCATCGACAGCGCGTACGCAGCCGTCACGCTGCGCCAGCCATGAGACAGCGCCAGCCATGAGACAGCGCCAGCCGTGAGACAGCGCCAGCAGTGACCG
>JBPCLE010000132.1:0-11772 GCA_051003575.1 Acidimicrobiales bacterium | reverse complement strand
ACACCCCCCTTGCTGGCCGGTGGGGGTTGCGGGGGGACGAGGTGGGGACCACCGGCGCCACCGTGGCCGCGGCGTCGTGGGGGCTGCGGGGCGCCGGCGCCGCCGAGGTTCACGCCGTCGCCGCGGCCCGGACCCCGCCCGGCCGGCGCCACGTAGACTTCCCCATGGCAGAGACGAGGAGTTCTTCTTGGACGTGACGATTCGAGGCCGCAACATCGAGGTAACCGACCGCCTGCGTGCCGCGACCGAGGAGAAGATCGGGCGGCTCACGCGCCATCACGACGGGTGGGAGCTGGCGGAGGTCAAGTTCTTCGAGGAGCCCAACCCCCGGATCTCCGATCGAGAGGTGTGCGAAGCCACCCTGCGCGGCCATGGCCGGATCATCCGGGCCAAGGCAGCGTCATCCGACGCATTGGGGTCGCTCGACCGGGTCGTCCACAAGTTGGAACAACAGATCGAGAAGCTGAAGAGCCGGCTGATCAGCCGGACCCACCCAAAGCGGCACCACGTGGAACCCGGGTTGCCGGAGGAGGAGGACGACGGCGGGCAGGTGGAGGGTGGCGCCCCCAGGATCGTCAAGACCAAGCAGTTCGACATCAAGCCGATGACGCCGGAGGAGGCGGCACTGCAGATGGACGTGCTTGGGCACGACTTCTACTTCTTCACCAACGCCGACAGCGGCGTCGCCGCGGTGGTCTACCGCCGCAACGACGGCGACGTCGGCCTCATCGACGCCGGTTAGTGGCGGTCGGGTGAGCCAGGTCGGCGCCAGCGGATCCGAGCCTATCCGGGTCGTCATCTCCGACGACCACGACCTGTTCCGCCGCGGCCTCAGGATGGTGCTCGAAGCCGAGGATGACATCGAGGTCGTGGCCGAGGCGGCCGACGGGCAGGAAGCCGTCGCCCGGGTCGAGGACCTCGCGCCCGACGTGGTGCTCATGGATGTCCGCATGCCCCGCATGGGTGGCATCGAGGCCACCCGGCTGATCCGTCAGCTCTTTCCGTCCACGCGGATCATCGTGCTCACCGTGAGCGACGAGGAGGACGACCTGTACAGCGCGGTAAAGGCCGGCGCCAACGGCTACCTCCTTAAAGAGGTGTCGATCGAGGAGGTGGCCGACGCGGTCCGTGCCGTGTTCGCCGGCCAGAGCCTGATCTCGCCGTCGCTGGCGTCGAAGCTGCTGGCCGAGTTCTCCGGCCCGCCGAAGGCGACCGACGATCCCGGGTCGACCTCGGTGCGGCTGACCGAGCGGGAGCTCGCCGTCCTGAAGCTGGTGGCCCTCGGCCATGACAACGTCCAGATCGCCGGCAAGCTCGGCGTCGCGGAGAGCACCGTGCGCAACCACGTGGCCAACATCCTCACCAAGCTCCAGCTCCGGTCCCAGATCGAACCTGCCACCTGACTGTGGGCGCGTTCAGGAAGATGCGCCGGCCGGCGACACCGAGAGGCACCTACACGGAATGGCGCTGGCCCCCGTCGACATCCTTCGCCCGCACGCTCCTCGCCGGCTACAACAGCTTCGAGCACGTCCTGGTGCCCGAAGTCGATCCCGGGCCCGACTCGACCTACTTCTGGGCCCACCAGTTCCGCCTGATCGGCGGCGAGGGGGGGTACCTGGGCCTGCAGACCAAGGGCAACCGGGTCGACGGCAGCCTGGGCAAGATGGCGATCTTCTCGATTTGGAACGCGCTGGAGGCCGCGGGGCCGGGCACCATACGGTTCAGCGGGGAGGGCGAGGGTTGGAGCTGCCGCATCCCCTACCAGTGGCAGCCGGGCCGGGCCTACGGGCTCAAGGTGTCGGCCATCGGCGGCGGGTGGTGGGAGGCGAAGGTCCGCGACGAGGATTCCGGGGCGGTGAGCCTGATCGGCGGCATCCGGGTGCCGGAGCACTGGCGCAACCTGGACTCCTGGTCGGTCATGTGGACCGAGTACTACGGCCCTCCGATCGACAGCTGCGGCGACCTTCCGTACTCCAGCGTGATCTTCGGCACGCCGCTGGCCAACGACGGGGAGGCCAAGCCCGCCGGCTCGCACAGCCACCTCGGCGAGGGAACCTGCGACTCCTCACACGTCCAGCCGGTCGCCCACGGCGTCCGCCACCAGATGGGCATGCCTGCATGACCGACTGGTCCGGCGGCTCCAGCGGCGGTGGAAGGCCTCGCGTGCTCGTGGTCATGCCGGCGTACAACGCCGGCCGGACCCTGGTGGAGACCTGGGGCGCCATCCCCGCCGACCTCGTCGACGAGGTGCTGCTGGTGGACGACAACAGCCGAGACGACACCCTGAAGGTGGCCGCCGGCCTGCCGCTGCGCACCATCGGCCTACCGCACAACGTCGGCTACGGGGGCAACCAGAAGACCTGCTACCTCGAAGCCCTGCGCCTCGGGGCCGAGGTCATCGTGATGGTGCACCCCGACGGCCAGTACGACCCCGGCCTGCTGCCCGACCTTGTCGCCCCGGTGATCGCCGGCGAGGCCGACCTCGTGCTCGGCAGCCGGATGCTGATCCCAGGGGGCGCGCGGGCGGGGCGGATGCCGCGCTACCGCTACGTGTCGAACAAGGCCCTGACCGCGGTCGAGAACGTGATGCTGGGCACCCGGCACAGCGAGCTGCACACCGGCTACCGCGCCTACTCCCGGAAGTTCCTGGAGACCGTGCCCTTCATGCGCAACTCTGACAGCTTCGTCTTCGACACTGAGGTCATCGCCCAGGCCGTCGCCTTCGGGCAGCGCATCGTCGAGGTGCCCATCACCACCCGGTACTTCCCGGACGCGTCCTCCACGTCGATGGCGGCCAACCTGCGCTATGGGCTGGGCACGCTGGCGGTCATGGCCCGGTTCCGCCTGCACCGGGCCGGGATCCTGCGGTCACGCCTGTTCACGGCCTGAGCGGCGGCGGGTTGACCCGCTCTGCCACGAGGATGTCGTCCTTGTCGAACCGGACGGCGAACTCATGTGCCAGCAGGCCGTTCACGAACGCCTTGTCGTCGGCAGAGAGGAGCATGCGGTCGAGCACCAGCCACTCGACGCCCGAGGGATCGTGGAGGTTCTCACCGTCGACGCCCCAGTTGATCGGCTTCCACGGGACCGGGAACTCGTAGATCTTGTCCCGGTGGGCCATTTGGGGCACGAACAGGTACACGGCGCTGGTTGGTGCCCCGTCGGGCACGGTGGCGGCGGCCGCCTGCTTCACCGCCAGTCGGGGGTCCGGACCGAAGGGCCAGTACCCGTTGCGGTACTGGGTGCTGAAGGGCGAGGGCCCCCAGGCCACCGTCGACGCGAACGAGGTGGCCACGACCAGGCCGATCAGGAAGGCACGCAGCGCCGGGGTCCGGGCCAGCCAGGCGATGGCCTCCACCGTGGCCAGCATCACGCCGGCGAGGACCAGCGCCGACCAGTGGTACTTGGAGTCCCGCAGGAAGGGGAGGGTCGACAAGACGTTGACGCCCAGCATCGGCAGGCCGATGAAGAGCGTCGGGATGGCCAGCAGGGGCAAGAATGCCACCGGCGCCAGCATCATCCTGTAGTAGTTCATGCGATCCGGTTCCGTTGCCACCTCCAGGGCGTCGCCCGGATGCGTCAGGACGTGGCCGACCACCTCCGTGGGGGAGCGGCCGAACTCGCCGAAGAGCGAGTCGTAGAAGGGGCCGATGCCGTTGAAGAAGGGGAGCAGCATCCGGGTGCAGACCAGGAACCACGCGGCCGAGGCTGCGGCCACGGTGGCGCCGATCCGCCGCTCGCCCCGGACCGCGACCAGCACGCCGATCACCAAGAGGGCAAGGGCCACGTCCTCCTTGCACAGCGCGGCCACCACGGCCGCAACCGCGAACCATCCCCACCGCTTGGCCCTCGCCGCCCAGTAGGCGAAGAGCACGGCGGGGACGGCCAGAACATCGGGGTGGAACCACTCCCACACGTGGAACTGGTAGGTCGGGTGGAGCAGGAGGGTGCCGGCGACGGCGACTGCCGGCCAGCGGGCCTCCAGGCGGTCGCGGGCGAGGAGGTAGACGGCCACTGCACCCAGGCCCTGGGCCACCACCTGTACGACCAGGAGGAACAGCGGGCCGGCGCCCAACCAGTAGAAGGGGACGAGGAGGATGAGGATGAAGTTGGTGTGGTGGCCGAAGAGGTCGAGGCCCCGTACCGTGACAAACGGGTCGCGGAAGCGCGAGAGCAGCCAGATGCCCTGGTCGTAGATCCCAAGGTCGAACCCGAACGTGGCGTAGTGGGTGTGCCGGCGCCAGCCCAGGGAGATGAACACCACCGACCACACCGCGATCATCCCGAACAGCGCCCACCGGACAGGGTCCCGGCGCCTCACCCATTCGACGACCGGTTCGAGGTTGACATAGTCGGCGGTCTCCTCGGGCGGAGGCGTCCGAGCAGGGGCGGGAAGCACCAAGGCCGCCATTGTGGCCCGGCGCGGTGCCGCCCGCCGGGGGTTCCACCGGTTCACGCCGGCGAGGTGCCGCCCGCCGGGGGCCCTGCCGGTTCACGCCGGTAGACTCCGGGCCATGTCGATTCTGACCAAGGTCCTGCGCGCCGGCGAGGGCAAGAAGTTGAAAGCCCTGCAGACGTTGGTGCCCGACATCAATGCCCTGGAGCCCGAGATCCAGGCTTTGTCCGACGACGCCCTCAGCCACAAGACGGTGGAATTTCGTGAGCGCCTGGCCAACGTGCCCGCCGACGAGGTCGACGACTTCCTCAACGACATCCTCCTCGAAGCCTTCGCCGTGACCCGGGAGGCCGCCCGGCGCGTGATCGGCCAGCGCCACTACGACGTGCAGCTCATGGGCGGCGCCGCCCTGCACTTCGGCTGGATCGCGGAGATGAAGACGGGTGAGGGTAAGACCCTGGTCTCCACGCTGGCCGTCTATCTGAACGGCCTCTCCGGCCGGGGCGTGCACGTCATCACGGTCAACGACTACCTGGCCAAGCGGGACTCGGAGTGGATGGGGCACATCCACAAGTGGCTGGGCCTCGACGTCGGGCTGGTCGTGGCCGACAACCAGGACCCGGCCCACAAGCGCGAGATGTACGGGTGCGACGTCACCTACGGCACGAACAACGAGTTCGGCTTCGACTACCTCCGTGACAACATGGCCATGTCGAAGGACCAGATGGTCCAGCGGGGTCACAACTTCGCCATCGTCGACGAGGTCGACTCGATCCTGGTCGACGAGGCCCGGACGCCCCTGATCATCTCCGGCCAGGTGCAGGACGCGGCCGCCCTCTATTACAAGTTCGCCGGCATCGTCCGCACCCTGACGCGCGACCTCGACTACGAGGTCGACGAGGAGAAGCGTACGGTCGTCCCGCTCGAGGCGGGCATCGAGAAGGTCGAGAAGGCCCTCGGGGTCGAGAACCTCTACGACGAGCTGTCGTCGAACTACGTCCATCAGCTGCTGGCCGCCCTGCGGGCCAAGGAGCTGTACAAGCGCGACGTCGACTACGTGGTCCAGCACGGCGAGGTCAAGATCGTCGACGAGTTCACGGGGCGCATCCTCGAGGGCCGGCGCTGGTCGGAGGGCCTGCACCAGGCCATGGAGGCCAAGGAGCGGGTCCGGATCAAGTCCGAGAACCAGACCCTCGCCACGATCACCCTGCAGAACTACTTCCGCATGTACGACAAGCTGGCGGGAATGACCGGTACGGCCGAGACCGAGGCCGCCGAGTTCGCCCACACCTACGACCTCGCCGTCGTCCCCGTCCCCACGCACCGCCAGATGGTGCGTCTGGACCAGCCCGACCTCGTCTACAAGACCGAGGAGGGCAAGTTCCAGGCGTGCGTCGACGATCTCGCCGAGCGCTATGAACGGGGCCAGCCGGTGCTCGTCGGCACGGTGTCGGTCGAGAAGTCAGAGCGCCTGTCGCGCATGCTCGACAAGCGGGGCGTGGCCCACGCGGTGCTGAATGCCAAGCACCACGAGCGCGAGGCCATGATCGTCGCCCAGGCCGGGCGGTTGCACACCGTCACTGTCGCCACCAACATGGCCGGCCGGGGCGTCGACATCATCCTCGGCGGTTATCCAGAGGGCATGGCCCAGCTCGACGTGCTGGCGGAGGGGCTCCTGCTGGACTCCGACGAGGGCAGGGCCCGGATGGAGCAGCTGCTGCCGAAGTACAAGGAGGAGTGCGCGGCCGAGGGCGACAAGGTCCGTGATCTCGGCGGCCTGTACGTGCTGGGCACCGAGCGCCACGAGAGCCGGCGCATCGACAACCAGCTCCGAGGCCGGGCCGGCCGCCAGGGCGACCCGGGTGAGAGCCGCTTCTACCTGTCGCTGGAAGACGACCTCATGCGCCTGTTCGCCACCGGCGCCATGAGCTGGGTGATGGGCAAGGCGCTCCCCGACGACGTGCCGATCGAGGCCAAGATGGTCACCAAGGCCATCGAGAAGGCCCAGTCCACCGTCGAGTCGCGCAACGCCGAGATCCGCAAGGACGTCCTCAAGTACGACGAGGTCATGAACCAGCAGCGCAAGGTCGTGTACCGGCGCCGGCAGGCCATCCTCGACGGCGCCGACCTTCGCGAGGAGGCGCTGGAGCACCTGCAGACCGTCATCGGCCGCGAGGTCGACATCTTCTGCCCCAACGACTTCTCCGAGGACTGGAACCTCGAGAACCTCCTCCACGACGTCGGCGCCTACTACCCGACGGCATTCACGTTGGAGGAGCTGGCCGAGGCCCGTACTCCCCAACAGATCCGGGAGAGCCTGGTCAACGAGGCCGTCGAGTACTACACCCAGCGCGAGGAATCGCTCACGCCCGACGTCATGCGCGAGATCGAGCGCCGGGTGATGCTCTCGATCATCGACCAGCGCTGGCGGGAGCACCTCTATGAGATGGACTACCTGCAGGAGGGCATCAACCTGCGGGCCATGGGCCAGCGCGACCCGCTGACGGAGTGGCAGCGCGAGGGCTACGACATGTTCACCCAGATGATCGCGGCCATCTCCGACGACTTCATCCGTTACGTCATGCACCTCGACGTCGTCGTCGAGAACCAGCCCCAGCCCGAGCTGCGCAACGTGCAGTACTCGGCCCCGGAGGACCCCTCGGGCGACGCAACGGGCATGGCGGCCGCGGCTGCCCGCCAGGCGTCGCAGAGCCCCGAGGACGCCCCGGCCGCCCCTCCCGAGGAGGTCACCCAGGCGCCGGTGGTGAAGAGCGAGCACGAGAAGCTGGGGCGGAACCAGCCGTGCTGGTGTGGCAGTGGGAAGAAGTTCAAGGTCTGTCACGGGAAGTGACTGGCTTGGATCTCGCCGCCCCCGGCGACGGGTCCTGTCCCTCACGGCTCCTCCCCACCACCTCGCTGCCGGTCGGCGGCAGGGGCCCCTCCGTACGGGCCACCCGTCGCCTCAGCTCCGCACCGGCACGCTGATTCCTTTGGGGAGGGGGAGGGATAGTGCGCGACCTGACTGCTGATCTGGTTGAGCTTCGCCGCCGGCTCTCGGAATCGGGGAAGGACCTCGGGCTCGACGCGAAACGGGTCCGCCTCGCAGAACTCGAGAAGCTGGCGTCTGATCCGTCGCTCTGGGATGACCAGAATGAGGCGCGCAGGGTCACCTCTGAGCTGGCCATGGTCACGGACGACATCGATCTGCTCGACGGGCTCGAGGCGCGCCTGTCGGATGTCGAGGTGCTTTTCGCGCTGGGCAGGGAGGAATCCGATGATTCGGTCGAAGCCGAGGTCGAGGCGGGGCTGACGTCGCTCATCGCCGAGTTCGACAGGCTTGAGCTCCGGTCGTTGTACTCAGGGGAGCACGACGAGCGCGACGCCGTGTGCGAGGTGCACTCGGGTGCCGGCGGCACCGACGCCCAGGACTGGGCCGAGATGCTGCTGCGCATGTACCTGCGCTGGGCCGAGCGCCACGGGTTCGCCGTGGAGCTCGAGGAGGTCACCGCCGGCCAGGAGGCGGGGATCACCTCGGCCACGCTCATCGTGCGAGGCCGGTACGCCTACGGCCTGCTGGTGGCCGAGAAGGGGGTGCACCGGCTGGTGCGCATCTCGCCGTTCGACTCCCAGGCCCGCCGGCACACCGCGTTCGCCAGCTTCGAGGCCGTGCCCTACCTGGAGGAGGCTTCGGAGGAGGTCGACATCGACGAGAAGGACCTGCGTATCGACACCTACCGCAGCTCGGGCGCCGGCGGCCAGCACGTCAACGTCACCGACTCGGCGGTGCGGATCACACACCTGCCCACAAACATCGTCGTGTCCTGCCAGAACCAGCGCAGCCAGCACCAGAACAAGGACGTGGCCATGAAGATCCTGGCCGCCAAGCTGGCCGCGAAGGCCCGCGAGGACCGCCAGGCCGAGCTGTCTGCCATCGCCGGCGAGCAGCGCGACGTGGCCTGGGGCAGCCAGATCCGGTCCTATGTCCTCCAGCCCTATCAGCTCGTGAAGGACCTCCGGACCACGCATGAGTCCGGCAACGTACAGGCCGTCCTCGACGGCGATCTCGACGGGTTCATGGAGGCGTACCTGCGCTGGCGGAAGCGGCCGGCGTAGTGCGAGAGCGACCTCACAGCGTGCTCATAGGTGTTGCGAATACTGGCGCGGCACACAGACCGTCGGTACCATTGGCCTTCGTGCTTCCTGCCAGTAGTGGCGTGGGGCCCCGGGGGGGGAGTCGCACCGACCCATGATCCGACCTTCCACGTGATTCGGCCTTCCACGTGATACGGCTCCGCGACGTCAACAAGACGTACAAGGGCAACGTCGTCGCGCTCCGGGACGTGTCGCTCGACATCGCCAAGCAGGAGTTCGTCTTCGTCGTCGGCCCCACCGGCTCCGGCAAATCGACGCTGATCCGGCTCCTCATCAAGGAGGACAAGCCCGACAGCGGCCGCATCTGGGTGGCTGGGAAGGACATCGGCCAGCTCAGCTCGTGGAAGGTGCCGCTGCTCCGGCGCAACATCGGCTGTGTGTTCCAGGACTTCAAGCTCCTCCCGAGCAAGACCGCGTATGAGAACGTGGCCTTCGCGCTCGAGGTGATCGGCCGACCGCCGCACGTCATCAAGCAGCAGGTGCCCCAGGTGCTCGACCTCGTCGGCCTCACCAAGAAGCGAGACCACTTCCCGAACGAGATGTCGGGTGGTGAGCAGCAGCGGGTGTCGATCGCCCGCGCCTTCGTGAACCGGCCGCTCATCCTGCTCGCCGACGAGCCCACCGGGAACCTCGACCCCAGCACGTCCGTCGGCATCATGCGCCTGCTCGACCGGATCAACCGCACGGGCACCACCGTGGTCATGTCCACCCACGACTCCAGCATCGTCGACACCATGCGCCGGCGGGTCGTCGAGCTCGACCGTGGCGTGATCGTCCGCGACCAGGCACGAGGCGTCTATGGAGCCTTCACCTAGTGGCGGTCAACCTCGAGTACGTCGTCCGCGAGACGGTGTCCAACCTCAAGCGCAACCTCTCCATGGCGTCGGCCGCCCTGCTCACCGTGGCGGTGTCGCTGACCCTCGTCGGTGGCGCCCTGCTGGTGAAGCGGGGGGTCGACCGGGCGACGGTGCAGTGGAAGGGCAACGTCGAGCTCTCGATCTTCATGAAGGCCGACGCGTCGGCGCCGGAGTCGGAGGCCATCGACCGGCAGCTGAAGAGCATGCCGGAGGTCAAGAGCTACCGGTACGTCAGCAAGCCGGAGGCGTTCGAGGAGTTCAAGCAGATCTTCGCCAACGAGCCTGACGTGCGCGAGAGCCTGACCGTCGAGCAGATCCCGCCCTCGTACCGGGTCGTGCCGAGGGAGGCCGAGCAGACCAAGATCGTGGGCCAGCGCTTCGAGGACACCGCAGGGGTATTCCGGGTGAGCTACGCCAAGGAGGAGGTCGACGCGCTGGTGTCGGTCACGAACTTCCTCCAGATCATGCTGTGGGGCATCGCCATGGTGCTGCTCGCCGCCGCCTCGCTGCTGATCCTGAACACGATCCGCATGGCCATCTTTGCCCGCCGGCGCGAGGTGGCGGTGATGAAGTTGGTCGGTGCCACCAACTGGTTCATCAGGGTGCCCTTCATGCTCGAGGGCCTGCTCCAGGGCCTTGCCGGCGGGGCGGTGGCATTCGGTGTCGTCTGGATCGGCCGCGACCTCGTGCAGGACCGGGTGTTGAACGCTCGCAACGACATCCAACTGTTCAACCAGTTCCTGGTGACCGGGTCGGATGTGACCGGTACGGGGATCCTGCTCCTTGTCGTCGGTGTCGTCGTGGGTACGGTGGGTTCGGCGCTGGCGGTCAGTCGGTTCCTCGACGTCTGAGTTCCCAGGGTCCACGCCGGGGAGGTTCAACCCCCTGGCGTGCTGTGCAGGAGTGCCTGTGGGGCTAACGTGGCCAGAGTGAGGGCGAGGGGGCGTGGTGGGGTCGCGCTGGCCGTGGTCGCCGTCGTCGCCGCTCTCACAGTGGCGGGCGGGGCCGGCGCCCAGACCGCGGCCGAGAAGGGCAAGGTCGATCAGCAGATCGACGCCACGAAAAGGCAGGTCGACACCGCATCGGCCGAGGAGCAGCGCCTGCTGGGGCTGCTCGAGCAGTCGACGGCCCGCAAGACCGCGCTCGACGCCAAGGTCGCCGGCTTCGACAGTCAGATCGCCGCCGTCCAGGGCCAGCTCGATGCAGCCCAGTCGAAGCTGGTGGCGCTCGAGGCCCAGCAGCGATCGACCGAGGCGCACCTCGGGGAGGCTCGACAGTCGTTGGCCCTGGCCAAGGAGGAGCTGAGCCGCCAGGCCATCGCCGCCTACACCGGCCGGTCGGAGGCTGCCAGCTACGCGTCCATGCTCCTGAAGTCCGACAGCCTGGGCGACCTGGCGTCGAAGCGGTCGTACATGCGGGCCGTCGTCGGGTCCCAGGCCGAGGCCATCGCGGCCACGGAGCGGTTGCGCGACCAGGTGGGCGACCTGGGCAAGCAGCTCGAAGCGTCGAAGGCCGAGGCCGTGAGCCAGCGCGACGTCGTGGCGACCCAGCGTGCCGGGCTCCAGACCAGCCGCGACGCCCAGGCTGCCGCCCGAGCCGAAGTCCAAGCCGAGATCGCCCAGACCGACACGATCAAGACCGAGGTCGTCGCCCGGAAGGTGGAGTTCGAGGCCCACCTCGAGGGCCTCGAGGCAGAGTCGGCCGCCATCGCCGAGACGCTCCGCCGGCGCCAGGCCGAAGCGGTAGCAGCAGCGGCAGCGGCAGCAGCACGGGCGGCGACGAGCACCACCGTCGCCAGCAGCGGGGGAGGGGGCGGTAGCAGCCCGGCCACGACTGTCGGGTCACCCGCCGTGTCGCCCGCCACGGCGCCGGGCCGGCTGATCGTCCCTGTGCCGGGGGCGCCGATCACCTCGCCGTTCGGCTATCGGATCCACCCGATCTACGGCACGTCGCGCCTGCACACCGGCATCGACTACGGGGCCAACACGGGCGTGGCCATCCGGGCCGCGGCCGACGGGGTGGTTGTCAGCGCCGGCTGGTTCGGCGGCTACGGTAACGCCACGATCATCGACCACGGTGGCGGCATCGCCACGCTGTACGGGCACCAGTCGGCGATGTCGGTGTCTGCCGGCCAGAAGGTCACCCAGGGCCAGACGATCGGCCGGGTGGGCTGCACCGGTGACTGCACCGGCCCCCACGTGCACTTCGAGGTGCGCCTCAACGGCGACCCGGTCAACCCGGCTAACTACTACTAAGCCAGGCGCCAGGCGCCGGCGGCCGCCTTCGGCGGCTTCGGGGCCGGGACTGCGACGTGCCGCCTCCAGGCGCCGGCGGCCGCCTTCGGCGGCTTCGGGGCCGGGACTGCGA
>JBPCLE010000131.1:0-13959 GCA_051003575.1 Acidimicrobiales bacterium | reverse complement strand
CCATCCTGGTGCTGGCGGTGTTGATGGTGCTCTACGGGCCCGACATGCTCCAGAGCGCCCTCGGCCTCGTCCACCCACCGAAACGGGAGCGGGTGAAGGCGGTCGCCTCCGACTGCACCCGGGCCCTGACCGGCTACGTGATGGGTAACCTGCTGATCAGCGCCGTCGCCGGCGTGCTGACGTTCATCGCCCTGGTCGTCTTCGGCGTGGCCTTCGCCCCGGTTCTGGTGCTGTGGACAAACTTCGCCGACCTAATCCCCCTCTTCGGCACCAACCTCGGGGCCATCCCCACCATCGGCGTGGCTGTCCTGCACTCCACCGGCGCCGGCATCGGGATGCTGGTCTTCTACGTGGTCTACCAGCAGTTCGAGAACCACTTCCTCCAGGTGATGATCATGTCCAAGACGGTGCAGATCAACCAGCTGTTCGTGCTCGTGAGCGTCCTGATCGGCGTGGAGCTGCTCGGCTTCCTGGGCGCCCTGCTGGCCATCCCCGCCGCCGGCGTGATCCAGGTCATCGTCCGCGACCTGTGGGACCACCGGGCCAACCGCTGGAAGGATGAGCCGACGATCGGCGCCGAGGAGGTCCCCATGTCCGAGGTCGCCCAGGGCGACGAGCCCGACCATTCGGTGGCCGAGGGCGACGAGCCCGACACCTGGGTCGCGGCAGCCGAATGAGCGCGTCGGAGGTCGTCGAGGTCGAGGGCCACATCATCGACTCGCTCATCCTGGCCAAGGTGCTCGACGTGATCGTCGACTCCGGCGCGGACTACCGCATGGTCGACGTGGAGATCGGGCGGACCAACGTCGACGCCAGCCATGCCCGCATCGAGCTCACCGCCCCCGACGAGGCGTCCCTCGCCGCCCTCCTCGCCGAGCTCCAGATCCACGGGGCCAACGTGGTGGCCCAGGTCGACGTGTCCACCGAGCCGGCCCCGGTCGACGGCGTCCTGCCCGCCGGCTTCTATGCCACCACCAACCTGCCCACCCAGGTCCGCAGCGGCGGCCAGTGGGTCGACGTCGACAACCCCGAGATGGACTGCGCCCTGGTCGTCCGCCCCGACGGGCGGACACGCACGGCGCCGATGCACCGGGTCAAGGCCGGCGACCCGGTGGTGGTCGGCGGAGGTGGCGTGCGGGTGCGGCCGATCGGGAAACCACGGGGGGCCAGCCCGTTCGAGTTCATGAGCTCCGACGTGTCGTCGGAGAAGCCGAAGGAGCAGCTCGTCACCCGGGTGGCGGCACGGATCAAGGCGGCCAAGGCCGCCGGCGGGCGGGTCCTGGCCGTGTGCGGGCCGGCGGTGGTCCACACCGGCGCCGGCCCCGCCGTCGCCGCGCTGGTCCGGGCCGGCATCGTCGACGTGCTCTTCGCCGGCAACGGCTTTGCCACCCACGACATCGAGTCCAACGTGCTGGGCACGTCGCTCGGCGTGCCCCTCGGCAACGACGTGGCGCCCGAGGGCAGCCACGCCAACCACCTGCGGGTCATCAACGAGGTGCGCCGGCGGGGGTCGATCGCCGCCGCGGTCGACGACGGCTACGTCACCGGTGGGGTCATGTACGAATGCGTGCGCCACGGCGTGCCGTTCGTGCTCGGCGGGTCGGTGCGCGACGACGGCCCCCTCCCCGACGTGTTCACCGACGTGGTCGAGGCGGCCGACGCCATGCGGGCCGAGCTGGCGGGGGTGGCCGTGGCCCTGATGCTGGCGTCGACCCTGCACGCCATCGCCACCGGCAACGTGCTGCCCGCCGGCGTGGAGACCTACTGCGTCGACATCAACCAGGCGGTCGTCACCAAGCTGGCCGACCGGGGCAGCCACCAGGCCCTGGGCATCGTCACCGACGTCGGCCTCTTCCTCGACACCCTGGCCCGCCACCTGCTTCCGTGAGCCTGCTGCCCTGGGGTCGGCGCTTCCTCATGTGCCCGCCCGAGCACTTCGGCGTGCTCTATGAGATCAACCCGTGGATGCACCGGGAGGTGGCCGTCGACCTCGACCTGGCGCGGTCCCAGTGGGGCGAGCTGGTGGCCACCCTCACCGAGGCCGGCGCCGGCGTCGAGCTGCTGGCACCCCAGCCCGGCCTGCCCGACCTGGTGTTCACCGCCAACGCCGGCACGGTGAACAACGGCCGCTTCGTGCCCAGCCGCTTCCGCCATCCCCAGCGCCAGCCCGAGGTCGACCATGACATCGCCTGGTTCGAGGCTCACGGCTTCGAGGTCCGGGGGCTGCCCGAGGGGATCGGCCACGAGGGGGCGGGCGACACCCTCCCGTTCCGGGGCGTGTTCCTCTCCGGCTACCGCTCGCGCTCCGACGCCGGCGCCCACGGCCCGCTGTCGTCGCTGCTGAGCGCGCCGGTGCGGCCCATCGAGCTGGTCGACCCCCGCCTCTATCACCTCGACCTCACCTTCTGCCCGCTCGACGACCGCCGGGCGATGGTGGCCCCGGGCGCCTGGGACACCTACGGCCGCAAGGTGGTGGAGGCGCTGGTGCCCGAGCCCCTGGTGCTCGACGGCGACGAGATGCTGGCCTTCTGCGCCAACTCGGTGGTGGTCGACCGGACCGTGGTCATGGCCCGGTGCCCGCCGGCGGTGGGGCGCCGGCTGGAGGAGTGGGGCTTCGACGTGGTCGTGGTCGACATGAGCGAGTTCCTCAAGGCCGGCGGGGGGTGCCGGTGCCTGACCCTGGCCCTCGACGTGGTCGTCGGCCAGGGCGAGGGCTGAGCGCGACCCGCGACGCGGCTTAGGAACTCGTGGTGGTCTTGTCGCGGGCCCGCCGGCGGTTCCTCGAAGCCACGCCCAGGATGGCGATGGCGAACGCCACCGACACCACCGCCAGCAGGGAGTGCACCACCTTGAACGCGGTGTCGGTCTCGTCGTCGCCGAGGATGTTGCGGATGCGGGTGACCCAGATGAAGATCGTCCACGCCGCCGCCGTGCGCAGGATCAACCCGTCGGTACGGCTCATCGGGCCGTCGCCTCCGGCGACCGTCCCGCCGAGCCAGGGCGCTGTGTCATTGGTTCGCTCGCCTGCGCTCGCTCACGGGGCTCACCATAGGGCGGGCTGGAGATCGCGGACCAGGCGCGGCACGCCGTCCCAGGGCTGGTTGTCCATGAACACCCAGGCCCGGCGGTGGATGGAGGTCGGCCCCCAGGCCGCCAGCGCCGCCTTGTGGCGGGGGCACGGGTAGCCCTTGTTGAGGTCGAAGTCATACGCCGGGTAGTGCACGGCCTCCGCCCGCATGATCCGGTCCCTGGTGACCTTGGCCAGGACGGACGCGGTGGCGATGGAGAGGCACTTGGCGTCGCCCTTGACGATGCGGGTGACCTTGGCGATGCCGCCGACGAAGTCCCAGAGACCGTCGATCAGCAGTGCGTCGGGCGTCACGCCCAGCCCGTCGACCGCCCGCCGGGCGGCGAGCTTCTGGGCCGCCGACATGCCCAGGTCGTCGCACTCCCGCTGGCTGGCGTGGCCGACCGCCCAGGCGGCACACCACGACGTGAGGCGGGGGAACAGCCGCTCGCGTTCGGCCTCAGAGAGCATCTTGGAATCGCGTACCCGGTTGACGCGGCGGTCGCGGGGCAGCACGGCGGCACCGACGGTGATCGGTCCCGCCCACGAGCCCCGGCCCACCTCGTCGACACCGACCACGACCTGGTAGCCCTCGTCCCACAGGGCCCGTTCCCGGGCCAGGCTGGGGGCGGCGCCCTGTCGTAGCGCTCCCCCGGCGGTTGCCCTAGCCATCGCCGAGCCGGGCGATGTTCGCCCACTCGTCGCCGTCGGGGCCGGTGGCGAGGAACGCCTCGAGCATCTCGACGGCCAGCGCCGGCGTGGTCAGACGCAGGCCGACGGCCAGCACGTTGGCGTCGTTCCACCGCCGGGCGCCCCGGGCCGTCTCGGCGTCGGTGCAGAGCGCGGCCCGCACCCCGGCCACCTTGTTGGCCGCGATCGACACGCCCGTGCCGGTCCAGCAGCACACAATCCCCCGGTCGACGCCGCCGCCGGCCACCGCCTCGCCCACCCGCCGGCCCACGTCGGGCCACGGCGCACCCTCGAACCGCATCACCAGCTCGTGGCCGGCGGCGGCGAGGGCGCCGGCGATGGCGCCGCCCAGAGGGGTCTCCTCGTCGGCGCCGAAGGCCACCCTCATCGGGCCCACGGTACCGCCCCTTCCCGCCCCGCAGGGATCTTGAGGTCAGGGCAGGCGCGACGACCAGAGCAGGGAGCCGGCGGCGGCGGCGAGGGCGAAGACCAGCGCCACGCCGACCAGCCAGGAGGTGACCTCGCGCTCCTCGGTGCGGTAGCCGATGGAGCTGCCGATGTCGGCGTAGACCCGGCGCAGCTCTCCGGCGCTGCCGGCCTCGAACGCCCGACCGCCGGTGGCCTCGGCGATCACGCCGAGGGCGGCCCGGTTCACCGGCACCGGGATGCTGCGACCCTCCACGAGCACGGTGCCGGTGTCGGTGCCGAAGGCGATCGTGGAAATCTGGACCTCGGCCTCGCTCGCCGCCGTGACCGCCAGCTCATTGGCCCGTCCGACGGTGGTCTCGCCGTCGGACATCAAGACGATGCGACCGGGGGGCGGCGGCTGGCCCGGCTCGGCGGCCACCGAGGCGATGCTGCCCAGGCTGGCGAAGATGGCCTCGCCCACCGCAGTGCGGGGCCCGAGCATCAGGTTGTCGATGGTGCGCTTGAGCAGGGCGTGGTCGGTGGTGGGCGAGACCAGCACCTGGGCCACACCGGAGAACGCCACCAGCCCGATGTTGAGGCGGGTGGGCACCAGGTCGACGAACGACTTGGCCGCGTCCTGGGCGGCGATGAGCCGGTTGGGGTCAATGTCGGTGGCCTCCATCGACAGCGACACGTCGATGGCCATGACGATCGTGGCCCGCTCCCGGGGCACCTGGACCGGCCGGGCCGGCTGGGCGAAGGCGGTGACCAGGGCGATCATGGCCAGGACGAACGCGGTGGCGGGAACGTGCCGGCGCCAACCGGGGCGCTTCGGGGCGATCGAGTCGAGCAGGGCCAGGTTGGTGAACCGGACCGCGTAGTCCTTGCGCCGCAGCTGCATCATCACGTAGGCGGCGATCAGAGCGGCGACGATGAGCAGGAACCACAACCGGCTGCGGGAAAGGAACGTGAGGGCCAGGATCATCAGCGGTTGACTCTCTGGAGGGCGCCACGGTGGCGCCGGGCGGACAGGACGAAGTCGACGACGTCGCGCAGCCAGTCGCGATCGGTGCGCAGGACCAGGTGCTGGGCGCCGCTGCGGCGGATGGCGGCGGCGATCTCGGCCCGCTGGGCGGCGGCGGCCTCGGCGTAGCGCTTGCGGGTGTTCGCCTTGGCCGTCTGCAGCTCCATGCGCCGGCCCGTCTCGGGATCGACAAGCGTGAGGTACCCGACGTTGGGCAGCTCCAGCTCGCGCGGGTCGAGCACCTCCACGCACAGCACCTGGTGGCGTGCCGCCAACCCGGTGAGGGGCCGCTCCCAGCCCGGGGGCGACAGGAAGTCGGAGACGACCACGGCCAGGCCCCGCCGCCGGCGGGCGACCAGATGGCTGGTGATGGCCGCCGCGAGGTCGGTGGCGCCCGTGCCGTCGACCCGCTCCCGGACGGCGAGCTTGTGGAGCAGGGCCAGGAGCGCCTGCTGGCCGGCCCGGGAGGGGATGCGGGTGATGCCGTCCGGCTTCACGATCAGGGCGCCGAAGCGGTTGCCGGTGCGGGTGGTCATGAACCCGATGGCGGCGACAGCGGCCAGGGCCAGGTCGCGCTTCTCACAGTTGGCGGTGCCGAAGTCGAGGCTGGCCGAGCAGTCGACGATGGCCCAGGACTCCAGCTCGCGGTCGGCCACCGGGTCGCGCACATGGGGGACGGTGGTGCGCGCCGTGACCGCCCAGTCCATGCGGCGGACGTCGTCGCCCTCCTGGTACTCCCTGCTGTCGCCCGGCTCGCTGCCCAGGCCGGGCAGCAGGGCCTGGTAGTCGCCCTGTAAGAGCCCGTCGAGCCGGCGGGTGATGGTGAGCTGCAAGCGCCGGAGCACCTCCTGGGGCCGGCCGTCACCCGCCGTCTCACCCGTCGAGGGCAGGATCCTCACGCCGTGCGGGCCACGTTGGGGATCTCGATCCCGTCGACGGCCGCGGTGTCCTGGCTGGGCGCCAGCCGGGGGGCGGGCACCGTCGAGAGGACCCTGGTCACGATGGCGTCGATCGAGGTCCCGTCGGCCAGCGCCTCGTAGGTGAGCACCAGGCGGTGCCGCAGCACGTCGGGGGCCACGTCGACGATGTCCTGGGGCAGCACGTAGTCGCGCCCCCGCAGCAGGGCCAGGGCCCGGGCGCCGGCCACCAGGCCGAGGCTGGCCCGCGGGCTGGCGCCGTAGTCGATCATCGCCGTCAGCTCGCCCAGGCCGTGCTCGGCCGGCGTGCGGGTGGCATGGACGATGCGCACGGCGTAGTCGACCACCGCCCGGTGGGCGAACACGGCGTCGGCGGCGGCCTGGAGGCGCACCAGATCCTCGAGGGACAGGACCTTGTCGGCGTGGGGCGGGTTCACCGCCATCCGCTGGACGATCTCGACCTCTTCGTTACGGTCGGGGTAGTCGACCATGATCTTCATGAGGAACCGGTCGCGCTGGGCCTCGGGCAGGGGGTAGACGCCCTCGGACTCGATGGGGTTCTGGGTGGCCAGGACCAGGAACGGGTTGGGCACCTTGAAGGTCTGGCCGCCGAGGGACACCTGGCGCTCGGACATCACCTCGAGCAGGGCCGACTGCACCTTGGCCGGCGCCCGGTTGATCTCGTCGGCCAGCACGAAGTTGGCGAATACGGGGCCGAGCTGGACGTCGAACGTCTCGCTGGACTGGCGGTAGATGCGGGTGCCGGTGAGGTCGGAGGGGATGAGGTCGGGCGTGAACTGGAGGCGGACGAAAGTGCCGCCCACCACCTCGGCCAGCGTCTCGACGGCGAGCGTCTTGGCCAGGCCGGGAACCCCCTCCAGGAGGCAGTGGCCGCGCCCGAGGAGGCAGGCCGTCAGGCGCTCGATGACCTTGTCCTGGCCGACGATGACCTTCTTGACCTCGAAGAGCGCCTGCTCGAGCTGGGCGGCGTTGGCGGCGACGGCGGCGTGGTCGGTCATCCGGCCAAGAGTACGACGGCGTGGGCGGCTTGGCGGCTCGGCTTCATGAGAGCAGGATCGCCGCCCTACCTTGGCGCAGGCTGAGAATCGCCTACGAAGGCCCGAGCGGCCCTCCGAGCGGGTGGCGGGTTCAGCCCAGGCCGTGCAGCTCCGGCTTCATCATCCGGCCCATGAGCGCGGCCACCACCTCCGCGGCGGGCGTCACGCCGTCGAGCACCGCCACCACCTGGTCGGCGATCGGCATCTCCACCCCCACCCTGGCCGCCAGCTCGACCACCGCGGCCGACGTGCGCACCCCCTCGGCCACCATCCGGGTGCCGCCGGTGATGTCGGCCAGCGACCGGCCCCGCGCCAGCTGCTCGCCGACCCAACGGTTGCGGCTGCGCCGGCTCGTGCAAGTAGCCACCAGGTCGCCCATGCCGGTCAGGCCGCCGAAGGTCATGGGCTGGCCGCCGAGGGCCACGCCGAGGCGGGTCAGCTCGGCCACGCCCCGGGTGATCAGGGCGGCACGGGTGTTGTCGCCGAAGCCCAGCCCGTCGGACACGCCGGCGGCGATGGCGACGACGTTCTTGAGCGCCCCACCCAGCTCGCAGCCCACCACGTCGGGGTTGGTGTAGACCCGGAACGACCCAGTGCTGAACAGCTCCTGGAGCTCGGCGGCGAGGCCGGCGTCGGTCGCCGCCACCACGCTGGCCGTCGGGTGGCCGGCCACGATCTCGCCCACCAGGTTGGGGCCGGTCAGCACCGCGAAGGGGTGCGCCGGCGCCACGGCGGCGATGACCTCGGTCATGCGGGCCAGCGTGGCCTGCTCGACGCCCTTGGTCAGGCTCACCACCGGGACGCCGGCGGCCAGGTGCGGCATCGCCTCGCCCAGCACGGCGCGGAACCCGTGCGAGGGGACCGCCATGACCACCACCCCCGCCCCCTCCACCGCGGCGGCCAGCGAGGAGGTGGCGCGGAGGCCGGCGGGCAGGCCCAGCTCGGGCAGGTAGCCGGCGTTGCAGCGGTCGCGTTCCATCGCCTCGGCCAGCTCGGGCCGGCGGGCCCACAGCGCCGTCGGCACCCGGTTGGCGCACATGGCCGCCATGGCCGTGCCCCAGGAGCCGGCCCCGAGCACGCACACCTTGGTGCGAGTGGTGACAGGCCGCGTCGACACGGACGGGAACCCTACCTGCGGGCTCGGAGTTAACCTCAGGGGGACATGGCACGCGAAGCGTTCGTCGTCGCCCAGCTCTCCGACCTGCATTGCGGCTCGCCGTACTTCGACCCGGGCCTTCTGGAGACCGCGGTCAACGAGACCATCGCCCTCGACCCCGACCTGGTCGTGATCGGCGGCGACCTCACCGCCGAGGGCTATGCCGGCGAGTTCCGCCTGGCCCAGGGCTACCTCGAGCCGCTGTTCCAGGCCGTGTTCACCATGCTCGTCATCCCCGGCAACCACGACTCGAAGAACGTGGGGTACCTCCACTTCCGGGACACCTTCGGGGTGGGCGACGTGGCCGAGAAGGGCGACCGGGTGATCTCCCTGACCGTCCCCGGCCTCGACGGCGACGCCCCGACACGCATCCAGGTCGTGGCCATCGACTCCTCCAAGCCCGACCTGGCCGAGGGCGAGGTCGGGCGCGAGCGCTACCGGTGGATCCGCGACCAGTTCGCGGCCGAGGCCGACTTCAAGATCTTCGTGCTCCACCACCATCTCGTCCCCGTGCCGGGTACCGGCCGGGAGCGCAACACCGTCTGGGACGCCGGCGACGTGCTCGCCCTGCTGAGCGAGCTCAAGGTCGACATGGTGCTGTCGGGCCACAAGCACGTGCCCCACGTGTGGCTGCTCGACCATGTGCTCCTGGTGAACTCGGGCACCGTGTCGTCGCACCGGGTGCGGGGCTACACCCGGCCTTCCTACAACGTGCTGGAGATCACCCCCGATGCGGTCCGGGTGACGCTGAAGTACCCGGGGACGGGCGAGCGCATGGCCGGCGTGCTCGACCGGAGACGTATGGCGCTCACCAGCAACCCGGACCTCGCCGCCATGTTCACCAAGAGCACGTGGAGGCCATGATGGCTATGAATCGCAATGGCTGAGTTCCTGCGCCTCTACCAGAGCGCCGTCGCCCCTGCCGACGTAGAGGAGATGAAGCGGCTCTTCCTCGACGACGTGGTTCCGGCCTTCACGGGGGCCGGGGGGTGCCTCGGCATCGAGCTGGCCGTCACCGTCGAGCCCAACGCAGGCGGGCTGGTGGAGGGAACGGCCATCTCCCGCTGGTCGTCGCGCGAGGAGATGAACGCGGCGGTGGCCTCGCGCCCGGTTCAGGAGGCGTTGGTGCGCGTGCGCCAGCTTCTGCGCCAGGAGCCCGTGTCGAAGGTGCTCGAGGTCCTTTGAGTCTCGGGTGGCCGGCGTTCGGGTGGCCGGCGTGACCTCGCTGGCCTCGTTCGGCCCGGTGGCGGTGCTGGTACCGGTCAAGTCCTTCGGCCAGGCCAAGCTGCGGCTGGCGCCGGCTCTCGATCCCGCCCACCGGGCCGCGCTGGCCCGGGCCATGGCCACCCATGTGGTGGCCTCGGCGGCCCCGCTGCCCACCGCCGTGGTCTGCGACGACGCCGAAGTGGCGGCGTGGGCACGCGACCTCGGCGCCCTCGTGGTGTGGGAGCCGGAGCGGGGGCTCAACCGGGCGGTGGAGGCCGGCGTGGCCCGGCTGGCCGCGGCCGGCGCCCGGCGGGTGGTCGTGGCCCACGCTGACCTGCCCCGCGCCCGCCACCTGGCGTGGGTCGCCCGCTTCGCCGGCGTCACTCTCGTCCCCGACCACAACGGGAACGGCACCAACGTGATCAGCGTCCCCGGCGACGCCGGCTTCACCTTCTCCTACGGGCCCGGCTCCTTCACCCGCCACGGCGCCGAGGCCCGCCGGCTCGGGCTGGCGGTGCGGGTGGTGCGGGAACCGTCGCTGTCCCACGACGTCGACCTGCCGGCCGACCTGGTGGCCTTCAGGGCGCTGGCGTCGTGACGTCGCGCGACCTGCCCACGCCGGCCCGGGCCCTGGCCGTCGGCGCCCACCCCGACGACGTCGAGTTCGGCTGCGGCGGCACCCTGGCCAAGTGGGCGGCCGCCGGCTGTCAGATCGCCCACCTCATCTGCACCGACGGCTCGAAGGGGTCCTGGGACCCCAGCGACGACCCGGCCACGCTCGTCGCCAACCGTCAGGCCGAGCAGCGGGCCGCGTCGGTAGCCCTCGGCGGCAGCGGCGAGGTCGTGTTCCTGGGCTGGCGCGACGGTGAGCTGGAGTCCGGCCTGCGCCAGCGGGCTGAGCTCTGCCACTGGATCCGCCGGTTGCGGCCCGACGTCGTCCTCGGCCACGACCCCTGGAAGCGCTACCGGCTCCATCCCGACCACCACCACGCCGGCCGCCTGGCCGTCGAGGGCATCGTGGCCGCCCGCGACCCCCACTTCTTCCCCGAGCAGGGCGATGCACCCCATCGTCCGTCGCACCTGCTGCTGTGGGAGGCCGACGAGGACGACCACGTGGAGGACATCGCCGCCGGCCTCGACGCCAAGCTCGCCGCGCTGCTCGAGCACCGCAGCCAGTACCGCACGACGATGGACATCGACGACCCCGCCGCCGAGGATCAGGCCGAGCGCTTCCGGGACAAGATCCGCCGGCGCCACGCCGAGGCCGGCGAGGCCGACGGGCTGGCCTACGCCGAACGCTTCAAGCGCATCTCGAAGCTGTGACGCCGCAGCGCTGAGGGCAGCCCTCCCCCTGCTACTTCTTCGCCTTCTTGGCCGGCACAGCCTTCTTGGCCGGCACAGCCTTCTTGGCCGGCACAGCCTTCTTGGCCGGCACAGCCTTCTTGGCCGGCGCAGCCTTCTTGGCCGGCGCAGCCTTCTTGGCCGGCGCAGCCTTCTTGGCCGGCGCAGCCTTCTTGGGCGCGGCCTTGGCGCCCTTCTTGGCCGCCTTGGCCTTGGGCGGGTTGAGCGCCGTCTTCAGCGCCGAGCTGGCGGAGAACTTCAGGGCCTTGGACGCGGCGATCAGCACCGGCTCACCGGTGCGCGGGTTGCGCCCGGTGCGGGCTTGGCGCTGGGTGACCGAGAACGAGCCGAAGCTCGGCCACGCCACCCGGTCGCCGTTCCCGGCTGCCTCACGAACCGTGTCGAAGAAGGAGTCGAGGACCCTTTCCACGTCTGACTTGCTCACGCCGGACACGCCGGAAACGTCTTGAATCACATCGGACTTGTTCACGACCACCTCCTTCTTCGGGGACAGGTACCCCTGACATCTGATCCGACCGACCGCGCAAGATCAAGCATTTCCCCCACAGGGGTGCGGCGGGGCAGGATCTCCCCCACATGAAGCGCCTGCTTGCCGTCGTCGCCGTCCTCCTCGTGGCGGGGGGTTGCAGCGCCATGAAGGCCACACCGTCGAGCAACGTCAGGCCGCCGGCGCCGGGCGTGCCGGCCACCGGAGCCGACGTCACCGGCATCTACCGGTCCATCCACCAGGGCGTGCTCCAGCTCCGGTCCGACGGCGACTACATCCTCGTCGTCCCCGAAGGCCCCGGCCCCACCACCGGCTCCTACACCCTCAGCGCCGGCCGCCTGAGCGTCTACTCCGAGGCGTGCGGCCCGGAGACCGGCGACTACGACGTGGTGGTGACCGGCGAGCAGCTCGCCGGCAAGGCCATGCTGAACATCTCGGCGGTACGCGATCCCTGCGAAGACCGTCGCAAGTACCTGACGATCGGCCCCTGGGTCTACGCCAACTCCTGAGCCATGCCGGCAACCCCCGCCGAGCCCGCTCCCCCCAACCGTTTGGTCAATCCGAGGCGCTATGGCACCGGCAATTGACCAAACGCCGAGGGAGCGGCGGCGGCGGCTCAGGTAACACAGCTCAGCGGGTCGCCACCCACTCCTCGACGAGGGCGGCCAGGTCGGGCGCCGTCATGGCCGGCGCCGGCTCCACGGGAAGGTCGTCCTCGGAGGTCACCCCCGTGAAGACGAGGGCATAGGGCAGGCCGAGCCGCTTGGCCATCAGCCCGTCGGTGTCGGGACGGTCGCCGACCACGATGCCGTCGTCGGCCGCATCGCCGATGCGGCTCCGCACCGCGTCGGCCATTGGCTGGTAGGGCTTGCCCGCCACCTCGGGCTCGATGCCGGCGGCGGCGGCCACCGACGCCAGCAGCGCCCCGCCCCCGGGGATCGGTCCGCCGGGCGTGGGGTAGGTGGTGTCGTCGTTGGTGCCGACCAAGCGGGCGCCGCCCCGGATCGCCTGGTAGGCGGCGTTCAGCCGCGAGTAGTCGAACTCCTTGTGGAACCCGACGACGACCGCGTCGGCGTCGCCCTCGTCGACCATCGACACGCCCCGTGTCTCCAGCGCCTCGCGCACGCCCTCGCCGGCGCAGACCAGGGCGACGCTGCCCGGCTCGAGCATGGTGGCCGCGGCCTGCGCCGACGTCACGATCTCGTCTGCATCGACGGGGATGCCCATGCCGTGGAACTTCTCGACCAGGTCCGACACCCGCCGGCTGGAGTTGTTGGTCAGGAACAGGATGCTGTGGCCGTCGGCCCGGAGCCGCTCGATCGCCCCGGGCACGCCGGGGATCACGTCGTCGGCCAGCCACACCACTCCGTCGAGGTCGAGAATCCAAAGCACCCGCCGGTTGTACCCGCCGGCGTGGGGTTTCGGGAAATCCGCGCCTAGCCGGTCACGCGTTCAGCGTACGGGCGGTCGCCCGCCGGCCGGGCAGTTTTGTCACCTCGATGGCGTTCGGGAGCTGCTCCTTGATCGCGGTGTCGTGGGTGACCACGAGCACCTGGCGGAACCGGGCCCGCAGCCGCTCGAGGGCCAGGAGCATCCGGGCCTTGCGGTCGTCGTCGAGGGGGCCGAACACCTCGTCGAGCACGAGGAGCCCCACGGCCCCGCCGGACTGGAAGCGAACGTGCTCGCTCACCGCCACCCGCAGCGCCAGGTTGGCGAGGTCGGTCTCCGAGCCGGAGAAGCGGCCCATGCCGAAGGTGCGGCCGGCGTCGAGGATCTTGATCTCGAAGGTGTCGGGGTCGACCTCGAGGCGGTCGTACTCCCGGTCGGTGAGCTCGGCGAACAGCTCGGCAGCCTGGGCCGAGAGCCGCGGGCCGACTGACGCCACCATCGTGTTGCGGAAAGCGTTGAGCAGGTCGCCGAGGCGGGCCAGGTGACGGGCCTCCTCCCCCAGCTCGGCCAGCCGGGCGTGTTGCTCGGTGGCCTCGGCCAGCCGCCGCGCCTCGGCCTGGGCCCGCTCTCGGGCCTGGGTGGCGGCCACCGCCGACGCCTGGGCCCGCACCGCGGCCACCTCGGCCGCGGCCTGTCGGGTGGCCTTCTCGGCCAGTGCGGCGGTGAGCTGGTCGGTGGAGAACCCGAGGCCGGCGACCGTGTCGCGCAGGGCATCGAGGCGACCTTGGCTCTCGGCCATCGCCGCCCGCTCCACGTCGAGCTCAGCGGCGACGGCCTCGGTGCGCTCCAACCGGCCCCGGATGCGCTGGCACTCGTCCTTGGCCTGGCGCCGGCGCTCGACCTCCGCAGCCAAGGCGGCCCGCTCGCCGGCCACCAGGGGCCGGCCGAGAGCCGCCTCCGACGCCGCCAGCGCCGCCTCGGCCTCGTGCCGGTGCGCCGCCCGCTTCTCGTGGCTGGCCCAGCCCTCCTGCGCCCGTCGCAGCTCCCTGAGCAGCGCCGCGGCACGATCGGCCTTGGTGGTGGCCGCCACCGTGGCCTGGCGGCGGTCGAGCTCCAGCTCGTTCAGGCGGGCCTCGATCTCGGCCAGCTCCGCGCTCCGGTGGGCCTGGACCGCCTCGAACGCGTCGCCCAGGGC
>JBPCLE010000130.1:0-15425 GCA_051003575.1 Acidimicrobiales bacterium | reverse complement strand
GGGCGCGCCCACGGCGACGGAGACCACCACGAGCTGGACCCCCCCGGCCCCGACCTCCCCCGCGCCCCCGCCCCCGCCGTCCTCGCCACCGCCGGCCGGCGACGACGTCGCGGCCCAGGCTGCCGGCACCGCGCTGCTGGGCCGACTGCGCCGGCGCACCGAGGTGCCCGAAGAGGCGCCCGAGCCGGAGCCGGTTACCGCTCAGTACCAGGCCATCGCGGAGGAGACCGACGACGGCTTCCCGATCGCCGACTACGACCGCCTGCGGGCCACCGATCTCCTCCGGCGGCTCGGCACCCTCGACCGCAACGAGCTCGAGGCCGTGCGCGAGCGTGAGTCGGCAGGCAAGAACCGCTTCACGATCATGAGCCGCGTCGACGTGCTCCTCGCCGGCATGAGCGAGCCGGCCTGGGAGGCCGACGACGACTGGGACGGCGACGCCGACGACGCACCCTCGGCGGTTGCGGCCGGCGACGGGCAGGACGACGCCGCCGACGACGACTGGGACGACGACGACGAGGAGGAGGACGACGCCGGCGAGGTCGTCAGTGCCATCCCCCTCGGAGGCGGCGAGATGGAGGACGACGAGGTCGACGAGCTGGTGTCGCCGGTCGACGACTTCCCCATCGCCGGCTACGAGTCGCTCACCGTGGGCCAGATCCTTCCCCGCCTCAGCGACCTCGACGCCGACGAGCTGGCCCAGGTCCGCGGACGCGAGCAGGAGGGCAAGGCCCGAGGCACCATCCTCGACCGCGTCGACCGGCTGGCCTCGAAGTCCGGCGCCGCGGCCACGGCCGCTGTCCGCAAGGCCCCGGCTCGGAAGGCCGCCGCCCGCAAGGCCGTCGCCAGCAGGGCGGTCACCCGAACGGCGGTGGCGCCCAAGAAGGCCCCCGCCCGCAAGAGCACGGCCGCCAAGGCCGCCTCGACCGAGAGCACGGCCGGCGCTACCAAGAAGGCGGCCACCAGGAAGGCGGCGGCAAAGAAGGCGCCGGCAAAGAAGGCGCAGGCCAAAAAGACTGCCGGCACCAAGGCTGCGGAGACGCCCATGAAGGCGGCGGTCAAGAAGGCCCGGGCGACCAAGAAGCGGTAGCCGGAACCGGCCGGAGGTCGACCCGCAGCGCCTCGCCGTCGACGTCGAGGGCGGCGGCATCACCGCCGGCGCCGCCGGCGGTGATCTCCACGGCCAGCACCTGGGCCGCGATCCAGTCCCGGTGCCCTTCGACCGCGGCGGTCACCCGAGGCCCGGCCTCGAGGGTCAGCGCGATGCGGTCCGAGAGCGCCAGCCCGCGCGCCTTGCGCAGGTCGTTCAGGCCGCGGGCGACCTCGCGCGCCACCCCCTCGCGGCGCAGGTCGTCGTCGAGCTCGAGGTCGAGCGCCACCGCCCACCCGCCTTCCTGGGCCAGAGCGAAGTCCTCGTGGCTGGACGCCCGCACCTCGACGTCGCCGGCCTCCAGACGCTCACCGGCGATCTCCACGAACCCCTGGGTGTCGAGCGCCCGGCGAACCTCGGAGCCGTCGGCGGCGGCCAGCGCCGCCTTCACCTCGTTGACCCGCGGCCCCAGCCGCGGCCCCAGGGCGCGGAAGTTGGGCACGACGCTCCAGCGCATGAGCTCTGAGAGGGTTTCGACGTCCTCCAGCTCGCGCACGTTGAGCTCGGCCTTCACCTCGGCCTTCACCTCGTCGGACAGCCCGATGCCCGGGTGCAGCAGGAGCGCCCGCCCCAGGGGTTGGCGGGTGCGTACGCCGGCGTCGGTGCGCGCGGCGCGGCCCAGGCCGACGATCCGGCGGGCGGCGTCCATCTCCGCGGTGAGCGCGGGGTCGGGCGGGCCCACGACGCGCGGCCAGTCGGTCAGGTGCACCGATGTGGCGCCGGTCAGGGTCCGGTAGATCTCGTCGGCCATGAAGGGGCAGAGCGGCGCCAGGAGCTGGGACGTGACGACCAGGCAGCGGTAGAGCACGGCGTGGGCGCCGCCGTCGGTGAGCTTGTCTGGCCCGCCCCAGAACCGGGGCCGCGACCGACGCACGTACCAGTTCGACATGTCGTCGACGAAGGTGGCGATGGCCGTGGCCGCGCCCAGGGTGTCGAAGGCCTCCAGGTCCTCGGTGACGCGGGTGATCGTGCCCCGGAGCTGGGAGAGGATCCACCGGTCCATGACGTGGTTGGTGGCGTAGTCGCCCGGCGCCCACTCGTCGAGGTCGGCGTAGGTGGCGAAGAACGAGTAGACGTTCCACAGCGTGAGCAGCGTCTTACGGGTCGACTCCCGGATGCCGTCGGTGTAGACCCGCCGGCTGGTCCACGGGGAGCCGGCGGAGAAGAAGTACCAGCGCAGGGCGTCGGCCCCGAAGGCGTTGAAGACGTCCCAGGGGTCGATGACGTTGCCCTTGGACTTGGACATCTTTGCCCCGTCCTGGTCGACGATGTGGGCCAGGCAGACCACGTTGCGGTACGGCGTGCTGTCGAAGACCAGGGTGTTGATCGCCAGCAGGGAGTAGAACCAGCCCCGGGTCTGGTCGATGGCCTCGCAGATGAAGTCGGCCGGGAACGCCTCGGGCGGGCCGCCGGGAGACCCCGCGACCTGGGCCGCGTCGGCGAACGGGTGGTGGTGCTGGGCCGAGGGCATCGACCCCGAGTCGAACCAGGCGTCGAGCACGGGCGTGACCCGCCGGGCCGTCTCGCCACAGCCGTCGGCGCCGCACGGCAGGACGATCTCGTCGACCGCCGGACGGTGCAGGTCGAGGTGGTCGAGCGCCAGGCCCGAGCGTGCTGACAGCTCGTCCACCGAGCCGATGCAGGTGTCGTGGCCGGCGGCACAGCGCCAGATGGGCAGGGGCGTGCCCCAGTACCGGTCGCGCGAGAGCGCCCAGTCGACGTTGTTGTTCAGCCAGTCGCCGAAGCGGCCGTGCTTGATGTGTTCCGGGTGCCAGTTGATGCGCTCGTTCTCGCGCAGGAGGTCGGCTTGGCGGTCCGACGTCCGAACGAACCATGACGTCTTGGCCCAGTAGATGAGCGGAGTGCCGCACCGCCAGCAGTGGGGGTAAGAGTGGGTGTAGTCCTCGCCGATGACGAGGATCCCCCGCGCGAGGAGGTCGGCGACGATCTCCCGGTCGGCGTCCTTGACCCCCCGGCCGGCCCAGGGCGTGACCCGCTCGTCGAACGTGCCGTCGGGGCCGACGGGGTTGAGCACCGGGAGGCCCTCCGCCCGGGCCACCTCCATGTCGTCGTTGCCGAAGGCCGGGGCCAGGTGGACGATGCCCGAGCCCTCCTCGGTGCTCACGAAGTCGGCGGCCACCACGCGCAGGGCAGGGCGGTCGGGAGATTCGTCGGCGATGGGCAGGAAGTCGTAAGGACGGCTGTAGCGGACGCCGACCAGGTCGCGCCCGAAGAAGCGCTCGATGACATCGGCGCCCTCCGCGATGCGGGCTGCCGCCATTACGAGATCGCGCCCGCCTTCGGCGGGACGGACCCGCACGTAGGAGATGTCGGGGCCGACGGCGGCGGCCACATTCGAGATGAGCGTCCAGGGGGTGGTGGTCCACACCAGGAGGTCGGCGTCGCCGCCGACGATGGGGAACCGGACGTAGACCGCCGGGTCGACGACGTCGCGATAGACGCCCGGCTGGCCCAGCTCGTGGGAGCTGAGAGCGGTGCCGCAGCGCGGGCAGTAGGGGCTGACCCGGTGGCCCTCGTACAGCAGCCCCTTGTCCCAGAGCTGGCGCAGCAGCCACCACACCGACTCGACATAGGAGTTGTCGAGCGTGCGGTAGGCGTCGTCGGTGTCGATCCACACGCCGGCCCGCTCGGTCAGCGTCTCCCAGTCGGCCACGTAGCGCTCCACCGACTGGCGGCAGCGGGCGTTGAACTCGGCGATCCCGAAGGCCTCGATCTGGTGCTTGCTGGTGAGGCCGAGCTCCTTCTCGACCTCGATCTCCACCGGCAGGCCGTGGCAGTCCCAGCCGCCCTTACGGGGCACGTCGTGGCCCCGCATGGTCTGGAAGCGGGGAAAGAGGTCCTTGAAGACGCGGGCCCACACATGGTGGAGCCCCGGCTTGCCGTTGGTCGTGGGCGGGCCCTCGTAGAAGATCCACCGCGGCGCCCCCTTGCGGAGCGCCTTGACCTGCTCGGGCAACGATTCCGCCCGCCACCGGGCCAGCACCGTCTGCTCGAGCGCGACCAGGTCCAGTTGGGGGTCGACGGGGCCGAATGCCATGGCCAACACTAAGCCAGCAGTGGCCAACGCTAGGCCAGCAGTGGCCAACGCTAGGCCAGCAGTGGCGCGATCGAGGTCCCGGCCGGGCAGTAGGGTCCAGCCCATGGCCACGTCGCACTCCGACGATCTCTACCGCGCCGACGGTGACGACGCCGTGGTCCTCCACGTCCACGTCCAGCCCGCCGCCGGGCGCTCGGCGATTGTCGGTCGTCACGGTGCCGCGCTCAAGGTGCGGGTCGCCGCCGCACCCGCGGGCGGCCGGGCCAACGAGGCCTGCGCCGGCCTGCTGGCCGAGACCTTCGGCCTCACGAAGGCCCAGGTGGAGCTGGTCAGCGGGCCGAGCAGCCGGGCCAAGCAGTTCAAGCTCACCGGCGTCGACCTCGACAGCTTCGTTTCCCGGCTCGACCGGTTGCTCGGCGCCGGCGCGGCCCACCCGGGGGCCGGCACCAGCCCCGGCCCCGAGGCCCGCCAGCCACGCATCTAGCGCGCGCCGTGACTGGTAGAATCCGGTCCCCTCTGCGCTCCAGGAGCAGCCACGTCATGGCGAAGACAACCAAGGCACCCCCGGCAGGCGGCACCGGTGTCACCGCCGACAAGTTCCTCGTCGAGCAGCGCGCCGAGCTGCTCGTTGAGCGGGCCAGCTACACCGAAGCGGCCGAGTCGCTCCTCCAGGAGGCCGAGATGCTGGCCGAGGACATGGAGCCCGGCGACATCCAGTTCGACGAGGAGTCGGGCGAGGGCGACACGCTCAACGTCGAGCGCGAGCGCGACCTCGCCCTCAGCGCCCAGGCCCGTGCCGCCGTGGATGAGATCGACCGGGCCCTGGCCAAGATGGATGCCGGCACCTACGGCGTGTGCGAGCGCTGCGGCAATCCCATCCCCAAGGCCCGGCTCAAGGCGCTGCCGTACGCCGCACTCTGCGTGGCGTGCAGGAGCGGGGGGCTGTCGCGTCGCTGAGCTCGACGGCCGGCCACTCGAGGCGGCCGGCATCGCCGGCGCCGACCGCCGGCGCCGCAGCGGGGTGGCGGCGGCTGTGGCCGCGGTCGTCCTGGGCTTCGACGCCCTGACCAAGCAGTGGGCGATGTCGGCCCTCGCCGACGGTCCTGTCGACCTCTTCGGGCCCGTGCAGCTCAACCTTGTCCGCAACAAGGCCGGCGCCTTCGGGCTCGGCGGGGCGTTCGTGCCGTTCCTGGCCGTCGCCGCCCTGCTCCTGGTCCTCTACATGGTCTCCCGCGGATCGGCTACCGAGAGGCTGCCGATGGCCCTCGGGCTCGGCCTGATACTCGGCGGGGCGTTCGGCAACGTGGTGGACCGCGTGTTCCGCGACCCCGGCTTCCTCCGGGGCGCGGTGGTGGACTTCGTCGACGTGGGGTTCTGGCCGGTGTTCAACCTGGCCGACTCGGCCATTTCCGTGGGGTGCGTGCTCCTGCTCTTCGCCAGCTGGTCCGCCGATGCCGTGTCCGCCAATGCTGTGTCCGCCAATGACGTGTCCGCCAATGACGTGTCCGCCAATGAAGACTGAGCGCCTGCCCATCCCGCCCACCCTCGACGGCGAGCGCCTCGACCGGGTGCTGTGCCTGATCTGGGACCTGGCCCGGTCGGAGGCTACGGATCTGATCGCCTCGGGCGCCGTCCGCCTGGGTGGGCACGCGGCCACCACGCGCGCCCGCCGGGTGGTGACCGGCCAGGAGCTGGAAGTCGTCCTGCCGCCGGCGAAGAGCACGGTGGCGCTGGCCGGCGAGGTCGGCGGCGACGCGCTGGCGATCGTCCATGTCGACGACGACGTGATCGTGGTGGACAAGCCCGCAGGCCTGGTGGTCCACCCCGGGGCGGGCCAGGCCACCGGCACCCTGGCCCAGGCCCTGCTGGGCCGGTTCCCCGACCTGGCCGGCACCGGAGACCCCGACCGTCCCGGTATCGTCCACCGCCTCGACAAGGGCACCTCGGGCCTGCTGGTCGTCGCCCGCTCGCCGGCGGCCTACACGTCGCTCGTGGCCCAGCTCGGTGCCCGCACCGTCGACCGGCGCTACCTCGCCCTCGCCGTGGGCACCGTCGAGACCGACGCCGGCACCGTCGACGCCCCGGTCGGCCGGCGCGCCACCGACCGCACCCGCATGGCCGTCGTGGCCGGCGGGCGCCCGGCGCGCACCCACTACCGGGTCCTGGCCCGCTACGCCGAGCCGGCGGAGGCCACGATGCTCGAGTGCAGGCTCGAGACGGGCCGCACCCATCAGGTGCGTGTCCACCTGGCCGCCATCGGGCATCCTGTAGTCGGTGACAGCCGCTACGGCGGCGGCCGCCGAACGATCCCGGTCGATCGCCCGTTCCTCCACGCCGCCGAGCTCGCCTTCGACCACCCCACCAGCGGCGGCCGTTGCCGCTTCGAGTCCCCCCTTCCCAGCGATCTGGAGGCCGTGCTTGTACCCCTACGGTGACACCCGAGCCCCCTACCAGCCACCCCCCGCCCCCGACGCCGGCGACGAGCGGGCCGCCGTCTGGACCGCCCGCGCCTTCTACGCCGCGGTGTTCGTAGCGGTCATCTGCGTCGCCGTCTTCGTCGGCCTCTCCACGATCCGCGACGACGCCCCCGCCCCGGCCAGCGCCCCACCGCCCGTGGTCGAGACGGTCACCACCCTGCCGCCGCCGACCCAGGTGGGCCCGGCGCCGGGCACCGAACTCGCCGGCTAAGTCACCACGCGCAAGGCCGCCCTCGCCGCCAGCCAGGAGGAGCGCACGGCCGTCGTCTCCCTCGCCAAGTACTCCACCCAGGCCCAGGTCAGGGTTCTCCTGGGCGCGGCGCCGGCGGTGGCCCTGCTGGTGGCGCCGACCGGCACCGCGCCGGCCGTCGTGACCGGCGACCTGGCGACCTGGTCCCGGGCCCAGACCGAGGCCACCCAGGCCGAGCGAGATGAGATCAAGAAGCTGATCCCCACCGTCGACGACCCGGCGTTCAAGTCCTTCTACACCTCGGAGGTCGCCCGGCTGGAGAAGGCGCTCAAGGCCTTCGCCCCGGACTCGGCGATGGTCTTCGGCGCGGTGGTCAAGGCGCCGGCCGCCACCCTCCAGGCCCTGGGAGCCAAGGCCGGCGTCCGGCTGGTCGATGTCGCCGACACCCCCACTCCGTCGAACGACGCGCTGTACCGCGGCCTGCGGCCCGAGGAGACGGCCAGGGCCAACGAGCCGTCTCACCGCCCGTAGGGAGCTACTTCCTGGCCTTGACGCCCTGCTGGCGGAAGGCGCCCTCCACCCGCAACTCGGAGCCGCCCTCGACCTGGGCCAGCACGCACACCCGATAGGTGTGCTCGCCCTTCTTGCGCTTCTTGCGGGCCTGCACCGACACGACGGCGCTGGCTGTTTCGCCGGGGGCGGCGCTCACGGCGCGGGGCGCGACGTCGACCTTCAGCTCGCCCGAGGGGTCGTCGGTGCCGAGGGTTGCGGTGATGGGCACGTTGCCCTGGTTCTCCAGGCTGAACGTGTAGTCGTGGCCCATGGGGTCGTAGGCCACCATCGGGTGCAGATGGCCGGCGGCGTCGACGAACGGCCCGACCTCCACGGTGGCCTCGTCCCGGGCCTCGGCGCTCGACCCGCCGGTGGCGCGGGCGACGATGATCACCGTGTGCTGCCCGGCCGGCGGGTGGGCGCCCTGGGCCGGCTTGAAGAACACCGTGGCCACGACCTCCGCGCCGGGGCCCACCGAGCAGGACTCCGGGTGCACCCACGACCAGTCGCGCCCGCCCGCCGGCAGCTCGACGGCGACGTCGCAGGCCTCGGGCCCGTCGTTGGTCAGGTGGACCGCCATGCTGGCGAGGCGCCCGGGATCGACCGCCAGCGCCGACGGTGTCACTTCCATCGCGATCCCCACGAGCGCGCACCGTAGCCATGGGCGATCGGTTGCGATGCGAAGGACGTGTGCCGGCCGCCGTCAGCCGGAGATGAGCTCCTCGCCGAGCTGGTCGGCCGGCGCCAGCGCCGGCCCCTGGCCGCGCGAGCGCGACACCATGTCGGCCAGGGTGAAGGAGTCGAGGTGCTGGCGCATGTGCTCGCCCACGTCGGCCCAGACCGACAGCAGCACGCACTGGCCTTCGTGGTCGCAGGCGCCGTTCTGATGGGGCTCGCCGAAGTCGCCGGCCACGATCGGCCCGTCGACCGCGCTCACGATCTGGCTCAGGGTCAGCTCGGCCGGTGGCCGGGCCAGGACGTACCCGCCGCCCACGCCCCGCTTGGAACGCACCAGGCCGGCGCCCTTGAGGGCCAGGAGGATCTGCTCGAGGTAGGGCTGGGGGAGGCCGGTGCGCTCGGCAATGTCGCGCACCGACGTGGGCCCGGCCCCCTCCGCGTGGAGGGCCAGGGAGAGCAACGCACGGCTGGCGTAGTCACCCCTGGTCGACACCTTCACGCCGCCCATCCTACGGCGATGCCGCCGGCTGCGGGTGGAGCCGGTCTAAGGTTGGCACACCGATGGGCGACATCGACCGGCCGACGCTGCCCGACTACGGCGGCGCGTGCATCGACCAGGTGGTGGCGGCCGCCACCCGCAGCGGCCGCTACGCCGGCCGGGCGCCGGCACCGGCATGGCTCCCGGAGCCGGCCGTGGGCGCCTCCCAGGTGGTGGTCCTCGTGCTCGACGGGCTGGGCTGGGCCCAGCTGAGGGAGCGCCCGGGCCTGGCGCCGACCATGTACGCCATGGCCGGCGGCCCCATCACCACCGTCGCCCCCTCGACCACGGCCGCGGCGCTGAGCTCGATCACCCTCGGCGTCGCGCCGGCGGTGCACGGGGTGCTCGGGTACCGGCTGCGGGTCGGTGGGGACCGCATCCTCAACGTCCTGCGCTGGAACACCCCCGACGGTGACGCCCGGGAGTCCGTCCCGCCCGAGAAGTTCCAGCAGCTCCTGCCCTTCGGCGCCACCAAGGCCCCGGTGATCACCCGGGCCGACGTCGCCGAGTCGGGTTTCACCCAGGCCCACATGGCCGGCGCCCGCATGTACGGCTGGCGGGTGGCGTCCACCATCGTGGCCACCGTCGCCGCCCTGCTGGGCGAGGGCGAGCGCTTCGTGTACGCCTACTACGACGGCGTCGACAAGGTAGCGCACGAGTTCGGGTTCGGCCCGGCCTACGACGCCGAGGTGGTGGCCGCAGACCGCATCGTCGGAGACCTGGTCGATGTGCTGCCCGCCGGCGCCGCCCTGGTGGTCGTCTCCGACCACGGCCAGGTCGACGTGGGCGACAGCGTGATCTCCCTCGACCCCGAGGTGGCCGGTCTCACCGCGTTCCTCTCGGGCGAGGGCCGGTTCCGCTGGCTCCACGCACGGCCCGGCTGTGGGGAGCGGCTGGCCGAGGCCGCCCACCGCCACTACGACGAGCTGGGCTGGGTCCGCACCCGGGACGACGCCGTCGAGGAGGGCTGGTTCGGTGGGCGGCCGACCGACGACGCCGCGTCGCGCCTGGGCGACGTCGTCATCGCCCCCCGCCGCCGCGTCGCCTTCCTCGACCCCGCCGACCCGGGCGAGCAGTGGATGCGCTGCCGCCACGGCTCGCTCACCCCCGAAGAGATGCTCGTCCCGCTGCTGGCCAGCCGGCACTGACGGAGTAAAGGATCGCACCATGGCCGACCAGGAACCGACCGACACCGACCACGAGGCTGCGGTGATCGTCACCGCCGAGCAGGGCGCCGAGGAGGAGGCCACCGAGTCCGTGGCCTCGCCGGCCAAGGTGCTCCGGATCGGGTCGATGACCAAGGAGCTGCTCGAGGAGGTGCGGCGCGCCCCCCTCGACGATGCCGGCCGGGCTCGTCTTCGGGAGATCTACGAGACATCGGTCCACGAGCTGGCCGACGGCCTCTCCGGCGACCTGAAGGACGAGCTGGCCCGCCTGAGCTCCCCGTTCTCGGCCGAGACGCCGAGCGACTCCGAGCTGCGGGTGGCCCAGGCCCAGCTCGTGGGCTGGCTCGAGGGCCTGTTCCACGGCATCCAGGCCGCCATATTCTCCCAGCAGATGGCGGCCCAGGCCCAGCTCCAGCAGATGCGGGGCCGCCCCGGCCTGCCGCCGGGGGTGGTCGGGCCTGAGCCCGACACCGCCGCCGCCCGCCCCGGCACCTATCTCTGAGGGCCCCCCTCCCGGCTAGTCGAGGCCCGCTCGCGGCAGGCGCGGTCGGCCAGGCGCAGCCGCCCGCCGTGGCTGTGGGCCCGCTGGGCGGCGTAGACGATGAGCGGGGCGGCGTCGCGCTCGAGCACGGCCACGTCGCCGAGGTCGAGGAGGACGTCGAGGTTTCCCTGGGAGTCGATGATGTCGCGGAGGACCGCGTCGATGCTCGTCCAGTCGTCGCGTCCCGTCACCCCGTGGATGGTGATCACCACGGTGCCGCCGGCGCGGCCGATGCCGATGCTGAACCGGGGCGTGACGGATGGCGCCGGCTGGGCGTCCTGCCTGCTGGATCCCGTGACTAACCCCTTTCCCGACGCCCGAACCCGGACCACGCACTTACCCCTCTATCGGCCGCCCGGGGCGGTCACTTGAGGGATTTCTTCGCCGGCGGCCGAGAATGCCCCGATGGACCGCCTCTTCGTGTACGGCACGCTCATGCCGGGCGAGGCGCTGTGGGGCGAGCTGGCCCCGTTCGTCATCGCCTGGCGGGAGGCGGCGGCGCCCGGGCGCATGTGGGACACCGGGCACGGCTACCCCGCGGTGCGCTTCGTCCCCTCGGGCGCGCCGGTCCCCGGCGTCGTCGTCGACCTCGACCCGGTGCGGGCACCGGCGGCGATCACCCGCCTCGATGAGGTCGAGGATGCCGGCGTGCTGTACCGGCGCGTCGAGGTGGTGACCACCGCCGGGCCGGCATGGGCGTACGAGTGGCTGGGGCCCACCGGTGGGCTGCAGCCACTCCCCGGCGGCTGGCGGCGGGACTAGCTCGGGCGCCCGTGTTCATCGACGGCGGCTAACCCCGCCCGGCGGAGGCGTCGATCAGCGAGGTTCACGTAGTCGGGGTGGAGCTCGACGCCGACGAACCGGCGTCCGAGGCTTCCGGCGACCAGTGCGGTGGTTCCAGACCCGACGAACGGATCGAGAACGACTTCCCCCTGGCGTGACGACGTCAGAATGCACGGCTCGATGAGTGCGGGTGGGAACGTGGCGAAGTGGCCCTTCGCCTCGGGCACCGCCTGCGTCTGCACGTCCCAAACCGTCCTCAGTCGTCGGCCGTTCGGGCCCCGGACCGCCGAGATGTCGTAGAAATAGCGCTCCGACTTGGAGAACATGAACAGGTACTCGTGGCTCCGTGTGGGTCGGTCCCCGACGCTCTCGGGCTGGGCGTTGGGCTTGTTCCAGATCACGTCAGCACGCAGGTACCACCCGGCGGCCTGCAGCGCGAGAGCGAGGCGCCAGGGCACGCCGATCAGGTCCTTCGGCTTGAGCCCGACCGGTGTTGGAGGCCGGATATCCATCGCTCGGGCGCGATTCTTCTTGTCGGGCGCGCGCCATGTCCGACCACCCGATGTATAGCTATCGCCGACATTCAGCCATAGAACGCCATCCTTGCGAAGTACACGGTGGATCCGGTCGAAGACCACGGTGAGCGCCTTGATGAAGTCCTCGACGCCTTCTTCGAGCCCGATCTGACCCTCGATGTCGTAGTTCCGAAGCGACCAGTACGGGGGCGAGGTTACGACGGCCTGCACAGACTCCTCCGGGAACGCAGCGAGGACGTGGGCCGTGTCGCCGCAGATGAGGGCAGAGCCGCCGCGAGGCCCGACAAGCTGCTCGTACCGGGGGTCGACGAGCGTGGCGGCCCGAGATGCAGCATGGGTGATGACGCGAAAGCGTTGTGCTGTGTCTCGCTCTACTCCGATGGCGGCCAACGTACCGGGGTCCGCCGGGGCGATCGCGGATCGCCACATTCCCGAGACCAGAGCCCAGGCCTTCACCGGCCTTGACCAAGGCGGTAGCGTCCACCCCGTGGGATTCCTCGACCGGGCCAAGAAGCTGGCCGAGCAGGCCAAGGAGATGGCCGAGCAGGCCACCAAGGCGGCGGAGGGGGCGCTGGGCGACGTGCGGGCCCGGAGCGCCGGCGGTTCGGCGCCGGCGGAGGCGGACGACCCCCGCATGGGCACCCCGTACACACCGGGCATGCTCGGGCGGGCGGGCTGGCGCGAGAAGGGCCTGGTCGACCCCGCCGCCGTCCTCCCTGTCGCCGACCGTGAGCGGGCCGGCATTGCCCACTCCACCAGGAGCCAGGTCGTCGAGGAGCCCTTCGGCATGGGCCGGCGCTGGGTGGCCGGCGAGGCAAAGGCAGGCCTGTTCTACCGCCTTCATACCGACCACCAGGCCTGGGAGCCGCCCGGTGGCCGCTCGCCCGTCGAGGGGTTCGACGGCTGCTGGCAGGCCAGCCTCCCCGACGGCCGGGCGTGGAGATTCCTCGCCGGCGCCGGCGCCGGCGCCGGCGTCGAGGTCGTGCTCGAGACCGAGGGGATCGACGACTCGTCGCGCTCCGAGCTGGCCTACGCCGTCGCCCACCAGCTCACTGGCGGCTGAGACATGCCGGCCCGCCGGTCGATCAACTCCTGGTAGGCCTCCGGCCCCTCGCGCCCGGCCCAAAAGGCGGTGACCAGCGGCAGGTGGCCGGCGGCCACGAGGGCGTCGTAGGGCACCAGGCGCCGGCTGCGGGCGGTGCGCCGGCCGGTGGCCGCGTACCGAGCTTCGCGCTGGATGTGGGCGTCGAGGGCGGCGAGGCCGTCGGCCCCATGCAGCATAGGTAGGAACCACGTGGCCCAGGAGAAGTCGCTGCGCTCGCCGACCACGCCGTACAGACGCCGGTTCGTGCGCCGCAGGAAGGCACCGAGGGCCCGGTCGGGGGAGGCGCCCGTACGCTCCCGCCAGCGGAGCAGGCGGCGGGCCAGGCGGGTGGAGCGGGCCCGCAGCTTGCGCTCGGTGATCGGCGCCAGCCCGACGGTGCCGGCGGCGTAGCGGAAGCCGAGGAAGTCCCACGGCTGGCCGGCGCCGGCGACGGCCGACTTGGTCTCGTTGACGTCGAGCCCCCGCTCGGCCAGCCGGGCCCGGATGAGGCGGTCGAGGTCGTCGATCCGAGCCGGCGGGGCCAGTGCGATGATGTCGTCGCTGTAGCGGGCGTAGGTGGCCCCGGTGCCCGCCACCTCAACGTCGAGCTCGCGTAGGTACAGGGTGGCGAGCAGCGGGGCCAGGGGCGTACCGGCCATCACGCCCTTGGGGCCGGCGTCGATGACGGCGCCGTCGCGGACCACCCGCGGGTCTCCCAGGGACGCCTCCAGCAGGGCACGCACCGGCCCGCCGGCGAGGGCCGGCGGCAGGCGGGCCAGCAGGTCGTCGACGTCGATCGAGTTGAAGTAGTCCCGAACGTCGAGGCGGACGGCGGCCTTGGCCGCCAGGGCGTCGTCGGCCTGGAGGATGCGGAACGACGCCCGGGCGCCGGCGCCGGGCAGGAACGACCGGCACCACGGCGACGCCGCCTCGGCCGCCGCCGGCTGGAGGAGGCGGTTGAGCGTGCGGAAGAGCAGCTCGTCGGCCGGCGGGTAGGAGAACACCCGCTTCTTGCGTCCGTCGGCCTTGTTCAGCCACCCCTCCACCGGCGGCGCCGGCCGGTGGCGCCCCGCCAGCACGTCGGCACCCATGCGGAGGTGGTCGCCGCCGGCCAGGAGCCGCTCGTAGTCGGCGATGCGGTCGAGCCGGCGGGGGTTGCGGGCCGAGAAGGCCTCGAGCGCGGCCACCCACGGCTCGTCGGTCGCCAGGGTGGCGAGCACGGGCAGCGAGCTGGAGGAGCGGGAGGCCTCGGCCCCGAGCGGCGAGCGGGGGGGAGGTCGCTTTGAAGCGGCATCGCCGCACTAGGAGGTACGCACGACATCCGCCTCCAGGGATCGATGGAATTGCGTCGCGTGGCCATGCGCTGCTCCGCCCGGAGGCGCCCGAAGGCATCCCTCCCGCTCGCCCCTGGACGCTACCTGAGCCGCCGCCGGCGGGAGTGGACCCGCCGCCGCTGGGTACAGGACGGATCCTCCTCATCGCGGCCGTCGTCCTCTTCGCCATCGCCGCCCTGTCCGCCTTCAGCGCCGAGCTGAGCGTGAACGAGCTCGGCTTCATCGGCCTCGGTCTCGCCGCGTGGGCTGCCGCACCGCTCGTCGCCACCGTCCCGGTGGGCGGCCGCCGGCGCGCTGCCCGCCGGTAGGGGTCATCTGGCGCCGCCGCCGGCGCCGGCGCCTCTCAGCCCGCTTCGTTGAGGTACACCCACCGTGGATCGAGCTGCTCGCCGCTGGGGTGCGACCAGGCGCCGGCGGCAATGCCCAGGTCTCGGGCCGCGGCGGTGAACGGCCGGCCTGGCACCACGGGTCGCCCGGTTGCATCCAGTGGCCGGCCCCGTTCGTCGGTGAAACAGATGCCGTCTGGTTCATCGGCGTTGCCCTCGATCCCGAGCTGGCCGAGATGGTGCAGTCGATGATGACGGTGGCACAGCGCGATCAGGTTCGGGGTGTCGGAGGTGCCACCGTCCTCCCAGTGTCGGACATGGTGGACGTGGAGCCAGCGGCTGCGGTCACAGCCCGGCACCCGACATCCCCGGTCACGCTCCTCGATGACGGTGCGGGTGCGGTCCGGCACGGTTCGGAATGCCCGGCCGACGCTGACCGGCAGGCCACCGGCTTCGAGCACCGGGCGGATGCGGGTGTCGCAGCCGACGAAGCGGCGCAGGCCCTCGCTGAGGCCGGCGCCGAGGTGCAGGTGGCCGTTGGTGTGGCCATCAGGGTCGGTCCCGATGTGAAGAAGTACCAGGTTCCGGTCCTGATGCGGTCGGATGGCCGACCCCAGCGACCGGTCGGCCATGGCCACCAACGCATCGGCCCAGTCCACCTGCGAAGGCACCGGCGTGGCCGTCTTGTCACCCTCGCCGGCGTGGAACAGCTCATCGCGCGCCGCGACCAGCGCCCGTTCCACAATGGCGCCTTCGTCGGCGGGGAGTTCGGCGGAGAGTTGCCAGGTACCCCGGTCGGTGTGGCCGAAGCTCACGCGACGGGGCTCAGCAGGCGTCTCGGGCTCCTGGGGCTCGGTGGGATCGGCCTTGCCCTCATCGACGAATGGGTAGCTCCCGAGCACCCGGCGGAGCTGGACCACCGTGGCCGACCGGGCCAGTTCGGCCGCGTCGGCATCGAAGCTGGCCGGCGCGTGGCGGCAGATGACGGCCACCTGGTCCTCACACAGCGCCC
>JBPCLE010000129.1:0-3748 GCA_051003575.1 Acidimicrobiales bacterium | reverse complement strand
GCTCTCTGTCAACCCCCCAATCACATGAACCTGCTATCGTGATCCCACGCCGTCCGGCCCAGGCTCCATTGAAGGATGTGATTGGGTGGTAACCGCCAACCTGTCAGCGCTCATCTTCCCGGTCCGGACGGCGATCGTCGGGCAACCTTGGGCTTCGAGTGGCTGATGTTGTTCCGCTGGGTGGACCTCGGGTTCGCCGGGACGGCCACGATCTCCGGCCGCTCCTGGTCCGTGGCGAGCTTGGCGACCAGGCCATCGACCGCGTGCAGTGCACCGACTTCCTAAGACGGTTCCCCTCATGGGGCCGGTACGGCCTCTCGGCCTACCAAGCCGACGATCTGGCCGACGTCGATCGGCTCGGCGCCGACCAGCTCGAACGATTCGCCACCCTCAGCGTGTTCTCGGTCTCGACTCTCGTGTCGGCCGGCTTCGAAGTGGTACCCACGTTTCGACGCCCCCACATGACAGTGGCGTTTACGGGAGACATCGACGAGCGTCTCCTGGCGTTCGCCAATCTGCGAATCGAAGTCCGGACGAACCCGTATCATCGGTGACGATGAATGACGACCGGTCGGAAAACCTTGTTGAGATCGACCTTGTGGTCGACCTGAACACGATGGACGACTCTGGCTTGCCGTGGGCGTTCCTCGACCGTGCCGTGCACCCTGAGCGCATCCGGCCGGGCGCGCATGTGGTTGTTGGGGCGGGCTCCGTCCGGGCGATCGCCAAGGTCATCGACGTGACGGACGGCATCGTCCATGTCGACCCCCTTCGAGGGTCGTTGGCGGCCAACGCGCACCTGCTCTCCGCTTGATCACCTGAAGTCCCTCGACTTCGCCGGCCGCGTCGCCAGCGACAGGGGCTCGATCTTCTCGGCGATGAGGTTGGTCACGCCCTCGGCCCGCTCCAGGCGCCCGCCGATCAGCAGGGCCGCCGACGACCGGGCCACCCGGCGGTGGCGGTCCCAGATGGCCTGGTTGCAGATGACGTTGAGCATGCCCGTCTCGTCCTCCAAATTGATGAAGATCGTGCCGTTGGCGGTGGCCGGGCGCTGGCGGTGGGTGACCACGCCGCCGACCTTCACCCGCCGGCCCGACGCGACGCCGTCGAGCCCGGTGACGGTGACGGCGCCGGCGGTGTCGAGGCCGGCGCGGGCGTACTGCATGACATGACTGCCCGGCGAGACGCCCGTGGCCCACAGGTCGGCGGCGGTGACCTCGGGCTCCGACATGGGCGGCAGCCGGGGCGCATCGGTACCGACGACCACCCCCTCCAGTCGCGATTCTCCTGTCTGGGCCACGGCGCCGGCGCCCCACAGGGCCTGCCGGCGCTCCAGTCGGAGGGAGCCGAAGGCGCCGGCCGTCGACAGGGCCTCGACCGCCGGCAGGGTGGCGCCGGTGCGCCGCACCAGGTCCTCCATGGAGGCATAGGGCCGGCGCTCGGCGATGCGCGTGGCCAGGTCGTCGCCCACGTTGCGGACGTACTCGATGCCGAGCCGCACCTCGGGGCCCTCCAGCGGTCCTTCGAGCGTGGCTTTCATGGCGCTCAGGTTGACGTCGGGCCCGTAGACGGCCACGCCGTGGCGACGGGCGTCGGCCACCAGGGTGTTGGGCGAGTAGACGCCCATGGGCTGGGCGTTGAGCAGGGCGGCGCAGAAGGCGGCCGGGTAGTGCAGCTTCATCCACGACGACGAGTACACGAGGTAGGCGAAGCTCACCGAGTGGCTTTCGGGGAAGCCGAAGTTGGCGAACGCGGCGAGCTTCTCGTAGATGGCGTCGGCGGTGGCGACGGTGATGCCGTTGCGCTGCATGCCTTCATACAGGCGGCCTCTGAGCGCCTCCATGCGCTCGGTGCTGCGCTTTGAGCCCATGGCCTGGCGGAGCTGGTCGGCCTCGCCGGCGGTGAAGCCGGCGACGTCGATGGCCATCTGCATGAGCTGCTCCTGGAACAGCGGCACGCCCAGGGTCTTCTTGAGCGACTTCTCCAGCAGCGGGTGGAGATAGGTGACCTTCTCCCGGCCGTTCCGCCTCCGGATGTACGGGTGCACCGACCCGCCCTGGATGGGCCCGGGCCGGATCAGGGCGACCTCCACCACCAGGTCGTAGAAGTGCCGGGGCTTGAGCCGGGGCAGGGTGGCCATCTGGGCCCGGCTCTCAACCTGGAACACGCCGATGGAGTCGGCCTTGCACAGCATGTCGTAGACCTCGTCCTCCTGGGGGATGGTGGCCAGGTCGACCTCGATGCCGTGGTGGGCCCGGATCAGGTCGACGCCCAGGTGGAGGGCGGTGAGCATCCCCAGGCCCAGGAGGTCGATCTTGACCAGGCCGACCGCGGCGCAGTCGTCCTTGTCCCACTGCAGGACGCTGCGGTTCTCCATCCGCCCCCACTCCACCGGGCAGACCTCCACGATCGGCCGGTCGCAGATGACCATGCCGCCGGAGTGGATGCCCAGGTGCCGGGGGAACCCCTGGATCTGCTCGGCCAGGTCGATCACCGGTTGGGGGATGTCGTGGTCGGCGGTGTCGGAGAGGCGGTAGCCGTCGGTCTGCTTCGACCAGGCGTCGAGCGCGCCCTGGGGGTGGCCGAGGGCCTTGCCCATGTCGCGTACCGACGACTTGGGCCGGTAGGTGATGACGTTGGCCACCTGGGCCGCGTTGTCACGGCCGTAGCGTTCGTAGACGTACTGGATGGCCTCCTCACGCCGGCCGTTCTCGATGTCGAGGTCGATGTCGGGGGGGCCGTCTCTCTCCGGCGACAAGAACCGCTCGAACAGGAGCTTGAGGCCGACGGCATCGGCGTTGGTGATGCCGAGGGCGTAGCAGACAGCCGAGTTGGCCGCGCTGCCCCGCCCCTGGCAGAAGATGTCGTTGCGCCGGCAGAACTCGACGATGTCCCACACGATCAGGAAGTAGCCCGGGAAGCCGAGCGAGGAGATCATGGCCAGCTCGTGCTCGATCTGGGCGTAGGCCTCGCCGTGGCCCTCACGAGGCCCGTACCGGCGCGCCGCGCCCCGCATCGTGAGCTCCCTGAGCCAGCTCATCTCGGTGTGCCCGGTCGGCACCGGGTAGTCGGGGAGGTTGGGGGCCACGAGCTGTAGGTCGAACGCGCAGTGCCGGCCGATGTCGGCCGACCGCTGCACGGCGCCGGGGTACCGGGCGAACCTCTTGGCCTGCTCGGCGCCGCTGCGGAGCGAGGCGCCGGCGCCGGCGGGAAGCCAACCGTCGAGATCGTCGAGGGACCTGCGGGCCCGGACCGCGGCCATGGCGGTGGCGAGGGGTCGTCTCTGGGGGGTGGCGTAGTGGACGTTGTTGGTGGCCACGATGTCGACCCCCGCTCGGGCGGCGATGGCGGCGAGGGCGTCGTTGCGGGCCGAGTCGACCGGGTCACCGTGGTCCCACAGCTCGACGGCGACGTTGTCGCTCCCGAAGGCGTCGGTGAGCCGGTGAAGCTCACGGGCGGCAGCGGCGGGCCCGTCGCACAGGAGCGCCGCGGGCACCGTTCCCTTGCGGCACCCGGTGAGGATCTGCCAATGGCCGCGGGGGGCGGCGCCGGCGAGAGTGGCGAGGTCAGTCTTGGGCAGGCTCTTCTCGCCGGCGCTCATGTGGGCGTGGGTGATCGCCCGGGCCAGGTGGGCGTAGCCGGTGGGGTCTCTGGCCAGGACCACCAGGTGGCGGCCGGCGGGGTCGGGAGCGGCGGGGCGGGGGCGGGGGGGGGGGGTGGAGGGGGGTTCGGTACCGAAGAAGGTGGG
>JBPCLE010000128.1:0-13933 GCA_051003575.1 Acidimicrobiales bacterium | reverse complement strand
GGGGCGGCCCGGGCGGCGGAACCCAGGTACCGCCAGGGGGATCCAGGTGGCGGGAACCTGATCCCTCGGTCTCTAGAACGTACTACCTACCCGGCTTTGTTCCCAGGCGGGCAGGCATTTCAAACACGCCTACCTTCGGGCAGATGTCGGCCAACGCGCAGCCCGCGCAGCGCGGGGTGCGGGCCGGGCAGACCCGCCGGCCGTGCAGGATGAGCCTGAGGCTGAACGCTCCCCGGTCGACGGCAGGGACGATGGCGTTCAGGTCGGCCTCCACCTTGACCGGATCGGTCTGCACGGTGAGGCCCAGCCGGCGGGCCAGGCGGCCGACGTGGGTGTCGACCGGGAGGCCGGGCAGCCCGAAGCCGACGCTGTGCACCACATTTGCGTTCTTTCGCCCTACGCCGGGGATGGTGACCAGATCCTCCATCGCCGGCGGCGCCTGGCCGCCGAAGCGCTCCCCGAGGGCGGCGGCCATGCCGAGCAGGCTGCGGGTCTTGGCCCGGAAGAACCCGGTGGGATGCACGATCCGCTCCACCTCCTCCGGGTCGGCGCCGGCCAGGTCCGCCGGCGTGGGATAGCGGGCGAAGAGGGCCGGCGTCACCGAGTTGACCGCCTCGTCGGTGGTCTGGGCCGACAGGATGGTGGCCGCCAGCAACTGGTAGGGCCCGTCGTGGGCCAGGGCGCACAGATCCTTGGCGGTGCCCGGGTACTCCTCGGCCAGGATCGGCAGGATCGCCCGGGCCCTGCCCTTCGGTGTGCGAGGCCTGCCCATGCCCGGCGAGCGTAAACGGTGCGGGTACCGTTGCCCCGTGGCCGAGCTTGAGGTCAAGCGCCAGATGGGGCGGGCGGACATCGCGGCAGTCTCGGAGCTGCTCGAGGTGGCCGCCGAGGTCGACGGGCACCCGCCCCTCGACGAGCACCAGTGGCTCGACCTGGTCAACGGCGGTCGCCACGACTTCGCCGGCCTGGTGGCCTGGGAGCCCGGCCACGGCCATCCCGTGGGCTACGCCCAGGTCACCCGGGAGGTGTCCGCCGCCCACCCCGCCACCTGGGCCCTGGAGTACGTGGTCGACCCTCACCACCGCCGGCCCGACCTCGGCATCGCCCGCTCCCTCCTCGACGCCGCCCTGGGCCTGGTGGCCGAGGCCGGCGGCGGTCACGTCCACATGTGGGTGCCCAAGCCCACCGACGTGTCCGACCATCTCGCCGCCGGCGTCGGCCTGCACCGGGGGCGGGAGCTGTGCCAGCTGCGCCGGCCCCTTCCCGCCGGCGAGGCGAGCGCGGCCGCGGTGCGGCCGTTCATCCCTGGCCAGGACGAGGGCGCCTGGCTGGAGGTCAACACCCGGGCCTTCCCCTGGCACCCCGAGCAGGGCGGCTGGGATCTGGAGACGCTCCTCGACCGCCAGGAGCAGCCCTGGTTCGACCCCGCCGGTTTCCTCCTGCACGAGCGCGACGGCAAGCTGGCCGCCTTCTGCTGGACCAAGGTCCACACCGACCACGACCCGCCGCTGGGCGAGATCTACGTGGTGGCCGTCGACCCCGGGTACCGGGGCCTGGGCCTGGGGCGGGCCATGGTCTTGGCCGGCCTCGACCATCTGGCCCGCCGCGGGCTGGTCACCGGCATGCTCTACGTCGACTCCGACAACGCCGGCGCCCGCCGGCTGTACGAGGAGCTGGGCTTCACCGTCGACCACACCGACCGGGCCTACGTCGGCGACGTGGACGCGCGCTAACCGATCCCCGACACCCCCACCGCGGAGCCGATGGCGTAGGTGAGGGCGGCCGGCACGGCCGAGAACACGAGCTGGCGCCCGGCGGAGCGGGCCAGGGGGCGGCCGGTGAACCGGGCCAGGGCCGCGCCCACGGCCAGCGCCGCGACCACGCTGAGGACGATGGCCGTCACCATGGCCGCGTTCCCGGTGCCGAAGAAGTAGGGCACCAGCGGGATCGACGCCCCGATGGAGAAGGTGACGAACGACGACAGGGCCGCCCCCACGGGCTGACCCAGGCTCTCCGGGTCGATACCCAGCTCCTCCCGGGCGTGGGTCTGCAGCGCCAGCTCAGGGTCGCGGCTGAGGGCGGTGGCGAGCGCCTCGGCCGTGGCCTCGTCGACTCCCCTCGACCGGTAGATCTGCGCCAGCTCCTTGCGCTCGGCCTCGGGCCGACGATGGAGCTCGATGCGCTCCATCTCCAGCTCCCGCTCCAGCAGCTCGCCCTGGGCCGTCATGGAGATGTACTCGCCGGCCGCCATCGACACCGCCCCGCCGATCAGGCCGGCCAGGCCGGCCAGGCGGACCAGGCCGGCGCCGGTGTTTGCGCCGGCGAAGCCGAGGACGATGGCGACGTTCGACACCAACCCGTCGCTGACGCCAAATATGGCCGCCCGCGCCGTGCCGCCCGAGACGTCGCGGTGGTGCTTCTCCGGCGGCGGAGGCGGCGGGTCGGGCATTGCCGCACAACGTACCCCTGGAACCCGCCGTTACCCTTGGTAGCCGCCGTTACCCTTGAAAGCTATGCCCGGACGGTTCGACGTCAGCCTCGACGAGCTCTCCGGCGTTCTCGGCGCCGAGCCGGCGTACCGCACCCGCCAGGTGTGGCGAAGCCTGTACCAGGGGCGCGAGCCCGAGGAGATGACCGACCTGCCCGTCGCCCTGCGCGCCCGGCTGGCCCGGGACCTCGTGCCCGGCCTGGTGCCGACGGCGACGTCGGTCAACGCCGAGGGCGACACCACCAAATGGCTGTGGTCCCTCGCGGATGGCACCCGGGTGGAGACCGTGCTCATGGCCTACCCATCGGGCCGGGTGGCGGTGTGCGTCTCCACCCAGGCCGGCTGCGCCATGGCCTGCTCGTTCTGCGCCACCGGCCAGGCCGGCTTCCAGCGCCACCTCACCGCCGGCGAGATCGTCGAGCAGGTGGTCAGGGCGGCCCGCCATCTGGGCGACGGGGCCGGCCCCAACGGCCCTGGTGCCCGCCGGGTGAGCAACGTCGTGTTCATGGGGATGGGCGAGCCCCTGGCCAACTACGGCGCCACGTGGGCCGCGGTCGAACGGCTCCACCACGACGTCGGCCTGTCGGCCCGGCACCTCACCGTGTCCACCGTGGGGATCGTCCCCGGCATCCTCAAGCTGGCCGAGGAGCGGCTGCCGGTGAACCTCGCAGTGTCGCTGCACGCGGCCAACGACGAGCTCCGCGACTCGATGGTGCCGATCAACCGCCGCTACCCGCTGGCGGCGGTCGTGGAGGCTTGCCAGGCATGGGTCGCGTCGCGGAACCGCCGCCTGTCGTTCGAGTGGGCCCTGATCGACGGGGTCAACGACCGCCCGTCCGACGCGGCGGAGCTGGCCGCCATCGCCCGGCCGCTCGCCGCGCACGTGAACCTCATCCCGCTGAACCCCACCCCCGGCTACCTCACCCGGGGTACGCCGCCGGCCGGCGTGCGGGCCTTCCGCGACCGCCTGGTGGCCGCCGCCGTCAACGCCACCATCCGCCGCAACCGCGGCACCGACATCGCCGCCGCCTGCGGCCAGCTCGCCGCCGGCGGGCAACCCCCCCCGGGCTGAGCCGGGCCGGCGGGGGCAGTCGGGCGAATGCTCAGGCAGGCACGCGCTCCGGGCGGTGCAGTAAGAATGACCGCCATGCAACGACGCCGCTTCATGAACCCGGCCCAGCCGCAGACGCTGGTGATCGCGGTGTACCTGCTGTACTTCCACGCCGCGTTCCTGCTCTTCGACCTCCTGCGTTTCGGCGTGTTCCCGTTGCTCTACGTCCTTGCCGTCGGCGGAGGCATCCTCGCCGGCTACGGGATCGCCAACGAGTTCAAGTGGGCCTACGTCCTCGGCATCGCCATGGCCATCTACCCCTTCGCGCTGAACTTCTACTACTTCGGCAACCCGCTGAGCGCCAACCTCATCAACCTGATGTTCGAGATCGCCCTGGTCGCCCTGCTCCTGCACCCTCAGAGCCGCGACTACCAACGCCTCTGGTTCAAGTAGGCAGGAACCCGTCGAGGATGGTCAGTTGGGGTCCGAATCACCCTGCGTGAGCGAGCGCAACTCCTTGAGAGCGGCTCGGTCCTTTGGACGGTCGGCCCACTCCTTGCTGGCGATCACGTCGTCGAGCGCTGCTACTCGTACGACGATCCCATCAAGATCCAGTTCGGCAGCGCGGCCTGCCAGATCTTCATAGGCAAGATGGCGGCCCTGGCGATCGGGGATGTCAGCCAGCACATCGAGGTCGCCGGCGTCGGTCCGCCACGGTTGAGGTCTCCATCCGGGCCAGCGTCGCACCGCTGATATGGACTGGCAGCAACGCTGCCTCATCGTCGCTGAGCCCTTCGACGCGTAACCGGGCGTGGAGTTCCCGCATCGCCCGCGCCAGCCGATCGAGGTTGCCTTCCGCCCGAGCCGCCACGCAGTCGACGTCGTAGGTCAGGCGACGCGCGCCGTGGGCGCGGGCCGCGATTCCGCCAACCAGCAGATACTCGACCCGGTGCCGGGCGAGCGTGTCCGCGATTCGTGCGAGGTCGGGAACCTCAGGGTTGGAGCCCACCGACACGGTCGGCCTCGGCCTCCTCCTCAGCCTCGACCTCCGACGCGACCTCCGCCCACCAGGCGAGGACCGCTTCCTTGCTGTCGAGGCGACGGCCGTCGCTGGTGATCGACACGTCGTCGGAGGTGGGCGGGCCTTCGAACCCTTGCTCGAACTCCTTCAGACTCATGCGGATCACCTTCGAGGGCATATCTTCAGGCTACCTGCCTCTGCTTGACTTCGACTCTCCGAGCTTGTCGTCACCGATGGGAGCGGCAGCGCCTCAGACGACCGCCCTCACCAGACGATAAGTGGACACCCGACGCTCGGCGCTGACCTGCGACGATGGCATCGTGCACTGCGTTCAGCCCCGCCTTGGGTTCAAGTAGATCCCGAGGACGCCTTGCCTGACCACCAGCGCATGGGATGAGCCGAGGCCGCCCCGCACGGCGTACTTCACGCGTCTCGCCCTCAAGTCAATCGGGTGCGGCTCCACTCAAGGGACATCCTTCGGCCGGACTGACCGCTGGATTCCTGCCCGCTCCATGTCGCTTTCCGGGACTATGACTACCGCTACGGTACTCGGGCGCCCGGAAAGCGGTACGCCCGCGGACCAAGGCCGCCTTTGACGCCTTCTAGGACCTGCCAATCGGACTGTCGAACCACAGCTCCAGAGCTTCCCGTCGACCAACGCCACCGCGACCCGGACGACCTTGGCCACGCCGGCGTGGGTGACCGTCACCATGCCGGCGCCGGCATGCCGGTGGACGAACACGGCCTCGGGCTCCGACAGGGGCATCGGCGGGCACACGACCGGTGTGATCCGGCGCTGGCGGACCGGGAGCGCCGGCGCGCCGCTGAGGGTCCCCTGGCGGCGTGGAATGCGAAGTGTTACCCGTAGGTTGCGGTTCCCAAACACATTTCTCGTCCTTTTGGCAGGGACGCCGCCGGCCGGCGGCGAACTAGGAAGCCCAAGGGAGGGGAAACCACGCTGGGCGCGCGTACGAACCACGGAGAGCGTGGAGGGGGCGCACACGATCGGATTCTCGTGTGACACATGCTGGAACTGCAGGAACGGCCGGCGGCCGAAGAGCCCTCGTCCGCCGGCGGTCTGGGCAAGGTCGCCCGGGCCGACGAGTCCCAACCGCGGGTCAGGGCCGAGCGGGGGGCGCTGTGGTCGCACGCCCAGCAGCGCCGGCTGGCCAGCGCCAATCTGGTGACGGTGGCGATCATGCTGGTCACCGGGCTGGGGGCGGCCACCGGGTTCCAGCCCCTCGAGGCGCCGGCAGCGGTCGGCCGGGCCATCGTCTCGGTCCTCGGGCTGGGGTCGCCGTCCGACGCCTCGGTGAGCAGCCGGCCGCCCGTGTCCGACCGGCTCCCCTACGGCAAGGGCATGTGGCTCCACGAACCGGCCAAGACCGAGGGGGGCGACGTGGCCGCCATCGTGGCCAAGGCCAAGGCCGCCGGCCTCAGCCACCTGTACGTGCGCACCGGGTCGAGCTGGAGCGGCTTCTACGCCGGCGACTTCCTCGACCAGATCCTGCCCGCCGCCCACCAGGCCGACCTGCTCGTCTACGGCTGGGACTTCCCCCGCCTGATCGACGTGCGCGACGACGTCCGCCGGGCCAGGGCCGCCATCGACCACCGGGCCCCCGGCTCGCACCGCATCGACGGGTTCTCCGCCGACATCGAGACCCAGAGCGAGGGCACCCGGATCACCGGCGCCGCCGCGGCCGACTACGGGCGCCTGCTCCGGGAGGCGGTGGGCGCCTCGTTCCCCCTGATCGCCACGGTGCCCCGGCCCTCGCCGGCCCAGAACTACCCCTACGCCGAGGTGGTCGAGTCCTTCGACGCCATCGCCCCGATGGTCTACTGGCTCAACCGCCAGCCCGACACCGACGTCGCCGGTGCGCTGCGCGACCTGACCCGGTTCAACAAGCCGGTGTTCCCGATCGGCCAGGCCTACGACGGCGCCCCCGAGGGCGGCCGGGCCGGCGTTCCCCCGCCCGAGGAGCTGTGGCGGTTCATGCGCTCCGCCCAGGCCGGCGGCGCCCAGGGAGTGTCGTTCTGGTCGTGGCAGACCGCGAACTCGAAGGCGTGGGCGGCCGTCGCCGAGGCCGAGGAGTTCCGGGCGCCGGCACCCTGGCAGCAGAAGTAGCCCGACCGGCGCTCAGAAGCGCACCCGCACGACGGCGGCGCGCAGGATGCTCTGTCCATCGGCCGCGCTGCGCTCGACGAAGACCACGGCGCCGGCCGGCTTCGTGGGTGACCGGAAGGCGATATCGCCCGAGAACGGCCGCAGCATGTCGCCGCCGCCGGTCACGAAACCGGTTCCGAGCGACTGGCCGGCCAGCATGCCGTCCTCGCGCACCTCGACCGCCACGTTGCCCTCGAAGGTGTGGGCCTGGCCGGCGACGCGCACCGGTGAGGCGGCCGGTTCGAGGGGGCCCGGCCTGCTCACCACGATGCTGGGCGACGCCACCGCCACCACCGTCCACGCCCCTGCGCTCCCCTGGGCCCCCATCTGGCGAAGGACGACGGTGAAGGTGGGCCGAGGGATAGGGACGGGGGTGCCGCCCTCGACCGTGCCGAAGCCCATGGGCACCTCGCCCTCCCCGGGCCCGCCGGCCTGGAAGCCGAAGCTCGCCGGAGCCACCATGCCGAGGTACTTGACGGCGAACTGGCGGGCGGTGGCGACGGGGTCGCGGAAGGTACGGTCGGTGCCGGCGGCGTAGGCGTCGAGCTCGGCCTTGGAGGCGAAGGGCCAGATGCCGGAGAACGCCACCGGTTGGCCGGGCTGGGCCAGTACCTCGCGGTAGCTGTCGCAGGTGACGGGCCGGTCGATCACAAGCCCGTCGCCCGAGAACACGTTGACGAGCTCGCCGTTGAGGGCGAAGCGCACCCCCTTGACCGTCGGGAACTGGCCCACGGTGCAGGTGACCTGGGCCAGCCGGAGGGTCATGCCGAGGGTGCCCCCACCCGACTCGAAGTCGCGGGACAGGTCGACCCTGGCGATGCCGGCGCCGTCGATGGCCAGGTCGAGGAAGCGGGTGTCGGTGGGGACGGCGGTGGCGAGGCCGTTGCGGGTCTCGGTGGCCGTGGGCCCGGCGAGCAGGGCCTTCACCGCCTCGGCGCCGATGCGGGGCACGCTCGGCACCACGCGGGTGACCGGTTCGAGCTTCTCGCCGCGTGCCAGCCAGATCGAGAGCTGGGTGGTGCCGGCGGTGGTCGTGCCCGGCGTGGTGTCCGGCGTGCTGGTGGCCACGGTGGGATCGGGCCGCCCGGGCACGGGGCCGGCGTCGACGGCACCGTCGCCGCCGCACGCGGCGGCCACCACTGCGACGAGGGCCAGGAACAGCAGGGTCCTTCTCATCCTCATACGATCCGATCATGGCGGTCGGTGGTCTCGGTGGCGTCGCCGGCAGGTAACGGTTCGGCAACACGCCGGGGCAGGCGCAGGGTGAAGGTGGCGCCGGCCCCCTGCGGGCTGGCCACGGTGAGCTCGCCCCCGTGCAGGCCGGCGTTCTCCCTGGCGATCGCCAGCCCCAGGCCGGATCCCCTCCCGCCGGGACGGGCGGGGTCGGCCTTGTAGAACCGGTCGAAGACCCCTGGTAGGTGGTCGGCAGGGATGCCGTCGCCGGCGTCGGTCACCACCACGATCACGTCGTCGGCGGTGGTGGTCACCCGCACCCGCACCGGGGGGCGGCCGTGCTCGTGAGCGTTGCCCACGAGGTTGGCGACGATGGCGTCGAGCCGGCGGGGGTCGGCCACGGTGGTGGCGCCGGCTGGGGCCTCCAGGTCGACCGTCCAGCCCCGCGCCGCCACCGCCGAGCGGACGAGGGCGGCGACGTCGACCGGTTCCCACGCCATGGGCGCGGCGCCGGCGTCGAGGCGGGAGATCTCCATGAGGTCCTCGACCAGGGCCGCGAGGCGGCGGGACTCATGGACCAGCAAACTGGCGGCCCGGCCGCCGGCGTCGTCGAGGCCGGTGCGATGGGCGTCGAGCACCTCGGCGGCCGTCGTCAAGGCGGTGAGTGGCGTGCGCAGCTCGTGGCTGACGTCGGCTACGAAGCGGCGGTGGCTGGCCTCCAGCGCCCGCAGGTCGCCGACGGAGCGCTCCAGGGCTTCCGCCATCCGGTTGAAGGCGTGGCTCAGGTCGGCGAACTCGTCCCGGCCCTCCTCGGGCAGCCGGGTGCCGAGCAGGCCGACCTCCAGACGGAGCGCCGCGGTGCGGGCCCGGCGCAGCGGGCGCAGGACGCCCCGTGCCGCGACCGCACCGACGAGGGCCGACAACACCACGGCCGCAGCGCCGACCGCGGCCAGCACGTTGCGCAGCAGGGCCAGGTCGCCCTCGATGCCGGCCAGCGGGACGAACAGGTAGAACGCCGGCCCACCCGCGGGCCGGCCGCCGACCACCACGTACGGGGCGCCGTCGGCCGACGCCCGGACCAGACCGATGCGGCCGGCGTCGACGGGGCCGGCCAGAGCCGCCGGCACCGACTCCGCCGACAGGGAGATGGACGTGGTCTCGAACGCCCCGCCCTCACCCACCGCCACCACGTCGAACTCGGCTCCCCGTCGGCCCTTGAGCCGCTCCAGCAGGGTCGCCACCTGGGCTTGGCTGGGCGACGGAGGCAGGGTCGCCACCGCTTCGTCGAGCACCACCTCCGCCTCTCGGCGGGCAACCGTCTCGGTCCGCCTGACGACCGCCTCGCGAGTGAGGAAGTAGGAGGTGACAGCGACGCCGGCGGCGGTCAGGGCGGCGACGAGGGCGAAGGTGGCCACCAGCCGCGGCCGCAGCCGCGAGAAGGCCATCCTCGGGGTGCCCGCCGGCACCGTGACGGCCCGGTTCACGGGGTGGGCGGAACCAGCTTGTAGCCCACCCCACGCACCGTCTGGACCAGGGTGGGGTTGGCGGGATCGGTCTCGACCTTGCCCCGGAGGCGCTGGATACACACGTCGACCAGGCGCGAGTCGCCCAGGTAGGAGTAGTCCCACACCCGCTCCAGCAGCAGGGCGCGGGTGAACACCTGGCCCGGCCGGCGGGCCAGCTCGAGCAGCAGGCGCAGCTCGGTGGGCGTGAGGTGGAGGTCGGCGCCGGCCCGTGACACCGTCATCCCGCCCGGGTCGATCACCAGGTCGCCGAAAGCCAGCACCGGCTCGGGTGGCGGGCGCTCCTGGCGGCGGAGGACGGCCTTGATCCGGGCCAGGAGGACCCGGGTCTCGAACGGCTTGGTCACGTAGTCATCCGCGCCCGACTCCAGGCCGACCACGATGTCGATCGGGTCGCCCTTGGCGGTGAGCATGATGATCGGCACCTGGTCATGGGCCCGGATGGCCCGGCACACGTCGAAGCCGTCCTTGCCGGGAAGCATGACGTCGAGCAGGACCAAGTCGGGCCGGTGCTCGCGCCAGCGCTCGATGGCTTCGTCGCCCGTGGCCGCCGAGGTCACCCGGTGGCCGTCGCCCTCCAGGGCCATGCCAACGGCCTCCCGTACCGACGGGTCGTCCTCGACCAGCAGGATGGCGGCCACTCAGCTTCCTCTGGGCAGGCCGAGGATGCGCTCGGCGACGACGTCCTTCAGCACCTCGTCGGTGCCGCCGGCGATGCGGGTGGCCGGCAACCAGAGCTGGCGCAGGGTGTGCTCGTCGGTGAGCATCGAGCCGGCGCCGCGCATGGCGTCGACCAGCTCGTCGTAGCTGCGCGACACCCGCGCCGACGCCAGCTTGGCCAGTGCGGCCCCCGGCCCCTCGGCCACCCGCGACGCCAGCCACTGGGCCACGCGGGCGTCGACCACGAGCTGAGCCGCGAGCTGGCGGACGACCGGGTCCTTGGCCTCCGGGCGCCGGCGGAGGCCGTCGAGCAGGCGCTCGACGCCGGCGCCGGTGCGGGCCAGGCCGAGGCCGAGCCGGAGCCGCTCGGAGGCGAGCGCGGTCATCGCCACCGCCCAGCCGGCGCCGACGGGACCCAGCCGATCGGCGTCGTCGACCTGCGCCCCGTCGAGGAACACGTCGTCGAATGCCGCCTCGCCGGTCATCTGGCGCACGGGCCGGGCCTCGACCCCCGGCTGACCCATGTCGACCAGGAAGCAGGTCAGGCCGCGGTGCCTCGGCGCGCCGGCGTCGGTACAGGCCAGGAGCAACCCCCGCTCGGCGTAGTGGGCGCCCGAGCTCCACGACTTGTGGCCGTGGACCACCCACCGGTCGGCATCGCCGGCGACCGCCGTGGTGCCCACCGCGGCCAGGTCGGAGCCGGCGCCGGGCTCGCTGAAGAGCTGGCACCAGATCTCCGAGCCGTCGAGGATCGGGGGGAGGTACCGCCGGCGCTGCTCCTCGGTGCCATGGGCCAGGAGCGCCGGCCCCACGACGGCCTCGCCGAGCAGGTTGAAGGGTGTTGGGGCGCCGGCCGCGGCTAGCTCCTCGGCCCAGACGGCCTGCGCCGCCAACGGCAGGTCGCGCCCGCCGTAGCGCTCGGGCCAGCCCAGGCCGGCCCAACCGCCGGCGTGCAGCGTGCGCTGCCACGCTCGGCCCCTGTCGACCGCCGCCGCGTCGCCGGCGCCGGCGAACGGGAGGCCACTGTCGAGGTAGGGGCCGGCGTTGGCGGTCAGCCAGGCGCGGGCCTCAAAGCGAAAGCTGTCGTCGGTCACGGCTCGCCCATCCTGGCCCGCGCCAGGCCAGGATGGGCGAACCCTCGCGTCAGGCGCGGTTCCGGAAGACCGACCAGCCGCCGGGGCCCACGGCCGCGGCGGCGATGAACAGGACGATCGCAAGGATCACCTGTCCCTGGAGGAGCTGGACGATGCCGATGATCGCCAGCACGACGGCGATCACCCAGAGGACGGTTGCGTTCATGACCAACCCTTACCCCGTGATTGTCGCCGCCACTCGCGGGTAAGAGCCGCCACTCGCGGGTAAGAACGGCCACGACACAAAGCCCGTCGACAAGGAGTCACCCATGAGTGCAGCACCGGATGAGCGCGACGACATCGAGGGCCGCAAGGCCGGCACCGAGGACAACCCCGACGAGGGCACGGCCATGACCGGGGCCGGCGCCCAGCCTTCCGGGAGCGCCATGGACCACTGGGCCACCGCCATGCCCAACACCGACGCCACCAAGCCCGAGACCATGCCCGACACCGAGTCGGAGCCGCTGCCCGGCGAGACCGAGAACCGCCCGTCCGTCTAGTCCTGCGTACCGCAGCGCGGGCAGGCGCCATAGACCCGAGACACCGTCCGACCGCAGCCGGGGCACAGGCGAGGGTTCGCCTGGCCCCGGCGCAGTCGCGCCAGGGCGGAGAACAGCATGCCGCCGACGGCCACGGTGATCAGGATCTCGGCCAGGTTCCGCACCATGGGGCCCAGTCTCTACGCTCGGGCTGATGAACCGCCTCGCGGACGAGACCAGTCCCTACCTCCAGCAGCACAAGGACAACCCGGTCGACTGGTACCCCTGGGGCGAGGAGGCCTTCGACCGGGCACGCGCCGAGGACCGGCCGATCCTGCTGTCGGTGGGCTACGCCGCCTGCCACTGGTGCCACGTCATGGCCCATGAGTCCTTCGAGGACGACGCCACCGCGGCCGTCATGAACGAGCTCTTCGTCAACGTGAAGGTCGACCGGGAGGAGCGGCCCGACGTCGACGCCATCTATATGGAGGCGGTCCAGGCCCTCAGCGGCCACGGCGGCTGGCCCATGACGGTGTTCCTGACGCCCGACGGCCGGCCGTTCTTCGGCGGCACCTACTTCCCGAAGGCGGCCCGCCAGGGCCTGCCGAGCTTCACCGAGGTGTGCCAGGCGATGTCGGCGGTGTGGGTCGAGCGGCGCGACGACGTGCTGGCCCAGGCGTCCGAGCTGACCACCGCGCTCGGACGGTCGGCGGCGATCGCCTCCACCGGGGAACCGTTGCCGGGGCCCGGCGCCGTCGCCGCCGCCCGCGACGGGCTGCGCCAGCAGTTCGACAACCGCTGGGGAGGCTTCGGCGGGGCCCCGAAGTTCCCCCAGCCCGACCTGCTGGAGCTGCTCCTGCGGGCGTATCGGCGCGACGGTGACGACGACACCCTGGCCATGGTCACCGTCACCCTCGACGCCATGGCCGCCGGCGGGATGTACGACCACCTCGGGGGCGGGTTCGCCCGGTACTCCACCGACGCCGAGTGGCTCGTGCCCCACTTCGAGAAGATGCTCACCGACCAGGGCCTGCTGGCGGGGGTCTACCTACACGCATGGAACCTCACCGGCGAGGACCGCTTCCTCCAGGTGCTGTCGGAGACGATCGACTACGTGCGCCGCGACCTGCGCCACCCCAAGGGCGGGTTCTTCTCCTCCGAGGACGCCGACTCCGAGGGCGTGGAGGGAAAGTTCTATGTCTGGTCGGAGCCTGAGATCCGGGAGTTGCTGGGCGACGACGCCGGCGAGGCCATCGAGTGGTGGGGCGTGCGCGCCGGCGGGAACTGGGAGGGCACCAACATCCTCCACCGCCCGGTGCGGGGCGCGTTGGTCCGCACCGCGGCCGTCGAGTCCGCCCGCCAGACGCTCTTCGACGCCCGTGAAATGCGGCCCCGGCCCGGGCTCGACGACAAGGTGCTCACCGAATGGAACGGCCTGTTCATCGCCGCGCGGGCCGAGGCCGGCGCGGCCGTGGGCCGGGAGGACTGGCTGGCCGACGCCCGGGCCGGCGCCTCGTTCCTCCTCGACAACCTGCGCCGGCCCGACGGCCGGTGGCTGCGGGGATGGCAGGGAGGGCGGCCCGGGCGGCCGCTGGCCTTCGCCGCCGACTACGCCGCGGTTGTCGATGCCTTCACCAGGCTGGGTGAGGCCACCGGCGAGGCCCGCTGGATCGCCGAGGCCCGGGCCGCGGCCGACGCCATGCTGGAGCTGTTCTGGGACGACGCCAGCGGCGGCCTGTTCACCAACGGCTCCGACGCCGAGACCCTGATCACCCGCACCAAGGACCTCATCGACAACGCGGTGCCGTCGGCCAACGCGAATGCGGCCCTGGCCCTGCTCCGCCTCGGTGCCCTGGTCGGCGAGGGCTACTACACCCAGCGGGGCGAGGACATCCTGGGCCTGGTCGCCGGCCTGGTCCGCCAGCACCCGACGGCCTTCAGCCGGTCACTGTGCGCGGCCGACCTGATCGCCGCCGGCGTCACCGAGGTCGCCGTCGTGGGCACCGACCGGGCCGACCTGGTGCGGGCCGTCCAGGCCCGGTACCTGCCCGACGTGGTGCTGGCCTGGGGCGAGCCGTACCCGTCGGCCCTGTTCGAGGACCGCAAGGACGGCCTGGCGTATGTGTGCCGCAACTACGCCTGCCAGGCGCCGGCGGCCGACGTCGCCACCTTGCTGGCCCAGCTCGACGGCGACGCACCCTGAGCCACCGGCCGCCAGCGTCCGGTGGTGCCCTGGGCCCA
>JBPCLE010000127.1:0-3807 GCA_051003575.1 Acidimicrobiales bacterium | reverse complement strand
CCGCCGCCGGCGAGGCCTGGCCGGCGGCGTTCATGGACCAGCTCAACCGGTGGCCGGCCCGGCGCGGAAGCCGGCCGAACGGTTTACTATCGGCCCGAGGGCGGCGACCAGCTCGGATGTCGCCTCCGCCGCAGTCGGAATTCGAGAGGGGTTGGTGGATGAGCAGGAGAATCCTCATCGTGCTGTCCGGGTGGGGCCATTGGGACGGCCGGACGATCGTCGGGACGCCTGACCAGAGCCGGCGGCCCTGGGGCTTGCCCTCCGAACGGAGCTGAGTGGCCGCCAAGACCGGCCGCTTCGCCATGATCGAGCAGTTCATGGCGGATGGCATCACCCACATGGTCGGCAATCCGGGCACCGTCGAGCATGGGTTCCTCGATGCCCTGAGCGACTACCCCGACCTCGAGTACATCCTCGCCCTCCAGGAGGCGGTGGTCGTCGGTATCGCCGACGGCTACGCCCGGGCCACCCGTAAGCCCACCATCGTCCAGCTCCACAGCGGCGTCGGCCTCGGCAACGGGATCGGCATGATGTACCAGGCCAAGCGGGGCCACGCGCCCCTGGTGGTCATCGCCGGCGAGTCGGGGGTGCGCTACGACGCCATGGAGGCCCAAATGTGGGCCGACCTGGTCGACATGGCCGCCCCCGTGGTGAAGTGGTCGACCCGGGTGGTCGACCCCGGCTCGTTGTTGCGGGTCCTGCGTCGGGCCATGAAGGAGGCAGCCACCCCGCCCATGGGCCCGGTGTTCGTGTCCCTGCCGATGGACGTCCTGGACGCCGCCAACGACGAGGAGATCGTCCCCACCTCGTTCCTGGAATACCGGTCCGCCCCGCCGGCCACCGAGGTCGACCGGGCGGCCAGGCTCCTCGTCGGCGCCACCCGGCCCATGATCATCGCCGGCGACGGCGTGGCCGTCTCCGACGCCCAGCCCGAGCTCACCCGGCTGGCCGAGCTGTGGGGGGCAGAGGTGTGGGGGGCCGACTGGTCCGAGGTGAACATGGACCACACCCACCCCCAGTTCAAGGGGATGCTCGGCCACATGTTCGGCGACCACAGCCAGGGCATCGTCTCGCCGGCCGACGCCGTGCTGATCTGTGGCACCTACGTCTTCCCCGAGGTGTTCCCGGCGTTGGCCGGCATGTTCGGCCCCGGGGTGCCGGTCGTGCACATCGACCTCGACGCCCACGAGATCGCCAAGAACTTCCCGGTGACGATGGGCCTCATCGCCGACCCCAAGCCCACGCTGGGCGCCCTGGCCGACGCCCTCGACGCGATCATGGACGACGGGCAGCAAGCGGCCGCGGGGGCCCGGGCCGCAGCCATGGGCGCGGCCAAAGCCGCCGACCTCGAGACGCAGAAGGCGCGGGACCGGTCGTTCCACGACGCCCTCCCCCTGCACGCGTCCCAGTTCGCCGAGGAGCTGGCCAGGCAGCTGCCGGCGGACGCCATCATCTTCGACGAGGCCCTCACCACGTCGCCCGAGCTCACCCGCTACCTCACCCCCACCGCGCCCGGCACCTACTACCTCACCCGCGGCGGCTCGCTGGGCGTGGGCATCCCCGGTGCCATCGGGATCAAGATCGCCAACCCGGACAAGACGGTGATCGGCTTCACGGGCGACGGCGGCAGTATGTACACCATCCAGGCGTTGTGGACGGCCGCGAAGTACAACGTGGCGGCCAAGTTCGTGGTGTGCAACAACCACAGCTACGAGCTGCTCAAGCTGAACATCAAGGAGTACTGGGAGGAGCGGGAGATCCCCGAGCACGACTTCCCAATGGGCTTCAGCCTCACCCAGCCCGACATCAAGTTCGCCGACCTGGCCCGTTCCCTGGGCGTCGAGGCCGTCCGAGTGGAGACGCCCGACCAGATCGGCCCTGCGGTCGAACGGGCGCTCGCCCACGACGGCCCGTTCCTCATCGACCTGGTGATCGCCAACCAGGTCACGGGCACCCGCACCATCGCCGGCGCCGACAAAGCCTAAGCACCCCACACACCGAAGAAGGAGGATCCCAATGGCGGATCTCGCACCGCTGACCGAGGACGAGGTCAGGCGGTTCATGGAGCGGTGGTACCTCGAGCTCCTCGACACCCATGCGCCGATGGAGGATGTCGCCGCGTGCGTGGCCGACGACGCCGAGATGCGCTTCCCGGAGGCCACGGTGCGCGGGATCGGCGCCTTCCGCGACTGGTACGACCGCATCGTCAACACCTTCTTCGACGAGGTGCACGTCATCACCCGCCACGACGTCACCGTCGCTCCCGACGGCCAGTCGGCGGAGGTCAAGATCGACCTCAACTGGCAGGCCAAGGTGTGGATCCCGCCGGCGGCCAAGAGCCAGTGGATCGGCTTCGACGCCGGCCAGACCCATGAGGTGCGGCGTTCGGCGGCCACGGGCGAGCCGGTCATCCAGGTCTACGGCGTCGATACCTTCGTGGCCATGCCCGGGTCGTCGAACCTCCCCGTGCTCGCCCGCGAAGTGATCGGCCAGTACTACGCCTACGTGAACGCCGGCGACTGGGACGGCTGGCTCACCCTGATGGACGACAACCTCGTCGTCGACGAGCAGATCGACGGCCACGTCGAGGGCAAGTCCAACATCCTCGGCATCGGCGACCACTTCCGGAAGGTGTACTCGAAGTTCCTGATGCACCCGCTGCACATCGTCGTGCAGGGCGACCACGCGGCCGTGATCTGGCAGAACGAGTCGGCGAACGCCGCCGGCGTACCGATCAGCGCCATCGGGGCCAACTACTTCCAGGTGCGCGACGGCAAGATCACCTACATGCGGACGATGCACGACACCGTCCCCTTCAAGCCCATGACCGACCAGACCTTCGAGGACTAGCGGTGGCCGCCGTTCAAGGGACAGGGTCCGTTCAGAAGACAGAGTACGACTTCATCGTGGTGGGGACCGGCGCGGGGGGCTCGGTCATGGCCAATCGGCTGACCGAGAACCCCGACGTCTCGGTGCTCGCCCTCGAGGCCGGCGGCAGCGAGGTCCCCGAGATGGTCCACGCCGCGCCGGACTGGGCGCAGCTCTGGGGCACCCCCTACGACTGGAACTACAAGAGCACGCCCCAGGACGCACTGAACGGCCGCCAGACCGACGAGCACCGCGGCAAGCTGCTCGGCGGCAGCAGCGACCTCTACATCATGATGCACATCCGGGGCCACCCGTCCGACTTCGACGGCTGGGCCGCCGACGGCTGCCCCGGCTGGACCTTCGACGAGTGCCTCCCCTGGTTCCAGAAGCAGGAGGACCAGGAGGACGACACCAACCCCACCGCCGGCAAGGGCGGCCCGCTCGCCGTCACCAACGCCGGCCTCCACGACCCCAACCCCGCGTCGGCCGCATTCATCGAGGCGTGCACCAACCTGGGCTACCCGCGTACCGACGACTTCAACGGCCCGCAGATGGAAGGCGCCGGCTGGCACCACATCAACGTGCGCGACGGCCGGCGGGTCGGCACCTACGCCGGCTACCTGGAGCCGGCCATGAGCCGTCCGAACCTGACGGTGAGCACCGACTCCATGGCCTCCCGCCTGGTGCTCACCGACGGGCGCTGCACGGGGGTGGAGTACCTCAAGGACGGCCAGGCCGTCACCGCCACCGCCCGCAAGGAAGTCATCGTCTGTGGCGGCGCCCTGGAGTCACCCCAGCTGCTAATGCTCTCCGGCATCGGCCCCTCCGCCCACCTAAGCGACGTGGGCGTCCCCGTCCAGGTCGACCTCGCCGGCGTGGGCGGGAACTTCCACAACCACGTGCTGGCGCCGGTCATCCAGCTCACGACCGAGGAACTGC
>JBPCLE010000126.1:0-6453 GCA_051003575.1 Acidimicrobiales bacterium | reverse complement strand
CCTCCTGGCTGTGTTGTCTAGCACCCCCCCCCCCCCCCCCCCTCCTCCTCCGCCTGCTCTCCCCCCCCCCCCCCCCGGCCCGATGCCGCCGACCGGTTCGTTCCTCACCGTCGACGACCCCGGCTTCGTGGTGGTGGCGGTGAAGCGGGCCGACGACGGCAGCGGCGACGTCGTCATCCGGGGCTACGAGGCCTACGGTGGCCACCGCCGCGTCCGGTTGCGGCCGGCGCTGCCGTTCACCACCGCCGACCGCACCGACCTGCTGGAGCGCCGACGCCACGAGCTCTCCGTCGACGGAGACGAGATCCTGCTCGACCTCCGACCGTTCGAGCTGGTGACCCTGCGGCTCTCCTGAGTCAGATCGCCGGGCTGCCGACCACGTCGGGCGACCCGACCAGGGTGGGCGCCCCGGCCCGGTAGAGCACCACGGCGACGGCGAGGACCCAGATGGGGAAGAGCAGGAAGCTGATGAACCCGGCCGGCCCGGCCATGGACAGGAGGCCGAGCACGATCGAAACCCACGCCAGCCACGTCGGCAGCACGGCCGAACGCATCGTGTGCCAGCCCGTGGCCAGGAGGATCGTCGCCAGGCCCAGTACGGCGGGGATGGCCAGCGCCGCCGCGTAGATGACGGCGCCGCCGAACACCACCGTCGCCAGCCATTCCGGCGCTCGGGCGCTGCTCGCCAGGGCGCCACGAAGAACCCCAGCGAAGAACAGGAACAGCACCGCACCGATCAGCAGGGCGAAGATGCCCACGAAGATCTTCCCACCATCGGCATAGTGCGAGATGACCTCCTCGCCGGACGCCTTGGTGTCGGGCGTCTCGCCCGCGGTGAGGAAACCGACCGCGAAGACGACCGTGAACAGAACGCCCGCCAGTGGAGCCAGCCGCTCCAAACGCCCTTGCGCCATTGCTCCTTGTCTAGGGCCCGCCCCGGACCCATGCCCGCAGGCACCCTCGCTGATCATGCGCCTCGGTGGGTCGGAAGCAACACTCAACAGGATCCCTTGCCTACTTCTCGGCGTGCCCGCCGAGGTGCCTACTTCTCGGCGTGCCCGCCGAGGTGCCTACTTCTCGGCGTGCCCGCCGCGGTGCCTACTTCTCGGCGTGCCCGCCGCGGTGCCTACTTCTCGGCGTGCCCGCCGAATTCCTTACGCATGGCCGACAGGATCTTGTCGGCGAAGTCGCTCTCGCCGCGGGAGCTGAACCGCTCGTACAGCGCGGCCGTGAGCACGTACGCCGGCACCCCCTCCTCCACTGCGGCGAGCACCGTCCAGCGCCCCTCGCCGGAGTCAGACACGCGCCCGCTGAAGCCCGACACCTCGGGGTCCTTGGCCAGCGCCGACGCGGTGAGGTCGAGCAGCCACGACCCGATCACGCTGCCCCGGCGCCACACCTCGGCCACCTCGGTGGTATCGATGTCGTACTGGTAGGCCTCGGGGTTAGAAAGGGGGGTGGTCTCGGCGTCGATGTCGCGCTGGTGCTTGCCCATGTTGGCCTTGCGGAGGATGGCCAGTCCCTCGGCGTACGCGGCCATGAGCCCGTACTCGATGCCGTTGTGGACCATCTTCACGAAGTGGCCGGCGCCGTTGGGCCCACAATGCAGGTACCCCTGCTCCGCCGGCGCCGGCTCCCCAGTCCGCTCCGGCGTCCGGGGCGCCGAACCGACGCCCGGGGCCAGCGTGGCGAAGATCGGCTCCAGGTGGGCGAACACGGCCGGCTCGCACCCGACCATCAGGCAGTAGCCCCGCTCCAGCCCGAACACCCCGCCGCTGGTGCCGACGTCGACGTAGTGGATGCCCTCGGGCGCCATCATCGCCGCCCGCTCGATGTCGAGCAGGTAATTGGAGTTGCCGCCGTCGATGATTATGTCGCCCGGCTCGAAGTACTGGGCCAGCTCGAGGGCGGTGTCGCCGGCGAACGCGGCCGGCACCATGAGCCAGGCCGCCCGGGGCGGGGCCAGCTTGGCGGCCAGCTCCTCCATCGAGCCGGCGCCCTCGGCCCCCTCGGCCACCATGGCGGCGACCGACGCCGGGTTCACGTCGTAGACGACGCAGTCGTGGCCGCCTTGCCTCAGCCGGCGCACCATGTTGGAACCCATCCGACCCAGACCGATCATCGCGAGCTGCATGTGCCACCGTACGTCGGCGGAGGCCTGCCTTTCCCATCGATAGTCGCGGGCGCGCATCGGCCACTGGTCCACCCTCTTGGAGGGATGGCCCAGTGAGTGCTTGCTGGACCGGCCTCCCGTGCCGGTCACCGGGCGCCCACCACCTAGAATGGGCAGGCCGGGCGGCTCTCGCGTCGCGGCAGCCCTACCGAAAGGCCGTTCATGCCCGCGCGCCAAGACCTGCGCAACCTCGCCATCGTGGCCCACGTCGACCACGGCAAGACCACGCTCGTCGACGCCATGCTGTGGCAGTCCGGCATCTTCCGTGACAACCAGGACGTGGCCGAGCGGGTCATGGACTCGATGGACCTGGAGCGAGAGAAGGGCATCACCATCCTGGCCAAGAACACCGCGGTGCGCTTCCAATCCGAGAGGCTGGGCGATGTCAAGCTGAACATCGTCGACACCCCGGGCCACGCTGACTTCGGCGGCGAGGTCGAGCGGGCCCTCACCATGGTCGACGGCGTGCTGCTCCTGGTCGACGCCGCCGAGGGCCCGCAGCCCCAGACCCGGTTCGTCCTGCGCAAGGCGCTCGAGTCCAAGCTCCCGGTGATCCTCGTCATCAACAAGGTCGACCGGCCCGACGCCCGGATCAAGGAGGTCGTCGACGAGGTCTACGAGCTGTTCCTCGACCTCGACGCCGACCACACCCAGATCGACTTCCCGATCGTCTACGCCAACGCCAGGGCGGGCTGGGCCACCCGGGAGGAGGGGGCGGTGGGCACCAGCCTCGAGCCGCTCTTCGCCCTGCTGATCGAGTCGATCCCGGCGCCCGTCTACGACGAATGGGAGGAGGGCCACCCCCTCCAGGCCCTGGTCACCAACCTCGACCGCTCCCCGTACCTCGGCCGCCTGGCCATCTGCCGGGTGCGAGAGGGGGTCATCCACAAGGGCGAGACGGTGGCGTGGTGCAGGGCCGACGGCACCATCGAGAAGGTGAAGATCGTCGAGCTCTACGTGACCGAGGGCCTCGAGCGCATCGACGCGGCCGAGGCCGGGCCGGGCGAGATCATCGCCGTCGCCGGCCTGGCCGAGGTCACCATCGGCGAGACCCTTGCCGACGCCGGCGACCCCCGGCCGCTGCCCGTCATGCTCATCGACGAGCCGAGCCTGGCCGTCACGATCGGTATCAACACCTCGCCCCTCGCCGGCCAGGACGGGTCGAAGATGACCGCCCGGCAGGTCAAGACCCGGCTCGACACCGAACTGGTCGGGAACGTGTCGCTGCGGGTGCTCCCCACCGAGCGGCCCGACACCTGGGAGGTCCAGGGCCGCGGCGAGCTTCAGCTGGCCATCCTGGTGGAGATCATGCGCCGGGAGGGATTCGAGCTCACCGTGGGCAAGCCGCAGGTCGTCGCCCGCGTGGTCGAAGGGGGGGTCCACGAGCCGGTCGACCGGCTGTCGGTCGACGTGCCCGAGGAGCGCCTGGGCGTGGTCACCCGCCTGCTGGCCACCCGCAAGGGCCGGTTGCAGCAGATGGTCAACCACGGCACGGGCTGGATCCGCATCGAGTACCTGGTCCCCGCCCGGGGCCTGATCGGCTTCCGCACGGAGTTCATGACCGAGACCCGAGGCACCGGCATCCTCCACCATGTCTTCGAGGGCTACGAGCCTTGGCACGGGGAGCTACGGACCCGCAACAGCGGCAGCATCGTCGCCGACCGGCGAGGCATGACCAACACCTATGCCCTGATGAACCTTCAGGACCGGGGCGAGCTGGTGGTCGGCCCCGGCGTGGACATCTACGAGGGCATGATCGTGGGCGAGAACTCCCGGGCCGACGAGATGGACGTCAATGCCTGCCGGGAGAAGAAGCTAACCAACGTGCGGTCGTCGACGGCCGAGGAGCTGGTGCGTCTGCCCCCGCCGCGGACGATGTCCCTTGAGCAGGCGCTCGAGTTCATCGCCGAGGACGAATGCGTGGAGGTAACGCCCAGCCACGTACGGCTGCGCAAGGTCATCCTGCCCGCCGCCGAGCGGGCCCGCCTGCGACGCCCGGCCCGAAACGGTCGAACTCCTCAACCGGCCTGAGGCGCTACGCCACACTCTGTGTAGAGCGAGAAAAACTGATAGGTGTGGCTTGCATGTAGCGGGCCGTCTATGTCACAGTGTCCGTGGCGCCCTCGTCCGCCTGGTCCGCCGTCAGGCGGGCGGGGCGCCATTCATTTCTCCGGTCCGAGCCCCGCTCCCAGAGATGGCCCCGCCGGCTGCGCTTCGCCCGATTGCGCCTCGTCGGGTAGGCTCAACCGCCGGCGCTGGCCGCGCTCGTCATCGTCCCTGCCTTGCGCGGACCCGCACGTATTTGGCTCCTTTCAGGCCCTTGGAGACGCCGATCTGTACTCCTGGCACGACCCTTTGACCTCCTCCCGCCACGCTCGCCCCTGGCCGTTCCTGGACTGGGACGGGCCCATCCCGGTCGCCCACCGAGGCGGCGCCGCAGAACAACCCGAGAACACGATGGCCGCCTTCGCCGCCTCGGTCGCTCTCGGCTTTCGGTACGTGGAGACCGACGTCCACGCCACGTCCGACGGGGTCCTCCTCGCCTTCCACGACCATACGCTCGACCGCGTCACCGACCACAAAGGAGAGGTCGCCGCGATGCCCTATGCCGAGGTCAGCCGCGCCCGCGTCGCCGACCATGCCATCCCGCGGTTCGAGGAGGTGCTGGCGGCTTGGCCGGACCTGCGGATCCACGTCGATGCCAAGCACCTGGCCGCCGCCCCAGCCCTGGTGGCCGCGGTCGACCGAGCTGCGGCCCACGACCGGGTGTGCATCGGCTCCTTCTCCGACCGGACGGTCCGGACGTTGCGCGGCCTGGCCCAGGGGCGCATCTGCACATGGATGGGCCGGGCCGAGATCCTGAACCTCCGTCTCGCCAGCCTGGGAGTCCCGACCCCGCGCACGGCCGCCGGCTGCGCCCAGGTGCCGATCCGTCAGGGCCGGCTGCCCCTGGTCGACGAGCGGTTCGTCGCCGCCGCCCGCCGGCGCCGGGTCGGCGTGCACGTGTGGACGATCAACCGACGGGAATCCATGGAATGGCTCCTCGACCTCGGCGTCGACGCCATCTTGTCGGACACGCCCACCCTGCTCAAGCAGGTCTTCGCGGAGCGGGGGCTCTGGCGATGAACGACGGCTGCGGCGCCGCCGCCGACGGCACCAATGAGGAGCACCGGATAACCACCCGGATCGACGGTGAGGAGGTACGGCTGCTGGTCCACATCGAACCGATTGCCGGCGCCGAGCCCTGCCAGCACGCCGGACAAGAACCTCGACCGGATCCGCCGCCAATCGACGAATAGGGTCCCGGAAGCAGAGCGCTGGCACTGGTATCGTGGTTCTCGCACCCATCCCGATGTGTCGGCGGGGAAAGTGAGAAGGACTTGCCCAAGAAGACCGCCGCGCCGGCCGCGAAGGCGCCCCGATCGATGTCAGACGCCCATAAGGAGGCGCTGGCCGAGGGTCGAGAGCAGGGTCGTGCCGTCCGCCGGTACCTGGAAGCTCTGGAGGCCAACCGGCCCCGCCGAGGCCGGAAGCGCACGCCCGAAGGAATCCAGCGTCGGCTGCTGGCCATCGAGGAGCGCATGGCGTCAGCCGACGCCCTCTCCCGGCTTCACCTCGCTCAGGAGCGAATGGACCTCGAAGCCGAGTTGTCGTCGTCGTCGGAAGGCGTCGACCTCGGGGCGCTCGAAGCCGCGTTCGTCCAGGCCGCCGGCCCCTACAGCAGGCGCAAGGGCATCGGCTATGAAGCCTGGCGGGCGGCGAACGTCGAGCCGAGAGTGCTGCGGGCGGCCGGCATCGGCCGCGGCCAGTCCTAGCGAGCTCCGCGAGAGCGGGGTCGGAGGCTCCCGACCCCGCTATCCGATCGCGCTGCGCACGGCGCGGGTGGCCACCGCCACTGCGTCGAGCGACGGTTCGGTTTCACCTTCGATGTCCCGGAGCAGCCGGGCGACCTTGCCTACGGGCCGCGCCCGGCTGCCCAGGAACCCAAGCACCGCGTCCGCCTCCGTGACCCCCGGGCGGTCGTCGAGCGCCCGCGTGGCCGCGGCCCGGCGCAGGTGGTCGAGGTCGTCCACCAGGCCCCGCCACGCGGCACGCCCCCATCGCCCCTGCGGTGTGGTGAGGCGCAGGCAGTCGACGAGACGGTCGATGCCGAGCGCTTCACCGAGCTGTAGGAGAGCCCCGGCCACCGCCGGCGCGGACCTCCCGGTCCGCCGGGCGAGGTCGGCAGCGTCGGGCCCTACCCCCAGCTCGGGCACGTAGGCCCAGCGCAGGGCCACGTC
>JBPCLE010000125.1:0-6905 GCA_051003575.1 Acidimicrobiales bacterium | reverse complement strand
CAGACGCCACCCCCACCCCGATCCCAACTGGGGTCCCCCGCCGTCCCTGGCCCCGGCCCCTGTCCAGCCCCGCCTCCTGTTCCCTCCGGGCCTCCCGCATCGCCTTCTGTCGCTCGCGCTTCGTTTCGGCCATGGGGCAAGGTACCAAGCCGGGCGCACCGGTTAGCCTTCGCCTATGGCGAACGTGCGGGTATGGGAGGACGACCCCCTGGCGGGAGCGAGCCCCGTCGAGCGGGCCCAGGCGAAGCTCCCGAAGGCGCCGATGGGCGTCACCATCGACCTGCCGGCGCCGCCGGCGCGTCTCTACGACCCCGGGACGGCGGAGTTCCGGTACTGGCAGGCGGCCGACGCCCTGGCCCGGGGGGCGGCGTTCTGGAGGTCGGTCGCCCCAGAGGGCACCACCTGGCAGGCGGGCACGGTGCTGCCTGTGCGCCTGGATGCCGGCGACAAGCTCAACGCCATCTACACCCGAGGCGACCTGCGCTTCTTCCACACGTCGGTGGCCGGCACCATGGTGTTCACCGGCGAGAGCCCCGACGTGGTGTGCCACGAGATGGGCCACGCCGTCCTCGACGCCCTCCGGCCCCAGCTCTGGGACGCCATGAGCCACGAGGTGGCCGCCTTCCACGAGTCCTTCGGCGACATGAGCGCCATCCTCGTGGCCCTCCAGCAGCCGGCGATCCGCGACGAGGTGCTGGCCGAGACCGGCGGCGCCCTCTACCGGTCGTCGCGGCTGTCGCGGGTGGCCGAGCAGCTCGGCTGGGGCCAGCGCCAGCGCCAGCCGTGCTCGGCCGAGGGCGACTGCCTGCGCAACGCCGTCAACTGCTTCTCCTACCAGCCGCCGACCACCCTGCCCAACACCTCGCCGGCGGTGCTGCTGTCCTCGGCGCCGCACTCGTTCTCCCGCGTCTTCACCGGCGCCTTCTTCCAGATGTACGCCGGCATGGTGGTACTGCTCAACCGCCCGCCGACCAGCGACGACCTGCTCACCGCCAGCGTCGACGCCGGCCGCCTGCTGGTCCGCGCCGTGCAGGCCGCGCCGATCGTGCCCGACTACATGGCCCAGGTGGCGGCCCACCTCATCGAGGCCGACCGGGCGCTCTTCGACGGCCGGTACGCGTCGGCCATCGAGTACGGCATGGCCGGCCGCGGCATCCTGTCGCTGCCTTCGGCCCGGGCTGCCACCGCCGCGCCCCTGGCGGCGGCGCTGGCCATGACGGCCGATGCCGACCTGCCACGCGCCGCGTTCACCGGCGCCGAGTTCGGCCTTGACCGGCCGGTGGTCATGCGCGTCCCCGGCCAGCCCCGCAGGTTGGCCGTCATGGCCGTGGGCTCCGACGGGGGCTCGCAGGCGGCGGCGCCGGCCGAGGACGTCGCCGCCGGCTTCCTCCGGGAGCTTCTGCTGCGCCGGCGGGTGGCGATGCCCGCTGAGAGCCCCGACGAGGTTGCCGCCGACCATGACGACAACGCCGACGATTTCGGCCCGCTCAAGAGCCACCGTTTCGTGGACCGCGGCGACCACCTGGAGGTGGAGCGGGTGCTGGTGGACTGACCTCGCCGCCCTCCCCGGGGCGGGCCCGGTTCCGGGGCTACGCCGGCTGGAGGCGGAGCTGGAGGTCGTCGAGCCGGCGCAGGAGGGCGTCGGCATCGGTGCCGAACAGGCCGGCGATGGCCCGGATGTCGTCGGCGCGGATGGTGAGTACCCGGCCGTTGAAGTCCTGCCGGCGTACCTGGATGCTGCTCAGGTACTTGTAGACCATCTCCAGCTCGAGGTCGCCGTCGACGGCCTGGAAGCGGGCAAGGTCGAAGGTGACCTTGGCCGGCCGCGCCGGCGGGGCGGTGCGCGCCTCACCGGTGGGCTCGGAGCCGGCCAGCGGCGGCTCGGCGGGCACCTCACCGTCGAGGGGGAGGAGCTGGTCGAACGGGACCCGGTAGAAGTCGGCGAGACGCTGGAGCCGGGGCACGGAGATGACCCGCTCGCCGCGCTCGTAGGCGCCGAGCACCGAGGCCTTGAACTCCTGGCTCGACCCCGACTCCACCTCCTGCAACGACAGGCGCTTCTGGCGCCTGATCGCCCGCAGCCGTTGGCCCACCCGGCGGGCATACGTCAACGCGGACCCCGCCAGCGCGGTCTCGTCGCTCAAGGCCGAGCCCCCCTTCTCCGTCGGCGCTTCAGTCACTCGGTACTTCAGTCGCTCGGTTCAGCCACTCACTGTGGTTGGTATCCTACCTGACAATCGCGCTGGGTGCCGGGGTGCTTACCCTCCGGGGTCAGGCTGGCGCGACCACGCCGGCCCGTAACGCGCAGAGCAGGGCGCCGGCCACTACGGCGGCCGTTTCCGTACGCAGTACGGAGGTCCCGAGGCCGACCAGGGCCGGCGCCGCGGCCAGCTCGTCGTCGTCCCAGCCCCCCTCGGGGCCGACGAGGACCACCGGGCGGGCCAGCCCCGGCGGATCGCCGCCTGCCTGCGCCAGGGCCGCCCCCGTCGCCGCGGCCAGCTCGTCGATGGTCGTCACCCCGGCCACCTCCGGTAGCCACAGCCGCCGGCTCTGCATGGCCGCCTCCCGGGCCACCCGCCGGAGGCGGCCGAGCTGGTTGCCGGCCTCTCCGGGCGGCCAGCGCACCACCGACCGTGCCGACAGCAGGGGCACGATCCGGTCGACGCCGAGCTCGGTCAGCTTCTGGACGGCCCACTCCGGGCGCTGGCCCTTCACCACCGCGAACGCCACCGTCAGCTCCGGCCCGGGTCGGGGCGCCCGCTCGATCTCACCCACCGGCTCCAGCGCCGGCCCGAACCGGCAGGCCCGGTGGCCGCCGGCGCCGTCGGAGACGGTGACCTCGTCGCCAGGCCGCAGCCGGAGCACCCGCTCGAGATGGTGGCGGTCGCCGGCCGACAGCGCCGGGGCGGCGAGGTCGTCGACGAACGCGTGGGCCGAGGTCGCCATTGCCGCTCCGTGGACCCGCGGCCTACTTGAAGGCGGAACGGACCTTGGCCAGGAAGCCCGACTCCGCCGGCGCCACGTCGTCGCCCCGGGCCTGGGCGAAGAGCCGGAGCAGCTCGTCCTGCTCCTTGGTGAGATCAGTGGGCGTGTCCACCACCACCTGCACGAGCAGGTCGCCACGGCCCCGGCCGTTGACGTCGGGCACGCCCCGGCCCCGCAGGCGGAACACCTTGCCCGGTTGGGTGCCTCGGGGGATCACCAGATCCTCGGTGCCGTCGAGGTTCTCGGAGCGGAGGTGGGCGCCCAGAGCGGCCGGGGCCAGGGGGACGTGCAGTACATGGACCAGGTCGTTCCCCTGGCGCAGGAAGCGCTCGTCGGCCCTCACCCGCAGGTGCACGAACAGGTCTCCGGCGCGGCCACCCCGCGGGCCGGCGGCACCCCGGCCGCCGAGCTGCAGGGTATTGCCGTCGTCGACGCCGGCGGGGGTGTCGACGGTGTAGGCCTTCTCCTCGCTGCGCCGGCCCTCGCCCCGGCAGTCGGGGCACGGCGAGGAGATCTCCTGGCCGAGCCCGCCGCAGCGGGTGCAGGGGCGGGCGGTGACCATCTGGCCGAGGATCGACTGGCGCACCTGGCGGATCTCGCCGGCGCCGCTGCACGCCGAGCAGGTCGTGGGCGCCGTGCCTGGCCGGGCGCCGCTGGCGTCGCAGGTCGCGCAGGGCACCGGCACCCGCACCCGGATCTCCGTCGAGGTGCCGAAGACCGCGGACCGGAAGTCGGTGTCGAGGGTGACCTCCATGTCGGCGCCGCGGGGCGGGCCGGCCTGGCCCCGGCCGCGGGCCTGGCCGAAGCCGCTGGCGCCCCCGCCGAAGAAGCTGTTGAACAGGTCGCCCAGCCCGGCCCCGAACAGGTCTTCGAAACCGCCGGCGCCTCCCGCCCCGCCGCTGCCGCCGGTGCCCCGCAGGCCCTCGGGGCCGAAGGTGTCGTAGCGCCGCCGGCGCTCGGGGTCGCGGAGGGTCTCATACGCGATGGTGACCATCTTGAACCGCTCCTCAGCCTCGGCGTTGCCGGGGTTGGCGTCGGGGTGGAGCTCGCGGGCGAGGCGGCGATAGGCGCGCTTGATGTCGTCGTCGGTCGCGCTGCGGCCGACGCCGAGCAGCTCGTAGAAGTCGCCGATATCGGGAGCCATCGGTCCTAGCCTTCGCGCAGGTGGCGCCCGAGGCGGGCGCTGACGATGGCCACCGCCGCCATGGCCTGGGGGTAGTTCATCCGGGTGGGGCCCAGGACGCCGATGGTGCCGGCGTGGGATCCGTCGACATCGTAGGGGGCGACGACGATCGAGCACTCGGCGAGTGAGTCCACCCCGTGCTCGGCGCCGATGGCCACGGTGAGCCCCTCCTGGTCGAGGGCCTCGCGCAGGAGGGTGACCAGCACGTACTGCTGCTCAAGGCCGGCGAGCACCTGGCGCACGGTCTCCACCGCGTGGAACGTGGATGCCATGCGGGCCGCCCCCCCCACGAAGACCTGGTCGGCCTCGCTGTCGTGGGAGTCCCACAGGGCTTGGCGGGCCGTGTCGACGAGGGCGTCGGTGGCGCCGTCGCCCGTGGGCGGGACGGCCCGATCGTCGGCCATCGGGCGACCCACCATGTGGGCCGAGAGGTGGGCGCCGGCAGCGCCAATGCGGTCGTCGCCGGTGCTCTCGGGCATCTCGATGTGGGCCTTCTCCACGCCGCCGTTGGCCAGGACGGCGACGACTACCGCGACCCGGCCGCCGAGGGGGACGAGGTGGACGGCCCGCACCGCGGCACCCTCATGCGGCGGGGCCACGACGAGGGCGGCGTAGGTCGTGAGGTTCGAGAGCAGCTTGGAGGTGTCGGAGAGCATGCGCTCGAGCTCGCCGTGGGCCCGGGCGAAGAAGTCCTGGACCGGGACCCGGCCGCCCTCGCCGATGGCGCCGGGCTCGGAGCGGATGTCGTCGACGAAGAACCGGTACCCCTTGTCGGTGGGGATGCGGCCGGCGCTGGTGTGAGGGTGGGCCAGGAAGCCCTCGCGCTCGAGCTGGGCCATGTCGTTGCGGACGGTGGCCGGCGACACCTGTAGGTCGCCCATGCGGGCGACGTGCGCGGAGCCCACCGGCTGGGCCGTGTCGATGTACTCCTTGACCACCGCCCGGAGGATGGCGGCCTTGCGTTCGTCCAGCATCGTGGCCCCCCATGATACCGACGGTGCCAACATGGACCGATGTGGGCCGAGCGCGACGCCGCCGTCGTGTGGCACGGCTTCACCGACATGGCCGCCTACCTGGACCATCGCCCGGTGGTTGTCGAGCGGGCCGAGGGCCATGAGCTGATCGACACCGAGGGCCGGCGCTACCTCGACGCCATCTCGTCACTGTGGGTGAACACTATGGGACACCGGGTACCCGAGCTCGACCGGGCCGTGCGCGACCAGCTCGACCTCGTTGCCCACTCGACCATGCTCGGCAACGGCAACCGGGTGGTCGTGGAGCTGGCCGAGGCGCTGGCCGGGGTGGTGCCGGTGGCCGACCCGCACTTCATGTTCTGCTCCGACGGGGCGCCGGCGGTGGAGCAGGCGCTCAAGCTGGCCTTCCAGTTCTGGGCCCTGGCCGGCGCTGAAGGCCGGACGACCTACCTGGCCTTCGGCGCCGCCTACCACGGCGACACGGTGGGCTCCCTGTCGCTGGGCGCCGACGACGGGTTCGGCGCCGCGTTGTTCTCGCCCCTGCGGTTCCCGGTGCTCCGTGCGCCCGGCTACGACGACCCGGCGTGCTTCGAGGTGGCCTGCCGCATGGTCGACGAGCACGCCGGCCGGTTGGCCGCCGTGGTCGTCGAGCCTCTGGTCCAGGGGGCGGCAGGGATGCAGCTGGGCGCGCCGGAAGGGTTCGCGGCGCTGGCGGCGGCGTGCCGGGCGGCCGACGTCCTGCTCATCCACGACGAGGTGGCCACCGGCTTCGGGCGCACCGGCACGCTGTTCGCCACCGAGCAGTGCGGCCGGGGCGTGCGGCCCGACCTGCTGTGCCTGGGCAAGTCGATCACCGGGGGGTACCTCCCGCTGGCGGCGACTGTGGCCAGCGGGCGGGTGTTCGACGCCTTCGCCGGCACGCCGTTCGCCCACGGGCACTCCTACGGGGGCAACGCCCTCGCCGCCGCGGTGGCGCTGAGCCACCTCCGGCTGCTCGCCGAGCGAGGGGTGCTGGCCAACGTGACCGAGCGGTCGGCGCAGCTGTCGGCCGCGCTGGCGGAGCGGGTTGCGGGGCTGGCCGGCGTGGGCGGCATCCGGGTCAAGGGGCTGCTGTGCGGCGTCGACGTGGCAGCCGGCGCCGGCCGTGCGGTCTGCGACCGCGCCGTCGCCGCCGGCGTGCTGCTGCGCCCCATCGGCGACACGGTGATCGTCGTCCCTCCGCTGACGATCACCGCCGGCGAGGTCGACCGCATCGTCGACGTGCTGGCGGGGGCGATCAGTGACCGGCCCGGATAAGCCGGTCCAGTTGGCAGCCGGCTGGGCCGACTGGGTGGCCGGCGAGTGCCGGGCCATCGCCGCCGCCGGGCAGTGGCGGGAGGTGGCCGAGGTCCCTTCCGGCCTGGTCTCCTTCGCCACCAACGACTACCTGGGCCTGTCGCGACACCCGGCGGTGGTGGACGGCGCCCATGCCGCGCTCGACCGGTGGGGTGCCGGCGCCGGCGCCGCCCGGCTCGTGGCCGGGGCCCTTCCCGTCCACGCCGAGCTGGAGGCTGCGCTCGCGGTGTGGAAGGGGGAGCCGGCCGCCCTGCTGCTCCCGACCGGCTACGCCGCCAACCTCGTCGTGTTGGCCGCCTTCGCCGGCGCCGGCGTGCGGGTGCTGTCCGACGAGCGCAACTACGCGTCGATCGTCGACGGGGGCCGGCTGTCTCGGGCCGAGGTGTGGGTCTACCGCCACGGCGACGCGGATCACGCCGGCGCCCTGC
>JBPCLE010000124.1:0-6116 GCA_051003575.1 Acidimicrobiales bacterium | reverse complement strand
CTGTCGACCTGGATGCGTGACTACGTGTACATCCCCCTGGGCGGAGCCCGGCGGAACCGGGCCCGGAACCTGCTGATCACTATGGTCGTCGCCGGCGCGTGGCACGGGGCCCAGTGGACGTTCGTGGTGTGGGGCGCCTTCCACGGCGTGCTGCTCGTGGCTTACTGGTTCGTTCGGGCACGACGGGCCCGCGACCGGGCCGCGCCGTCGACGCCGGCGGTACTGGTTGGCTGGGCCGCGACCTTTGTCATGGTCACCGTCGGCTGGGTGTTCTTCCGGGCCGGGAGCCTCGCCGAGGCATGGCGCGTGCTCGCCTCGATGGCGGGGCTCAACTCCCGGCCCGCCGGTACTCGGCGGTCAGCAGTACCTGCTCATCGCGGCCACGGTCCTGGGGTGCATGCTGGCTCAACTCTGGGCCGACTGGCTCCGGGCCCCCGGGTCGGCGCCGGCGATCGACACGGACCGGGTCGCGGCCGCGGTGGAGACCGCCCGCCCCGTGCTGTGTTCGCTGATGGTGGCGGTGATGCTGGTCTTCCATCACGCCGAGGGCGCCCGCTTCATCTACTTCCAGTTCTGATCTGGTTCCCGGTTGCGGGGCTATCTTCGGGCGGGTGCCGGTACCCGAGCTCAGCCACAACAAGATTTGCAACCTCGAGGACTTCGCCGATCCCGAGCTCCGGACCGTGCTCCGCGACGTGTTCGCCCACGAGGTCGTCCGGTTCGGCGAGTCCTTCCCCAGCGGCAAGGAGAATCGCAAGGACTGGGAGGCGGCGATGGCGCTGCGGGCCTTCGACGCCTGCGGCCTTCTCGACGGGGGCGCCGACTTCCTGGGTGTCGCCGCCGGCAACGAGCCGCTCCTGTTCCACCTCACCCGGCTGGCCCGCTCGGTACACGCCACCGACCTCTACCTGGCCGCCGGCGCCTGGGAGGTGTTCGGCCATCAGTCGATGCTCGACGACCCCTACGAGCACTGGCCGTTCACGTGGAACCCGCGCCGTCTGGTGGTGCAGCACATGGATGCCCTCGACCTGCGCTACGAGGACGAAACCTTTGACGGCGTCTTCTCGTCGAGCTCCATCGAGCACATCGGCGGTCACGCCGAGGTCCGGCGTTGCATGGACGAGCTGTTCCGTGTCCTGCGGCCCGGCGGCGTCTGCGCGGTGTCGACGGAGTTCCGCCTGGCCGGGCCGTCGCCCGGCATCGAGGGCACGCTCCTCTTCGACGAACAGGAGCTGCTGGCGGAGCTGATCGGCGACCGGGCGTGGGAGCCCGTTTCCCCGCTCGACCTGACCGTGTCGGAGGCCACACGGGCGACGACGGTCGACGTGCTGGGCGTCGTGGCCCAGCAGCTCGCCCAGTGCCACCGTGACGGCGGATGGTTCACCCACAAGCTCGACTACGAGCAGTTCCCCCACATCGTCATGGGTATCGGCGAGCACGTGTTCACCAGCGTCTCGCTGGCGCTGCGCAAGGACGGCGCCCGGCCGGCGCCGGCCTCGAGACGCAGGGAGGCCCTTGGCGGCAAGCCCCCCGCCGTCATCTGGGAGGCGGCCCCCGGGGGCGAGCCGCTGACCGGGTCGCGCACGGTGGACCTCGCCGGCGCCGAGGTGGTGGGCGCACGATGGCGGCACCCGGCGCTGGACGTACCCATCCTCGTCGGGGCCGGCACGACCATCGAGGTGCTGGTGATCGCCGGCGCCATCCAGGGCCTGCGGGTCGAGGTCAACGGGCTGCCCGTCGCCTGCGAGCCCGAGCCGACCGACGAGGGGACGTGCCTGCGGGGCGTGGTCCCCGCCAGCTACGCCTCGGCCCGGCGTTTCACCCGCCTGACGCTCGGCGCTCCGGGGCCGGGGGTCACCCTCGGTTGGGCCCGCTTTACAGCGCCTTCGGCTCCGGCTGCTCCGTGAGGCCGGGCGCCTCGGCGTCGGTGGCGCGCCACGAGGACGCGATCTGCACCGTCCCGCCCGTCTCCGAGGAGTCCCGGTTGTCGAAGACCATGAACGAGAAGCGCCGCTCGTGCCAGTCGTAGAAGCGCCGAACACCGTGGTCATGCAGGGCGACGGAGAGCAGGTAGGTGCCCCGCAGCAGGGGTAGCTCAGGGATCACCACTTCGAACGTGCCGTGGCCGGAGGGCTCCAGCCACAGCCCCTCCGCCTTGCTGTTCTGGGCGGCGAGGAGGGCGAGATTGTCGGCCCGGTACAGGGCCACGGTGCAGGAGAGGTCGGCCACCGGACGGTCGACGCGGTAGCCGGCCCTGATCGTCATGGGCTCGCCGGTGCGGAAGGCGCCGGCGCTGCGCCCGTCGACGTCGAATAAGCCCAGCTCGGTGAGGACGACCTCCGACGAGCCGAACCGCTCGCCGGAGGTGACCGCCATCGGTTCCTCGGACGTGTGGTCGCTCGTGTCCCGGTGGACGTGGCCCAGGTAGCTGGCGACCACGTCGTAGGAGGGACCGAACTCCTTGACCACGCCCTTGTCGAGCCAGGCGGCCTGGGCACAGAGGCTGCGTACCGTCTCCAGGCTGTGGGTGACGATCACGATCGTGCGGCCCTGGGCCCGGAATTCGGCCATGCGCTCGTAGCAGCGGGTGGCGAAGCTCTCGTCGCCGACGGCTAGGACCTCGTCGACGAGGAGGATCTCGGGGTCGACGCTGACGGCGAGGGCGAAGGCCAGCCGGGCGTACATGCCGGTCGAGTAGTTCTTCACCGGCGAGTCCATGAAAGCCTGGATGCCGGCGAACTCCACGATCTCGTCGTAGAGCAGGTCGATATCGCGCTTCGACCGGCCCATCAGCGACCCGCTGAGGTACACGTTCTCATGCCCCGTGAGTTCGGGATGGAACCCGATACCCAGCTCGAGGAGCGAGGAGATCGTGCCCGTGACCTTCACGTGCCCGCGGTTGGGCGTGAGGATGCGCGCGATCGTCTTCAGGAGGGTGGACTTGCCCGAGCCGTTGGCCCCGACCAGGCCCGTGGTGGAGCCGGTGGGGAACTCAAGGTTGACCCCGGTAAGGGCCCAGAACTCCTCGAAGCGGTGGCGCCGGGAAAGGATCCGTTCCTTCAGGGTGTGCGCCCGCTGGTGGTAGATGCGGTAGCTCTTCCAGACGTCGTGGCACTCGATGGCGATCTCGGCCATCAGACGATCTCGGGGAACAGGCGCTGCCAGCGGCGGAACATCACGGCGCCGATGACGAGGACCACCACGCCGAAGGCGAGGTCGTAGGCCAGCAGGCCCAGCTCCGGCGCCCGGTTGAGGACCGTGACGTTGCGGAAGGACACGGTGATGCCGGTCAGCGGGTTGAGCTCCAGGATGCGGACGAACCCGGGCCGCTTGGCTACGTACTGGAGCGAGTAGATGATCGGCGTGCCCCAGAACCACAGCTGCATGAAGATGCCGATGAAGTGCTCGACATCGCGGAGGAAGACGGTGGTGGCCGAGACAAGCAGCGCCATGCCATACGCAATCACGAGGACCACGGCGACGATGAGCGGCACCCACAGCAGCTGGGCGCTCGGCACGCCGGCGGTGAACAGCGTCGCGATCATGAGCACGGTGAACTCGAAGCAGAAGGTGACCAGGCTCGACAGCACGGCGGCCAGCGGCAGGATGGCCCGGGGGAAGTAGACCTTGCGCAGCAGGTAGGAGGAGCCGACGATGCTGCCGGTGGAGGCGTTCACCGAGGTGCTGAACAGGTTCCACACGGTCAGCCCGGCGAAGAAGTAGATGGCGAACGGCACGATGTGGCCGTCGGGCCGCGCCGCGTCGGTGGCCGGCGAGGCCTGGATGATGTACTTGAAAACGATGTAGTAGAGGCCCACCACGAGCAGCGGAGTGGTCAGCGACCAGAGCATGCCCAGGAAGGTGCCGCGGTGGCGGACCTTCAGGTCGCGCCGGACGAGGCTCGTGACGAGCCCGCGCGCCTGGAACACCTCGACGATCGCGGCCCACGCCCGCGCCGAGCGGTTGAGCTGGGAAGGAGGCGACGGCGGTTCGGGGGCGGGTGCGACCGGCAGTTGCTGGCTGGCCACTACCTGAGCGTACCAACGGCTGCCGGCGCGCCGGCAGCCGTGCACGGAGGGAGCAGGGTCTAGCCTCGAACGTAGGTGTAGGCCACGACGGCCGTGCCCATCGGGCCGGTCGGCGGGAGCAGGAATGTGCCCTGGGGCTCGGTGTCGGGGAAGTCGGCGTAGGCGAGCATCGTCTGCAGCGCGGTGGTGGTGAACTGCCAGTACGAGTTGTTCTCACCCACCTGGTCCTCCGGGTGGGGATGCCCGAAGCGCAGCACCGACTGCCCCGGGAAGGCCTCCTCCAGCTCCGGATCGAGCACGGTCTCGATGACGGCCATTTCACGGGTCACCGATCGGATGGCATGCAGGGCGGCCAGCGGTTGCTGGAGGTGCAGCAGGAGGTCGCCACAGAACACGACATCGAACGTGCCGATCGTGTAGGGGGACAGGTCATAGACGCTGCAGTGGCGATACTCCACCTTCGACTTGCGCATGGCGTGGGCCAGCCGGAACCGGGCGGGCCAGGAGCCGTTGTCGTAGATGGCGCCGATCTGGACCTTCATCCGCGGCACCCAGTCGCAGTCACCGAGACGGGCCACGTCGATGGCCACGACCCGCTCGGCCCCCCGCCGCTCCATCTCGAAGGCGAAGAATCCGTCGCCTGTGGCGACGTCGAGCACCGTCTTGCCCTCCAGCGACTCCGGGATGCCGTACCGATCGACCACCGTGCGGTGGTCGAACCGAGCCCTCGGGATCAGCCCGTTGCCGAGATCGACCGTGTGGTACCACCCGTCCAGGCGCGGGTCGTCGGAACTCGTGGGCAGGTTCTTCATGAGCGCGCCAGCTTCGGCATCAGCGGGAATCTTCCTCTTGCGGGCGAACGTCATTCGATTCGGGCTCTCCTCGGGGCGGCTTACCCTATCGAACGGCGCAGCTCCACTGCCTGCCGGCACACCTCCACGTACCGCATCGCGACGCGCTGGGGCGATGCCGATTCCATGACGAACTGCTGGGCCTGCCGGCCGGCCTGACGGGCGGTGCCGGGAACGCGGGCGACGTCGAGCATCACGCGGAGAGCGGCGGCACCGGCGGCCACCGGGTCTGTCGGGACTCGCCAGCAGAACCGATCGTCGAGCGCGGCGTACTGGGGGAGGTTGCTGACGATCGCCGGCCGGCCCGCGCCGAATGCCCGCATCACCGTGGCCGAGGTCTCCCCGGCCGAGGGCCATCGGAGGTCCACGATGGCGTCGCAGGCGGATACGGCGGCGGTGAACTCGGCATCGTCCACGTCGGTGAGCACCCGCACGGCGTCGCCGGCGCCGGCCTGCTCGATCGCCGCGGCCATACGGTTTGTCGCGCCGGCGTCGGCCTCGCGGCCGGCGACGAGGAGCCGGGCCCGTGGCCGCAGGGGAAGGAGGGCGGCAAAGATCTGCACCACCAGCTCGGGGCGCTTGTGGGCCCAAAGGCCGCCCGCCAAACCGAAGACGACGTGCTCGTCGCCCCAACCGAGCCGGCGGCGGAGGACGGCGCCGGCCGTTGGGTCGTTTACGACGGGCGCCGCCAGCTCCACGTGGTGAACGGCCTTGTGCGGGAATCGACGTGTGAGTTCATGGCGCGCCCACGCGCTGTGCACGACCACGCCCAGGCTCGCATCAACCACCCGGCGGGTCATGGGGAGCGCGAGGCGGTCGAGGTGCCATTCGGTCCCGATGCGGACCCGCGGCGGGCCGTCCGGGAGCGGCCCCTCGTTGAAGCCGACCTCGCGGTCGAAGGCTTCCACCGAACCGGCGTGATAGGCGCCGTAGAAGTCGGCCAGCGACGGGTCGTGCAGGACGACGACCCCGGGATCGGCGAGGAGCTGGTCGTGGATGGCGCGGTGCAGCCCGTGGTGGTTGCCGAGGTGGTAGATCGAGACGTCGGCCGGCTCCTCGCCCAGCGTCGCCCGGCGGACGGCCGTCACCTGCGCAGGCAGGGACGGCGTGGCGCCGACGTCGACGACAACGTCGACGACAACGTCGACGTCGGCCAGCTCCGCCAGTGCGGGCAGCAGGAGCATGTTGTGGTCGGCCACGCCGCTGCGCGCCGGCGGCAGCGGAGTCCACACCCGGA
>JBPCLE010000123.1:0-2519 GCA_051003575.1 Acidimicrobiales bacterium | reverse complement strand
GAGGGCGGCGGCGGCGAACCAGGCCGAGGCCGCAGCCGCTTCAGGTCCGACGACGCCTCCGGCGCCGAGCACCGACTGGGCGCCGGCGACGGCGTCGAGGGAGGGGGTGCCCCAACGTTGCAGGACGGCGACGCCGGCCAACAGCACGGCACCGACCGCTGCCGGGTGGGCCACCAGCACCGACAACAGGACGACCAAACCGACCACATTGCCGCTGGAGGAGATGGCGATGACCCCAGCGGCGCCGGCGGCACTCAGCCGGAGGGGGCCGAGCGAGGCGAGCGAGCCGGCGCCAGCGGGAACGTTCGGGTCAGATGGTTCCAGCAGCAGCTTGGGCAGACCTCGACCACGTAGGCGGTGCGCCCGCCGCTTCCGCGGGACAGGCGCTGCATCTCCTTCAGGTTCGTCACGCACCGGCCGCTGGCCGGCAGCCTCGTCCCGAACACGTAGGTCAGGTTGACCACCTTTGCGGCGTCGCAGATTGGGCACTGCTGACTCGACTCCTCTCCGACGTTGCGGGCGGCACGGATCAGCTCGGGATGGGCGTCGCAAACCTCGTGGCGAGCGAGACGGCCCTTGCGGTACTCGGCCAGGACCGCGTGGCGAGCGAGACGGTAGTCGACCTCGCCCGAAGCGTTGGCGATGTCTCCCAGCTTCTCCAGGCCGAACGGCACCATCTAAGGCTACCGAGCATGCCGCCGCTCGCCTTGCGAGGCAAGGTTCAGGTCTTCCCGTTTCCCTGACCAGCGTCGACCCTGGGCTGGAAGTTGTTGTCACCGATATATCGAGGCGATAGATTGAGTCGTGTGATCGACCTGGCCATCCTCGGGATCCTCAAGGAGGCCGACCTGCACGGTTACGAGCTCAAGAAGCACCTACGCAAGGTGCTCGGGCCCCTGTCCAACGTGTCGTTCGGTTCGCTCTATCCGGCCCTGAAGCGCCTGGAGCGCCAGGGCGCGGTGGCCGTCGTGCTCGTCGACGACGGGCCCGAGCGTTCCTTCATGCCGATGACGGGCTCGCTCGCCGGGGAGGTCGCCGCCTTCCGGGCCCGGCACCGCGTCACCCGGGACCCGCGGAACAAGAAGGTCTACGGGATCACCGCCGTGGGCGACGCCCGCCTGCGCGAGCTCATGGCCGACCCGGCCGATGACGAGCGCAGCTTCGGCATGAAGCTGGCGTTCTTCCGCTGGTGCGACCGGCCGACCCGGCTCAATCTGCTGGAGCGCCGCCGCACCACCCTGCGCCTGCGGTTGGAGGAAACGCGCCGGGCCGTCTCCACCCGAGAAGGCGCCGACCCCTACGTGCGGGCCCTGATGGAGCACGACACCGAGTCCACGATGCGCGACATCGACTGGATCGGGCGCCTCATCGCCAGTGAGCAAGAGCAAGCGGCCAGTGGCCGAGACAGGGAACCAACCGGAGGTCATCCATGAGCAGCGTCGATACACCCGTCATCCGCCTCGCCGTCGCCGGCATCGGCAACTGCGCCAGTTCCCTGCTCCAGGGATTGGAGTATTACCGAGACGCCGACCCGGCCGACGAGGTGCCCGGGCTGATGCACGTCGAGCTCGGTGGCTACCACATCCGTGACATCACCCTGGTCGCCGCCTTCGACGTGGATGCGGCCAAGGTCGGTCTCGACGCCGGCAAGGCCATCTACGCCAGCCAGAACAACACCTTGCGCTTCGCCCCCGTCGGCGAGCTGGGGATCACTGTCCAGCGGGGCCCGACCCTCGACGGGTTCGGCCGCTATTACCGGGAGACGTGCGAGGAGAGCCCGGCCGAGGCCGTCGACGTGGCCTCCGTGCTGCGGGAGAGCCGAGCCGATGTGTTGGTCTCGTACCTGCCGGTGGGCTCCGAAGCCGCCCAGAAGCACTACGCCGAGGCCTGCCTGGAGGCAGGCGTGGCCTTCGTCAACGCCATCCCCGTCTTCATCGCCAGCGACCCCGAATGGGCCGAGCGCTTCACCCGGGCCGGCCTACCCATCATCGGCGACGACATCAAGAGCCAGGTGGGAGCCACCATCGTGCACCGGATCCTCGCCCGGCTCTTCGAGGACCGGGGCTTGGTGCTCGACCGCACGTACCAGCTCAACGTGGGCGGCAACATGGACTTCAAGAACATGCTCGAGCGCGACCGCCTCGAGTCAAAGAAGGTATCCAAGACCCAGTCGGTCACCAGCCAGGTCGAGCACGGCATCGCCGCTGACGACGTGCACATCGGCCCGTCAGACCACGTGCCGTGGCTCGACGACCGCAAGTGGGCCTACATCCGCATGGAGGGCCGCAACTTCGGTGACGCCCCTCTCAACGTCGAGCTCAAGCTCGAGGTGTGGGACTCCCCCAACTCGGCCGGCGTGATCATCGACGCCGTTCGCTGCGCCAAGGTCGCCCTCGACCGCGGCATCGGTGGCCCTCTCGAGGGCCCGTCGGCCTACTTCATGAAGTCGCCCCCCGTGCAGTACCGCGACGAGGACGACCCACGCATGGTGGAGCAGCTCGCCGACGGCTCGGACTCCT
>JBPCLE010000122.1:0-7466 GCA_051003575.1 Acidimicrobiales bacterium | reverse complement strand
GCCATGGCCACCAACGCATCGGCCCAGTCCACCTGGGAGGGCACCGGCGTGGCCGTCTTGTCACCCTCGCCGGCGTGGAACAGCTCATCGCGGGCGGCGACCAGCGCCCATTCCACAATGGCGCCTTCGTCGGCGGGTAGTTCGGCGGAGAGTTGCCAGGTGCCCCGGTCGGTGTGGCCGAAGCTCACGCGGCGGGGCTCAGCAGGCGTCTAGGGCTCCTGGGGCTCGGTGGGATCGGCCTTGGCCTCCTCGACGAAGGGGTCGCTCCCGAGCACCCGGCGGAGCTGAACCACCATGGCCGACCGGGCCAGTTCGGCCGCATCGGCATCGAAGCTCGCCGGCGCGTGGCGACAGACCACGGCCACCTGGTCCTCACACAGCGCCCCCTCGTCGAACGCGGCCCGGGTCTCAGGCAACTCGCCCATGCGGCGGGCCATGAGCACAAGGGCCCGAGCCCGCGCCGGGGAGACCCCGCACTTCCAGGCCACCCAGTGCGAGGCGGAGCGGATGCCGAAGCCCTGCCACGACTCGGTCTCCAGCACCCGACCGATGAGCTGCACGAGGCGAGCCGTGACCGCATTCATCACGCCACAGACCTCGGCTATTTCCAGCTCCAGGTCGGCGGCCACTGCCTCGTTCTGGATCGGCTGCGCCATGCCTTCACTGTACCAAACACACGTTCGATTGACCACCCATTTTCCGGCTCAGGGCCGGGCCGGCCACCGCCGTCCAAGCCTCGCTCCAGGGAGCCACACCCAAGTCAGCACAGGCTCGGCGACCGACCATGATCGGGGGCTGATCGGGGGTCGGTGAGCTCTCAGCGGGGCGGGTCCGCGGTGGCGCCCTCGGTGCCGGTGGCCACCAGGTGGCGGTGGCGGTAGGCCAGCCACGCCTTGGTGATATCCACCCACTCGCTCGGCCCGGACACGGGCACGGGTGCCCCGTCGATGCTCGGCCGGGCCTCGGCGGTGGAGCCGAACACCACCAGCCAAAGCGTCTGGAGGGTGGCACCGGCCCGGCCCGTCGAGGCCCGCAGGCGGTCGATCACCGCCAGCCGCTCGTCGTAGCGCTTCAGGATGCCGGGGTTCCAGGCCACGACCCGGGCGCCGGCCTCCAGCACATGCGCCTCGGTGCGGCTGGCGGCCTGGGCGGTGAGCAGCCGCAGGTTGGTGTGGTCCAGGGTGCCGGCCTCGGCGACGTCGGCCGACGCCAACCGCTCCCAACCGACCCGCTTCGAGGCGGCCTCGGCCCGCAGCTCGTCGAGGAACACCGCTTCCAGGTCGACGGTGACCATGCCGTGGCGTTCGCCGGCGAAGCGGGCCAGCTCCCGCCGGAACTCGAGGCGGTTGCCGGTCGGCACCCGCAGCACGAGGAACCCGCCGTGGTCGGCAGAGCGCTCCAGCCGTCGCTCGATCTCGACGGCCGCGGCCACAGCCGGGTCGAGCTCGCTCAGTGGCGCCCGCCGGTGCGTCGGCCGGGGCGCAGTGCGCGTCGACGCCCGGGCCACGAGCGACGTCAGGCTGCTGAGCCCCCCTACCGGAGAACCGGCCCGGACGTAGGCGCCCTCGCTGCCCAGCGCCGGATCCCAGGTGGCGTCGACCTCGGCGCCGGCCAACACCTCGTCGAGCTCGGGACGGACGGGCAGCGTGACGAGCGGGAACCGGGCCTGCACGCGGGCGCGGAGGTCGGCCTCGGTCAGCTCCCGTAGGGCGGCCAGCGCGGGACGGACCAGGCGCAGGGCCCGCACCGGGTCGAGGGCCCGGGGGTACAGCTCCAGGGCGGCGCTGACGCCGGCGAGCTGCGACGACGCGGCGGCGAGGCGCACAAGCCGACCGTCGGCCAGGGCCACACCGGCGGGAGCGGGGACGGCGCGCAGGGCGGCGACCGCCCGGTCCTGGGGGACGATGTCGGCGGTCAGGTCGAACTCCTTGTCGACGCGGTCGCCCAGGGCCACGGCGTAGGCGGCCAGCGCGGCGCCGTCGTGCTCGGTGCCGTCGCCGGCATCGCCGTCGAGGGCCAGCACCACCCGGTGGCCCCGCCTACGCACGACGAAGCGGCCGGGCTCGGCGGACGCTGCATCGCCGGACGCGGCGTCGTCGGACTCGATGGCGGCCCGCACGACGGCACGGGCGGCCCAGGCTGCGTCGGCCGGCGGGAGGCCTGTGCCCCGACCGTCGACCATCAGCTGGTCGAGCTGGCCGGCGGCCATCACGCCGCCGTTGGCGGCGAGGAGGTCCGCCAGGTCGTCGCGCACCGATGCCAGGCCGGCCACCGACGCCCAGTGAGCGCGGGCCGCGGATGCAATTTGGCTGAGGCGCTGGCGACTGATGCCCAGGGCGTCGGCCACCGCGGCCTGCGACGGCCAGTCGGGCGCCGGCGCCGACCCGTCGGCCATCGGGTCGAGCCCCAGCAGGAGCCGGACAGCGACCTGCGGGGTGCCGGGCGTCGGCCCCCGGGAGCCGGCGGGGGGCAGCAGCCGGGGCACCAGGGTGTCGAGGTCGAGGCGAGGCGCCGGCGCGTCGGGGGTCGGACGTGCGACGGGGTCGGGCGCGGCCAGCTCGTCGGCGAACCGGCGGAGCACGGCGGCCCGCAGCTCGATGATGCGGCGCCGGACCTTGGGGCTGATCCGGCGGGCCCGGTTGACCTGCACGGGTGCGACGTCGGCCAGCGGGCGGACGGTGGCCACTTCCAGACGGGCCAGGGCCGACACGACCCTGCCCGAGGCGGCCAGCGACGAGATGGGGTCGTCGAGGGCCAGACCCTCGGGCAGCGGGCCTCGCTGCGCCGCGCTTGCACCGTCGTCGCCGGGATCAGGGGCCGGCGCCGACGCGCCGTCGAGGGCCTCGAACGCGCGGTTCCACCCCTCGGCCATGGCCTCGGCGTTGCCGAAGCGCTCGCCGGGCCGCCGGCGCAGCGCAGTGGCGAAGAAGGCGGCCAAGGGCTCGCGCACCGCCGGGTCGAAGAGCACGCGGTCGAGGGCGACCTCGGAGGTGGTGAACGCCGGGTCGCTGCGGCCGTCGCCCCACCTCGGGACCTCGCCGGTGGCCATCTCATAGAGCGTGACCGCCGCCGCGTAGCGCTCGGCCGCGAGGTCCCACGCCTTGGCCGGGCGCTCGGCGAGGAACGGGTCGAGGTAGGGCGGGGTGCCGGCGTGCAGATCGGTGGCCCGTGCTCCGGCCAGGGAGAAGTCGAACAGCACCAGGTGCTGCTCGCGGTTGGGACCCACCTCGGTGACGCCCAGGTTGTCGGGCTTGATGTCGCGGTGGCCCCGGCCCATACGCTCCAGATAGCGCAGGGCGCCGAGCAGGTCGGCGCCCCACCGCTGGAGGAACTCCACACCCGGCGTGCCGTTGCGACGGATCTCCTCCGACAACGACTGGGTGCCGGCCTGGGCCTCCACCAGCACGGCCCGACCCGAGATCGTGATCTGGTCGATGAGCGCCACGATGCCCGGGTGGGTGAGGTCGGCCAGGATGCGGCCCTCGTCGTGCAGCCGGGCCTCGGCCTCGGGGCCGAGCGCCACCTTGTAGACCACCTCGCGGGGCTGGATGCTGTCGCCACGGTCGACCAGCAGGGCTCGCGCCGTGGACCCCCGACCGAGCCGCTTACGCACCACCGAGCCGTCAGCCAGCACGTCGCCGGCCTTGGCGTCGAGCGGGTCGATCTCCGCCGGTTCGTCGGGCTCACCGAGGGCGGTGTCGGGTGCGGTGAGTTCCTCCTCGGCCTCGTCGAGCCCGGTCAGCACATCGTCGAACGACGACAGACGCTCCGACACCAGCGGGTGGGTGGCCTCGTGGACGAGCGTGTCGAGCCTGGGGCCGGCGGCGGGCGCCACCGCGGCCAACCGGAGCCCCATGGCGTCGTGCAACGCCTGGTGGACGGCTTCACGGGAGTCCCCCGGGGGCGAGCCAGAGAGCACGTGGAAGGCGATGGCGCCGAAGGAGAAGACGTCGAGCGACATGCCGTCGGGCTGGCCGTCGGTGAACGCCTCCGGGGCCTGGTAGCGCAGGGCGCACTCGTCGGCGAGGAGCTCCACGTCGCCAGGAACCGGGGTGGGCAGGCCGAACCGGCTGCCCCTGGTGATGCTGGAGCCGGCGCTGGCCGGGGCGTTGCCGGCCAGGGAGAAGTCGGTGACGAGCACGACCCACGGCGGCTCGCCGTGGCGGCCGGGGCGCACGAGCACGCTGCCGGGCGACAGGGCCCGGTGCGTCACCTTGCGCCGGTGCACGCTGTGGAGCGTCTCGGCCAGCTGGCGGAGCACGGCCACCCGGTCGTAGAGGTCGACCTCGGGGTGCTCGCCCAGCCAGTGGTCGAGCCGCACGGCCGTGGGGTCGTGGGGGAACACCAGGGCCGTGCCGAGCTCGGTGTCGAGGCGGTCCTGCGCCTTCACCAGCTGCGGGTGGTCGAGCCGCTCGCCGGCCAGGAACTCCCGCTCGGAGGCCATACGCAGCGACTGCGCCTGCTCGTCGGACATCCCCGGTTGGTGGGAGTAGATGCGCACCCGCCGGCGTACACCCTCGGCGCTCTGGTGGTCGGCCAGGAAGTCCTGGATGCCTGGGCGCTCGGTGACGGTGTCGAGGCGCAGGATCCAGCTCCCGATCCTCCTCGTGCCGTCGGACTCCTTGATGCCGATGGACGCGAGCGCCTTGGCGACGGTGGTCGCCGTCGGCATGTTGAGCTGTGCGAACCGCTGGTTGAGCGCCTCGGCGGCGCCGATGGTGGCCGTGGCCGCGACGATGCCCTGCAGGTGGCCGGCGCCGACCAGCGCTGAGCCGTCGCGCCCGCACACGTGCACCCGGGCGTCGGCGCGGAGCTCCACCTTCAGATCGGGATCGGAGAGAAAGACGAGCGGCTGGATGAACGGCGGGCGGGGACTGGCGTTGGCCTGCGCCACCGACCGCCACCTGTGATCGAGCAGCGACTTGATCCGCTTGGCCTTGCGGTTGGCGCCCAGCAGCGGGTTCTCCATGGTGGTGCGGCCGCCGTCGGGCTTGAAGAAGGTCCACCGCTGCTGGTCGCCCGTGAGCCGGCCGGGCGTGGACTTGATCTCGATCAGGTAGGCGCCCTTGCGGGTGACGAGCAGTACGTCGACCTCGGAGATCTGCCCGCCGGCGATGAACTCGAAGTTCGACCAGGCCAGGTTCGGGTGGGCATCGGCGATGCGGCCCCGGAGGAAGTCGATGGCCTCGTCTTCCCAGGGGAACGTGGACGGGGTGACGCGGTGCCAGCGCTCCGACGTTGCATCCACTGGCCACCCCCCTTCTCGACGCCGGCCCTGAGCCTCGCGCGCCGCTTGATCTGCCTGGCATCATCTCAGCAACCGCGAAACACGTGCATGCGAGTGCTGGAGGAATCTGCATGGCCCTGCCTGCCCTGCCGGACAGCTTCGAGCCCACCCGCGATTCGTTACGGGCCCCGCGAGCGTGCTCGACAAGGGCAGACCCCCGGGTGGACGCCAAGTCCTGAGTTGGTGACACCAGTTCGTCTTGAAGGACCCTCCTGGGCTCCAATTGGGGCGTCAGATCCATTCCCGGCACGAGCAGGAGGCCGAATGAGGGTACGTATCAGCGCCCTGGCGGAGACCATCAGGCAGAGCCTGTTCCTGGTGCCGATGGCCGGCGTCCTCGCGGGCATCGTCCTCGGACAGCTCAGCATCCTGCTCGACACCCAGCTTGAGCAGGGAACGCCGGGAACGCCGGACCTGCCCCTCGGCCTGACGTCCACGGTCGAGAGCGCGCGAGCCGTGCTGACGACGATCGCCGGCGCGACCGTCACCGTCGCCGGCATCGCATTCTCGGTATCGCTCCTCGTGATCCAGCTCGGTTCGAGCCAGTACTCGCCGCGAGTGGTGCACACGCTGTTCCGCGACCCCTTCAACAAGCGGGTGATGGGTGTCGTCCTCGGCACCTTCACCTACTGCCTCGTCGTCCTCCGCTCTGTGCGTTCGGCGATCGAGGAGGGCGGCACACCGGTCATCCCGAACCTCTCGGTGTCGATCGGCTTGCTCCTCGGGATCGCGGCCGTTCTCGCGATCGTGGCCTTCATCAACCACAGCGCGCACTCCATGGACATCAGCGTGGTGCTCGGCCGGGTCAGCCGCAATGCAATCTCGGAGATCCATGACCAGTGGCTTCCCGATGAGCCGGCTTCCGCCGGGTCGGCCCACCTACCTCCGGCGCACCTGCCGGCCCACGACGTACGTTTCGACCGCTCCGGCTGGGTGCAGCAGGTCGACTCCGAGCGCCTTCTCAGCTGCGCACCGGCGTCGGGCACGATCTTCCTCGACATCCTGCCCGGTCGTTACGCCATCGCGGGGACGAGGGTGTGTACGATCTCACCGCCCCCAGCGGACATTGATGAGGCGGAGCGGGTAGTCCTGGCGACCATCCGCATTGGCGAGACCCGGACCACGCAGCAGGATGCATCCTACGGCCTCCGCATGCTGGTCGACGTGGCGCTGAAGGCGCTCTCCCCCGGCATCAACGACCCAACGACCGCTCAGGACGCGATCTTCCATGCCACCGCGGTCCTAGGGGAGGCGCTGCGACGGTACCCGCCGGCACGGGTCCAGGCCGGCGAGGGTGGCCGCCGTCTGGTTCTGCAGGAGCAGCACACCGACGACGAGCTGGTTCGCCTGACCTTCGACGAGGTGCGGCGGGCGGCCACCACCCAGCCCACCGTCTGCATCTACCTCCTCGAAGCTCTGGCCCTGCTCCGGGACGCGCTGGCGTCGGCACACCTTGACGACCGCGCCATCGCGCTCATCGAGGAGGCACGGCTCGTCGTCCGCGGCTGCGAACGCGCCGATCTCCTTCCCGAGGACATCGCGCAGGTGCGCGCCGCCTACGACAAGCGCTTCGGTCCTCGTCCGACGGATGAGCCGTGACTACGCGGTGACTACGACGAGCGCTTCCAGGTCTTGGAGCGGCTCGGTGAGTCCTTGTTCAGATCGATGACCTCCGGCCCCTCCTTCTCGCGCCCTGACCATCCCACGCCCTTGGTGGCGAAGGAGGTCGGCACCTCCGGCGCAACCTCGTCGTCGCGCTCTTCCTCGTCGTTCAGGTTCTCGTCAGCCATACCCTCGTTTCTACCCCATGCGCCCGGAGAAGGACCGTTCGACCTCCCCCGCGACCGCCGGCCTACGCCGGCATGGGCGGCACGAGCTGGAAGTAGTTTCCGTCGGGATCGGCGAAGGTACACATCTGCATCCCCTCGCCCCCTTCGGGCTGGTAGGGCTCGGCGACGACCTCGGCCCCGAGCGCCTTGATGCGCTCGAACTCGCCCGTGAGGTCGGCGGTCTCGAAGTTGAACATGATGCGGCCGGGCTGCTGGTTCGAGCCCTTCACCTCGCTGTGCGGGCCGACGACCAGGCCGCCGGCACCGGCCTCGAACGCGAACCAGCCGCTCGCCTCGTCGCTCCACTGTGGCATCGGGGGACCGAGCACCTTGGCGTAGAACTCCGCCAG
>JBPCLE010000121.1:0-2890 GCA_051003575.1 Acidimicrobiales bacterium | reverse complement strand
CCGGCTACGAGAACAAGGTGAAGTCCAACCTGGAGAGCCGGATCGCCTCCATGAACATGGAGGACCGCATCTTCGAGTGCGTCATCCCCATGGAGGACGTCATCGAGTTCAAGGGCGGCAAGCGGGTGACCGTCCAGAAGAAGGTCTTCCCCGGCTACCTGCTCGTGCGGTGCGAGCTCGACGACGACTCGTGGCGGGTGGTCCGCAACACGCCGGGGGTCACCGGGTTCGTCGGCCTGGGCGCCAAGCCCACCCCGCTCTCGCGCAAGGAGGTGGAGAGCATCCTCCAGGTGCAGCCCACCGGCGTCGACGGCGCACCGAAGAAGGCCCGCCACCGGGCGATGTACGAGGTGGGTGAGAGCGTCCGGGTGCGCGAGGGGCCCTTCGCCGACTTCACCGGCACCATCGCCGAGATCAACGAGGACCAGATGAAGCTCAAGGTCCTCGTGAACATCTTCGGCCGGGAGACCCCGGTCGAGCTCGAGTTCAGCCAGGTGGCGAAGCTTTAGGTTTCGCCTCGCAACCGGAGGTTGCTCGCCGAGGTAGCTGCGCTCCGGGCGACCGGCGGAGCCGGTCACCCTCCGCCGTCCTTCCTGGGCCGGCAGCCGGCGGGACCGCCTCCGGCGGTGTTCGCAGCCGCCGACCGATAGACTTGTTCGGTTCGTCAAGTGGTGGGAGGCGCCTCATGCGCCGCTTGGACCACCGGGGAGAGGTATTCCTGTATGGCAAAGCGGCGCATAGCGGCGATCGTCAAGATCCAGATTCCGGCCGGGGCGGCAACACCGGCCCCGCCCGTGGGTACCGCCCTCGGCCCCCACGGCGTCAACATCATGGAGTTCTGCAAGGCGTACAACGCCGCCACCGAGTCCCAGCGGGGCACGGTGGTACCGGCGGAGATCACCGTCTTCGAGGACCGCTCCTTCACGTTCGTCATCAAGACCCCGCCCACGCCGGTGCTCCTGCGGAAGGCAGCGGGTGTCGAGAAGGGGTCGGTCACCCCCGGCCGGGAGCCGGCGGGCACCGTTACCGACGCCCAGGTCACCGAGATCGCCACCACCAAGTTGCCCGACCTCAACGCCAACGACCTCGATGCGGCCAAGCGCCAGGTCGTCGGCACCGCCCGGTCCATGGGCATCACGGTCAGGGGCTAGCGACAGATGACCCACACCAGGAAGAACAGCAAGAAGTACGTCGACGCCAGCCGCCGCTTTGACCGCGACCGCCACCACGCCCCGGGAGAGGCAGTCGACCTGGTGAAGAGCCTGGCCGCGGCCAGCTTCGACGAGTCCGTGGAGCTGGCTGTGCGCCTCGGCGTCGACCCTCGCAAGGCCGACCAGATCGTCCGTGGCACGGTGGCGCTGCCCGCCGGCACGGGGAAGACGGTGCGGGTGGTGGCCTTCGCCGCCGGCGACGCCGCCGCCGAGGCCCGGGATGCCGGCGCCGACGTGGTCGGGGCCGACGACCTGGTCGCCCGGGTGCAGGGCGGCTTCCTCGACTTCGACGTGGCCATCGCCACGCCGGACCTGATGGGCCAGGTGGGCAAGCTGGGCCGGGTCCTGGGCCCCCGGGGCCTGATGCCCAACCCCAAGACGGGCACGGTGACCACCGATGTCGGCCGGGCGGTGCGCGAGTTCAAGGGTGGCCGGGTGGAGTACCGCACCGACCGCTACGGCAACATCCACGTGCCGATCGGCAAGGTGAGCTTCGACCGTCGGTCGCTACTCCAGAACCTCCAGGCCGTCATCGAGGAGCTCTCGCGGGTCAAGCCGGCGTCGGCCAAGGGCAAGTACATGCAGGGCATCGCACTGTCATCCACGATGGGCCCCGGCATCAAGGTCGACCCCAACCCGCTGCGCGCCCTCGACGACGAGCTCACCGCCACCGCCTAGTAACGGCGCCAAGTAGTAGTATCCACAGCACATCTAGACCGCCGTAGACATTCGGTGCGCGAGCAGCGCGTAAGTGGCCCCCTCATCCTGGCCCGCCCGACGAGGCGTGAACCTCCCGAGGGAACGTTCGCGCGTCACACCGCCAACATTCGCTTCGTTACACGAAGGCCGGGAGGAACACATGGGAGAACCGAGGCCCGAGAAGGTCGCCGTCGTCACCGAGGTGCGCGAGCGCCTGTCGTCGTCCGCCGGCGCCCTGCTCACGGAGTACCGCGGGCTCAAGGTTGCCGAGCTCGCCGCCCTCCGCCGGTCGGTGGGCGAGGCCGGCGGCGAGTACCGGATCTTCAAGAACACCCTGGTCCGGCGGGCCGCGACCGATCTGGGGCTCACCGACCTTGAGCCCATGCTGGTCGGGCCCACCGCCGTCGCCTTCGTCGACGGCGACGCCGTGGCGGTGGCCAAGGCCCTCCGGGACTTCGCCCGGACCAACCCCAACCTGACCATCAAGTGCGGCCTGCTCGGATCCTCGGTGCTCAGCGCGGCCGACGCTGGCGCTCTCGCCGACGTTGCCCCCCGCGAGGTCATCCTCGCCCAGCTGGCCGGCGCCCTCGCCGCCCCGCTCCAGCAGATGGCAGGGCTGCTGCAGGCCCTGCCCCGCAACTTCGCCTACGGGCTTTCCGCCCTAGTCGACAAGCTTCAGTCAGAAGAGCGCACGCAAGAAGAAGGGAACAACTAGATGGCCACCAAGGAAGAGATCCTCGAGAGCATCGCCGGCATGACCGTCCTCGAGCTGTCCGAGCTGCTCAAGGAGTTCGAGGAGAAGTTCGGCGTGACCGCCGCGGCCCCGGTGGCTGTGGCCGCAGCCGGCGGTGGCGGCGCTGCCGCCGCCGACGCCGCCCCGGTCGAGGAGGAGAAGGACGAGTTCGACGTGATCCTCGCCGAGGTCGGGGCCCAGAAGATCCCGGTCATCAAGGAGGTGCGCGCCCTCACCAACCTGGGCC
>JBPCLE010000120.1:0-4302 GCA_051003575.1 Acidimicrobiales bacterium | reverse complement strand
AGCTTTCCTCGAGGTTACAGCCGTGCTCGGTGAAGGCACCGTTGATGGCACCCATGATGCCGGGGCGGTCGGCGCCGACCGCAGTGACGGCGAAGTGCATCAGGCGAAGAACCGGAGCTGGCAGAGCCGGCCGACCGCATCGTCCCACGACGACAGCCGGCGGGCCCGCACGACCGCGGAAGCGAGATTGTAGGGCCGGTCGATCAGCCAAGAGTCGCAGACGTCGGCCAACAGCTCGGCCTCGGCAGGGTTGTCCTCGATGGTGGCGTCGACACCCAGCCGGCGGGCCACCTCGGACTTGGTACCCACGGGTGTGTGGTGGACCTCCTCCACCGGGAGGCGGTGGCGGGCCAGCCATGCCCGGGTGGCCTCGGCCAGGTGCGCCGGCCGGGCGGTGATCCCGACGAGGTCCCACCCGCTCTGGCGGAGCTGGCCGAGCGCCACGTGCACCCCCTCGCACACCGGTGCGGCGCCGTACAGGGAAGGGTCGGCGAAGGTGTGGTCGAGGAACGCCGAGAACCGGTCTTCGGGAATGCCAAGGCGCAGCAGGCGCAGGTCGTAGCTGCGCCAGGTCGACGGGTGGCTGGCCACGCCGAACGCGTCGGCGATCCGGTCGGCCACGGAGGGCCCGAGGTCGCACAGCACACCGTCGAGGTCGAGACCGCAGAGCATCAGCCCAAGGCTACCGGGGGGGTGGGACAGGCCGAGCCCGCCGGCGCCCGCGCCGCGACCATCCACCATCCTGTCTCACCCCGACTGTACGTTCGATCGGGACATGAGCACCGCGCCTTCCACCGATCTGCTCGCCGGGCTGACGCCGTCCCAGCTCGAGGCGGTCACCACCGCCGGCCAGCCGTTGTGCATCCTGGCCGGCGCCGGCTCGGGCAAGACGCGCGTGCTCACCCGGCGCATCGCCTGGCGGGTGGCCGAGGGCCGGTCCCTCGCCACGCACATGCTCGCCCTCACCTTCACCCGCCGGGCGGCCGACGAGCTCGCGTCCCGCCTCGGGAACCTGGGCGTGCGCGACCAGGTCGCCGCCGGCACGTTCCACGCCATCGCCTATGCCCAGCTACGTCGGCGCTGGGCCGACAGCGGAGAGCGCCCCCCGGCGCTGCTCGACCGCAAGACCCGGATCCTGTTCCGCCTGCTCCCGGCCCGGCGCTCCCCGTCGGACCCCGGGGCCCCCGAGCTGGCGGCCGAGATCGAGTGGGCCCAGGCCCGCATGGTCTCGCCCGCGGGCTACGCCGAGGCGGTGGCCGCCGCCGGCCGCAAGCCGCCCCTGCCGGCGGCGGAGGTGGCGGCGCTCTTCGAGCGCTACCAGCAGGAGAAGCGCCGCCAGCACCTCGTCGACTTCGACGACCTGCTCCTCGAGTGCGCACGGGCCCTGGAGACCGACCCCACCTTCGCAGCCACCCAGCGCTGGCGCTACCGGCACCTGTTCGTCGACGAGTTCCAAGACGTCAACCCGCTCCAGTTCCGCCTCCTCGAAGCCTGGCGGGGTGAGCGTGATGACCTCTGCGTGGTGGGCGACCCCCGCCAGGCCATCTACTCCTGGAACGGTGCCGACCCCCGGTACCTGAGCGGTTTCGCCAGCCGTTTTCCCGGCGCCACCGTGCTCCACCTCGACGAGAACCACCGCTCGACACCGCAGGTGGTGGCGGTGGCGAACGCCGTGCTCGGCGCCATCGGCGGTCACCCGCTCCGCCCGACCGGCGCCGACGGCCCGCTACCCACCGTGAGCGCCTACGCCAGCGACGAGGACGAAGCCCGCACCGTCGTGCGCTCCCTGCGCCGGCGCGGAGGCCCCGGCCGGTGGTCGGATCTCGCCGTCCTGGCCCGCACCCACGCCCAGCTCGTGGTGTTCGAAGACCTGCTGAAGGCGGCCGCCATCCCCTACCAGCTCCGAGGTTCCTCCGCCTTCCTCGACCAGCCGGCGGTGAAGGAAGCCCTCGCCGGCCTCCGCCGGCGAGCCGGCGCGCCGCTGGCCGGCGTGCTGACCGATCTCGATGCCCTGGCCCGGGAGGCGGGCGAGGCCGGCGAGCGGGGCGCTGAGCTCGACGTGCTCGCCCGCCAGGCCCGCGAGTTCCTCGTCCTCGATCGCACCGGGTCGGTGGGCGGGTTCGTGGCCTGGCTCACCGCCCGCCTGGCCCGAGAGGAGCCGGCCACGCTCGGCCAGGGCGTTGACCTCGCCACCATCCACGCGGCCAAGGGCCTGGAGTGGCCCTGCGTGTTCCTCGTGGGCTTCGAACAGGGCCTGCTGCCCATCGCCCGCGCCTCGACACCCGAGGCCGGGGCCGAGGAGCGCCGGCTGCTGTACGTGGCCGTCACCCGCGCCGAGCGGGAACTGCACGTCTCATGGGCGGAGCGGCGCACGTTCGGGTCGGGCACCATGTCACGGTCGCCGTCGCCATGGCTGGCCGAGATCGAAGAGGCGATCGCCACCCTGGCCGGCGCGGGGGGGCCGGCTGGCGAGGGCTGGAAGAGCTGCGTGGCCGAGGGCCGGGCCCGGCTGCGCTCGGTCGCCAGCGGCCGAGGTGTGCCCCGGGTCGGCGAGCGGGCCGACCCCGCAGTGCTCCAGGCCCTTCGGTCGTGGCGGGCCACCACGGCGCGGTCGTCGGGCGTGCCCGCCTTCGTGGTCTTCCACGACACCACGCTCGCCGCCGTCGCCGAGGCCCGCCCTCGCGACCGGCTCTCGCTCCTCGCCCTGCCGGGCATGGGCCCGGTGAAGGCCGACCGCTATGGCGACGCCCTGCTGGCCGTCGTGGCGGGCACCATGGCCGCGGCCACCGAATGATTGGGCGGCGAACGCCGATTGACATGCGCCGGCATCGGCGCGACAACGAGGTATGCGCCCATTCCTGTGGCCCGAGGACGGTTGGCCCTACCCGGACAGCAAGCGGACCGAGGTGGCCGACCTCGACGCCTCTGTCGACGACGACGCCATGGCGCTACGCGGGATGGGTACCCGTCTGTTCGAGTTCCTCGACCCGATCGAGCGCCAGGTCATCACCGCCCACTACGGCCTCGACGGCTCCCAGCCCCGCACCATGAAGGAGCTCCATCACGACACCGGGCTACCCCGCGCCGAGCTGCGGGAAGCCCTCGCCGGCGGCCTGGCCAAGCTGCGGACCACGCTGGCGGAGTAGCCCCAGGTCACGGGCTCAGCGGTCGAAGTCGACCAGGAGCGGTGCGTGGTCGCTCGGCAGCTTGCCCTTGCGGGCCTGACGGTCGATGAGCGCCCACGTCGCCCGGTCGGCCAGCGGCATGGTGGCCAGGACGAGGTCGATCCGCAAGCCCCGGCCCTGGTGGAAGTCGCCGGCCCGGTAGTCCCACCACGAGTACACCCCCGGGTCGGGGTAGATGCGGCGGAACACGTCGGACAGCCCCCACTCCGCCAGCGCTCCCAGCGCCTCCCGCTCGGGCGGGCTGATGTGAGTGCCGCCGGGGAGCTTGGAGGGATCCCAGACGTCGCGGTCTTCTGGGGCGACGTTGTAGTCGCCGCAGATGACCAGGTCGGCGGTGGGATCGCAGCCCGTCTCGAGGTGCCGGCGCAGGCGATCGAGCCAGGCCAGCTTGGCCTCGTAGTGCTCGCTGGCGACCTGGCGGCCATTGGGCACGTACACGCTGGCCACCCGCACGCCGGCACACGAGGCCCACAGCAGACGGGCCTCGGCGGTCTCGTTGTCGGACTGGTCGGAGAAGCCGGCGACGACGTCGTCGAGGCCGACACGGCTCAGGATCGCCACCCCGTTCCAGCGGCCCTCGCCGCAGTGGGCTGACTCGTAGCCCAGGGCGGAGAAGGCCAGGGCGGGGAAGGCGCCGTCGGCGAGCTTGGTCTCCTGCATGCACAGCACGTCGGGCTGCGCGTAGGCCAGCCACTCCTCGACCTTGGGCAGCCGGACCTTGAGCGAGTTGACGTTCCAGGTGGCGATGCGCATCCGGGCCGACTCTAGAGGCGGCGGCCTCAGCCCTCCGGCTTCGCCGCCTTGGCCGCCTTCTTGGCTGCCTTACGCGCCGTCTTGGCCGGCGCCGGCTCCACCGACGCGGGATCGGCCACGGTCTTCTTGCGGCTCCGGGTGGCCTTCTTGACCGGCGCCGGCGCCTCGGCGGCCGGCTCGGACGCGGCCGTCTTGCGCGCCCGGGTGGCCTTGCGGGCCGCCGGCGCCGGCTCCACCGGCGCGGCGGCCTTCTTCTTGGCCCGTTTGGCCGGCGCCGGCGCCGGCTCCTCCTCCGGCGGCGCCTTACGCACCGTGCTGCGGCGGGGACGGGCCGGCGCCTCGGGCCCGGCGGCTGCATCGGCGC
>JBPCLE010000119.1:0-15694 GCA_051003575.1 Acidimicrobiales bacterium | reverse complement strand
CCCTGCCACGACTCGGTCTCCAGGACACGGCCGATCAGGTGGACGAGACGAGCGGTGGCCGCGTTCACCACGCCACAGACCTCGGCCATTTCGAGTTCCAGGTCCGCCGCTTCCGCCTCGCTGCATTGCCGCTCCGCCACGTCATCACTATACCAGAACATACGTTCGATGAACAGCCCGTTCCGAAGTGAGGTCAGGGTTTGGGCGGCGTCCGACCTCCAAGCGGCACTCTTGCGGAGCCGCACCCATCTGATGCTGCCGGACAGGACTCATCGATCACGAGAGACCGAGCCTGCTCGGCAGCGGCGATCATCTCGGATATCAGTAGAAGGTCACGCCGCATACGGCAGGCGGGCTTCGGCGAGCACCTTGTCGCGCAGTCGCTGGTGAAGTGCGCTGCGAGACACCAGGTCCACGTGGCGCCCGAGGCTGGCAGACGGCCAGATCCTCGATGCGCCACCCCAGAAGCGCCTCGGGCGCCAGCTCATAGAAGGACGTCGATGTCGCTGTCGGGGCGAGCGTCTTCACGGAACGACCGAGTCGAAGACTTCCAATCGCGTCACTCCATAGCGTCGACACACCGCTGCCAGCGTCTTCTCGTCGACCGAGACTCCAGCCACGTTCACACCATGCAGCGTATGCACGAGCGGCTACCACCACGCCGCCTGTTGCGGAGCGTGCCGGGCACGACAGCACGAGTCACCCCCACGTCGCCGTCCGCCACCTCCTCTGAGCGTCGTGGCCAAGGTCGGCATCGCGGCCAGGGCTCCCTCCAAACTGCAGACACGAACCGTCCGTCATCTCATCTCCTGACCGCCGTGTTCGGCGTCGTCGCCGGCACCGCGGCACTGCTCACGCTTGGAACCGGCCCGGCCATGCCGGCCCTCCTCATCGTCGCCCTGCTCGGGGATGCGACCGCAGTCTGGTCATGGCAGGCGGGCCAGCCCGTTCGCGCCGAGAAGCCGCAGGGCGCGCGTGGTGGAAAGTGCTGCTGGCCGGCCCGGCATTGGTCGCAGCCACGATCCTCGCCATGGCGGTCCCCTGGCCCCCGGCCATGGACATCGGCGACAACGCCTATTGGCTCATCCTGATCGCCTTCTGATGGCGAGTCTAGTCTGACGCTCGCCGCTACAGGTCTGCTGCTGGGGATCATCGCCGCGGTCGGGCGCCTCCTCCAATGGTCGGGACCGGCGGGGAGATCACCGTGGCACCGTCGCACAACGGCGCCTGTATGGATCGTCGGGCGAGACCTGGCTGTTGATGTCGGGGATTCCGCGACACCGGGTTGGAACGACCTGCCGGGTGGCGTCGGTGTCTTGAGCCGACAGGGAGTGCCCGGTCAGCAACCGAGCGCATAGCTGACGGCGGAGCACACATCCGCCAGGGTCGATTCGTCGACGGTCCCGATCCTGGTGGTGAGCGTGGCCTGGGCAACCGTGTGGAGGCCGTCGCAGTTGATCACGGACTCCCGCTCGAGACCCACATCGGCGTGATCGATCGAAACCTCCACCGCGAGCCCGCGGGCGGACGCGGTGACCTCGGCGACGGTCACCAGCGATCGGACGTCGAGCACCTCTGTGCGGGTGAGGACGAGGACGGGCCGGCGTTTGCGTCCGACTTCGGCGAGCCACACCTCGCCGCGGGTCACGCGTCGCCCCACGCCTCGGCATCCGGCCAGAACGGGTCGGATGCCTCCGGCGTGCGGGTGTAGGCCGCACGATCGGCTTCGACCAGAGCGGCTCGCACGGCTGCGGCGACGCCGTCTCTGGCGGCGGCGGAGATGTTCACACCGAGACGTCGCGCCTGGCTGGCGAGCGAGTCCTCGAGCGTGAAGGTCGTCCGAGTCGTCATGGCGTAAGATGCTAGCAACATCGGCTAGCATCGGGCGACGGTACGCGAGCGTCTCCAACGAGTCGACGACCACGGCCTCCGGCGATCGCGCCGCGAGTCGCCGGCCGCCCGTAGACTCAGCGTTCATGAACCGGCCAGGTCGTCCCGCGTCGCCGACCGGCCTCTGTGTTGCGGTGGCCGATCTCACGCGTGGGCGCCAGCACACCCCGATAGACTGCCCCCGGTTCAGCCGAAGGTCTTGTTGTGCGCTGTAAGGACGCCGAGGTGGACAGTTCAGACCGGAGAAGGTCCTCTGACCAGGGCTTTTACGGGGCTATAGCTCAGTCGGTTAGAGCGCACCCCTGATAAGGGTGAGGTCGCTGGTTCGATTCCAGCTAGCCCCACGGCCGGGCCGGCGCCGGTGAAGGCCCTCCGTCGAGGCGCCCTCGCCCTCGTGCTGGCCGGCATCGCCGCCGCCGGCGTGCGGTTCAAGCGGGGCGGCTCCGTGCCGCTCCAACAGGGCGGGTGGCGCGAGCTCAGCGGCCCGGAGCTGAGGTAGCGGTGCGCGCCGTGGTGGTGGGGGCGGGAGCGGTCGGCGTGCGCGCCGCCCGCCAACTGTTGTTCCTGGGCGACGTCGCCGGCCTGGGGATCGTCGAGCCCCGGCCGGCCCGCCTCGATGCCGTGGTGGCCTCTCTCGGCGAGCCGGCGCGGGCGGTGACCGGCCCTGCCGGCGCCGACGTCGTGCTGCTCACGGGTTCGCGGGGCCACCGGGAACTGGCCGAGGCTGCCCTCGACGCCGGCGCCTCGGTGGTCTCGGTGTCCGACGACGTCGAGGATGCTCGCGACCTGCTGGCCCTCGACGCCGAGGCGGCCGAGCGGGGCCTGCACGTGGTGGTCGGCGCCGGCTTCTCGCCCGGGCTGTCGTGCCTGCTCGCCGCCCACGCCGCCCGCAGTTTCGAGGCGGTCGAGGAGATCCATGTGGCCAAGGTCGGCACCGGCGGGCCGGCGTGCGCCCGCCAGCACCACCTCGCCCTGCGGGGCCCGGCCGTCGAGGCCGGCGCCGGCACCTGGCGCCAGCACCGAGGCAGCTCCGGGCGGGCCCTGATCTGGTTCCCCGATCCGGTCGGCGGCATCGACTGCTACCGCGCCGCCCTCCCCGAGCCGCTGGTCCTGGCGCCGGCCTTCCCCGACGCCGAGCGCATCACCGCCCGTGTCGGCGCCAACCGCCGAGACCGGGCCACGGCCCACCTACCCATGCTGCGCCGGCCCCATCCCGAGGGCACCCTGGGCGCGCTGCGGGTCGAGGTGCGGGGCCGCCACGGTGAGGTGCGGAGCGACCGGGTGCTCGGCGCCCTCGACCGTCCGGCGGTGGCCGCCGGCGCCGTCGCTGCCCTAGCCGCCCGGTGGGTGGTCGACGGCCGGCTCACCAGGACCGGCGCCGGCGGCCTGGCATCGCTGGTCGACTCCGGGCCGTTCCTCGCCGCCCTGGCCGATCGGGGCGTGAAGGCCGCGGTCTTCGAAGGCGCCGGCGCCTCAGCGAACCAGGCGTGACATCCGCCGGTCGGCCAGGACCTTCCCGCCTGTCTGGCACGCCGGGCAGTACGTGACCTCGTAGGACTCATACGACACCCGCCGCAGGCCGTCGCCGCAAGCCGGGCACGGGGTGCCGTGGCGGTTGTGGACGACCCAGTGGTCGCCGACCTTGTTCGGCAGGCCCCCGCTGCGCCGGCGCTCGACCTCCAGGCCCTCGGTGAGCACGCTCCGCACCGACTCGACCAGCCGCGCCCGCTCGTCGGCGGAGAGCGACTTCAGCGACGCATAGGGCGACACGCCCGCCCGGTGCAGGCTGTCGTCGGTGTAGCCCCGCCCGATGCCGGCGACGGTGGACTGCTTGCGGAGCATCGTGTGCACCCGCCGGCCGTCGTCGCCGTCGCGGATCAGCGTGGCGAACTCGTCGGAGAACGGCTCGGGGCCAAGGCCGGCCAGCGGGCCCTCGTCGCCCTCGGCCATCACCCACCACCCCGCCTTCTTCTCGGTGCCGAACTCCTTGACCAGCACCGACGGGCTTTCTTCGAAGAGGAACCGCACCACGCCGAACTTTGGGCGGGTGCTCTTGGGCGGCGACTCCACGTCGACCCGCCCGCCCTGGGACAGATGGACCAGCACCCGCGGCCCCCCGAACTCGAGGATCAGGTACTTACCCCGCCGGCTCACCGATGCCAGGGCCCGGCCGGCGAGCGACTCCGGTGCGGGGGCGTAGGTCTTGAGCCCCGAGAACGACAGCGGGACGGCCCTCTCGAACGCCGCGGCCCCGACCGCCTCCCCGAGCCGCTCCGCCAGCGCCTGCACCTCGGGCATCTCCGGCACGTCGCCAGCCTACCGGCGGGCTTCGCGGCGGTTCCGTCCAGGAGGGGGCCGGGACCCCGGAGGGCTACCGATAGCCCCGGTTGGGTACGGCGACCTCAGGAGCGCCCGCCGATCTTCACGGATTCGCGCGCGTTGCTGACACACTCCGTTCATCGTTCGGGGGCAGACTCAAGGCATGCAGGTACGCGTCGGGTGTGAGTTCAGGTACCGGGCACCGGCCCTCACCCCCACCATCTGGCAGGTTCGCCCCCGGCCCGACGGCCCGCATTTCCTGCTCTCCCACACCTGGTCGACCACGCCGGCCCTGCCGGTCTCGAGCTATCTCGACGCGTACGGGAACCTCTGCGACCGGCTGAACCTGGTCGAGGGGGAGAACCTGCTCCGCTACGACGCCACCGTGGAGGTGCCATCGGGCTCCGACCCGGTGGGCACCGGTGCGGCACAGCTCGCCATCCAGGACCTCCCCGACGAGGCGCTCGTCTACCTGCTCCCCAGCCGGTTCTGTCTCTCCGACCTGCTCCACGACGAGGCGTGGAACCTCTTCGGCGCGGTCGAGCCGGGTTGGGCCCGGGCCCAGGCCGTGTCCGACTGGGTGCACGAGAACGTCACCTTCCGGCCCGGCGCCAGCACGCCGATCACCACCGCGGTCGACGTGTGGGAATCGCGGACCGGCGTGTGCCGCGACTTCGCTCAACTCGGCGTGACCCTTTGTCGAAGCCTAAATATCCCCGCCCGCTACGTCTTCGGCTACCTGCCCGACATCGGCGTCCCCCCGCCCTACGAGCCGATGGACTTCTGCGCGTGGATGGAGCTCTACCTGGGGGACCGTTGGTGGACCTTCGACCCCCGCAACAACGTGCCGCGCATCGGGAGGGTGGTCATCGGCCGGGGCCGCGACGCGCTCGACGTGGCCATGGCCACCACCTACGGCGGCGCCGTGCTGGAGACGCTTCAGGTCTGGGCCGACGAGGCCTGAGGTGCCCACCCGCCTGGTCATGCGCCAGACCCTCCGCTACGACTACCCGGCGCCCGTCCACAGCCTCGACCACCACCTCATGGTCCTGCCTCCCCCCCACCACGGCGACCAGGTGCGCACCCACGCCTCGGTCGAGGTCCAAGGTGTCGCCGCGGAGGTGACCGAGCGGCTGGACCCGTTCGGCAACATCGCCCTCCGGGTGCGCGCCGCCCGGGTGCCGGCGTGGGTGGAGTTCGTGGTCGACGTCGCCGTGGAGCGCCACGAACCGTCGCCGGCCACACTGCCTGCCGGCGACGGTCGCCGCCTCGTCACCGCGTCCGAGCTGACCCGGCCCGACGCCGCGCTGCGCCGGGCCGCCCGAGGCCTGCTCGCCTCCGGCGACGCCGGCCTCGGGCTGGCCCGACGGATCAACGCGTGGGTGGCGTCGGCCATGACCTACCGCCACGACGTCACCGGTGTGCGCACCACCGCGGCCAGGGCGCTGGCGCACGGGGCCGGCGTCTGCCAGGACTACGCCCACGTCATGCTCGCCCTGAGCCGGTTGTGCGGGTTGCCCGCCCGCTACGTCTCGGGGCACATGATCGGCGAGGGCGGCAGCCATGCCTGGGTGGAGGTGCTCTTCCCGTCGGCCGCCGACCCGGCGCGCCTGGCCCCGGTGGCCTTCGACCCCACCAACAACCGGTTGGCCGGGTCGACCTACATGACCGTGGCCACCGGCCGCGACTACGCCGACGTCGCCCCCACCCACGGCAGCTACTGCGGACCGGCGGGCGGCCGGCTCAGCACCGCCAAGTCGCTGGAGCAGGAGACGGTCCACCTCGTCGCCTGCTGAGCCTGTGGTGGCTCCTGGGTAACCCTTTGCGCGGCGGGGTTGCGGGGGTATGCTCAACCCGCCGCTTGGGCCTAGATCGGGAGGACGGCGATGGGCGAGATCTTCCACGCACTCGAGGTGCTCAACCGCACCATGAAGCTCGGGTTGGAGCCGACGGAGATCCTCCGGGCCGAGATGGGGTTCAAGTCCGCCCTGGCCCTCCAGGGCAACCCCAACCCCACCCTCCCCGAAGACCCGGTGGCGTTGGCCCAGGGCTACGAGCTGGTCGCCGAGCTGCGGCCGCGGGCCGAGGCCCTGTCGCTGGGGCAGCTCTCGACCCTGGCCAAGCGGGAGATGGCCAAGCCCCGCACCCGCGTCAACGCCCGCACGTTGAAGCAGATCGACAAGGCGCTCACCGCCACGGTGCCCGAGAAGGTGCCGAGCGCACCCGCCCGCACGGCCACGGCGGCCAAGAAGGCAGGCACAAAGAAGGCAGCCACCAAGAAGGCACCGGCCAAGAAGTAGATCCCTCAGCCGCGGCCGCGCCGTGAACGCATCGACGCTCGCCGCCGGCCTCAGAACCTTCGAGACGCCCGAGGCGACCTACCGGGAACGGCTGGAGATCGCAGCGCGCACGGTCGCCGGCGAGCACGAGGCGCCGGTGGCCGCCCTGGTCGTCGGGTCGACGGCCCTGCGCCGGTGTTCGGCCCGGGCCGACCTCGACATCGTGATCATCCCGGGGCCCGAGCGGCCCTACGAGCGGCATGCCGGGCCCGAGCGGCCCTACGAGCGGGATGCCGGGCCCGAGCGCTTCTCGACGCAGGTCGTCGACGGCGTCCGGGTCGAGGTGGAGCGGATGGGCCGGCGCCGGGCGCTGGCGTGCACGGAGGGCGACGGGTGGGTGTGGGAGCTGCGGGAGGCGGCGCGGCTGGGCTGTGGCGTGCCATTGGTCGATCCGAGCGGCTTCGGCGCCGAGCTGGCGGACCGGGCCGCGGCTATGAGGCCCCGCCGGGCGCGCGTCGAGGCCACGCTGAGCGACGTCTACCGGGTCCTGGTCGCCATGGCCCGGGCCGAGCCCGATCCCGAGGCCCTGCGCGGCTGTCTCGACAACCTGGCCCTCCTCGCCCTGCTGGAGCGGCCCCGCCGCTACCAGAAGCCCAAGTGGGCACTGGCCGACCTGCTCCACGCCGGCGAGCACGGGCTGGTCGACGCCCTTCTCGCCGCCTACGGGTGCGACGCCGGGCCGGCGCTGGACGGCGCCCGGGCCATCATCGCCACGACCTACGAGATCGCCGGCGTGCCCTCGCACGAGACGATCCTGGCCATGGGCCACGCGCCGCGGTACGCGGAGGCCAGCTATGTGTCGCGCTGCCTCGACGACGCCGACGACCTAGCCGCGAGCGGCCGGACCGTGGAGGCCCGCTACGTCGCCCTCTTCACGGCGCGGCTGGCCGCCGGCCTGTTGCGGGGCACCAAGAGTGTCGCCGGCACCTTCGCCGACAGAGGTGGCGACGAGCTGGCCCGGCGTTACCTCGCCCTCTTCGAGGGCGCCGCGCCCGCCCCCGAGGTCGTGGAGGTGGCGCTGGCCGCGGCCGACGCCCGGCGTGCACGGCTCGAGCGGCCGGCGTGACCGTCGAGACCCGCCACGACCGCGAGCTCGTGGCGCCGGCCCGCACCACCGAGGTGTGGGCCGGCTGCGCCCACACCCTCACCCGGGCCGAGGAGGTGCTGGTGGCCTCGGCGCCGTTCCAGCGCCTGCGCCGGCTGCGCCAGATGGGCCTGGCCTTCCACGCCTGGCCCAACGCCGAGAACACCCGGGCGTCGCACAGCTTCGGCGTCGCCTACTGGGCGGCCCGCTACCTCGACGCCCTCCGCCGGCGGCCCGACGCCGCCACCCGGGCCGGGCTGGCGGCGGCGGAGCCCGAGCTCGACGGCCTGTCGCTCGACGTCGTGCTCCGCCTGTTCGGGCTGCTGCACGACATCGACCTGCTCCCGCTCGGGCACACGCTCCGCTATCAGTCGGGCCTGTTTCCCGAAGCGCCCGGCCGGCCCCGGCTGTGGGGTTGCGTCGACGCGGTGACCTCACCGATGCCGGCGTTCGGCGCCCACCTGGCCGCCGCTGCGGGCATCCTGGCCGACGACGGCGCCGCCCTGCCGGCGGAGCTGGTCAACTCCGGCCTCGGCGCCGACCTGGTCGACTTCGCCCTGCGGGACTCCTTCGCCATCGCCCGTCCCCAGGTGTTCCCCGCCGGCCTGGAGGAGGGGCTGCGGCTGGTGGAGACCGATGGGGGGTGGGGCCTCGCCCTCGACGTGACCGATCCGCGCACTGCGCCGGCGCGGGTCGCGCTGGCCGACGACCTGTACCGGGCCCGCTTCGAGGTCTTCGCCGCGTCGGTGTACCACCCGGTCAAGCTGGCGGCCGACGCCATGGTCGACCTCGCGCTGCGCCGGCTCGGCCCCGACGCGTGCCGCGCCCTGCTGCCCGAGAGCCTCCTGATGACCATCGGCGACGACGAGCTCCTCGACCGCCTGGCCGGGGAGCCGATCGTGGCCGCGCTGCGGGCCGGGTCGTTGCACGAGGAGGCCTGGCGCACCGCCGACCTGGCCGCCTTCCGCCGCCGGCCGGGGGCCGAGCGGGCCCTGGCCCTCGACCCGGCGTGGCGCGGCGAGGCCGAGACCGCCCTCGCCGCCCACCTGCGCTGCGCCGGCGAGGGCGACGTGATCGTGGCCGTCTCGGCCCCGACCATGCAGGCCAAGCCGGCCGACGCCCGCTTTGCCGGCGCCGGAAACCTGGTGTTCCCCCTGGCGGGGGCGCCGGCCCCCAGCTTCGAAGTCGCCGCCGCCGACACCGCCGGCCGTTACGAAGGGCTGTGGTCGCTGCGGGTCTACGTGTCGGCCCGCCAACGCGCCCACGCCGGCGAGGTGGCCGCGGCCGCCGAGGCGTTGTTCGGGGCACCGTGACCACCCACTCCGTCGTCCGCGACGAGGACCAGTTCTGCGTCTACCGCTCGGTGGAGAGCCACGGCACGCGCGTCCTGTGGGAGCTGACCAGCGCGTGCAACCTGCGGTGCGACTTCTGCCTGGTGGAGATCAAGGGCCGACATCTCCCGGTCGACGACGCCTTGGCCATCGCCGACGACCTGGTTGCCGCCGGCGTCGACAAGGTGCTGCTGTCGGGGGGCGAGCCCCTCCTGTACCCCGGCGTCGAGGCGGTGATGCGCCGGCTGTCGGAGTCCGACGTGCTGGTCAAGCTGCTGACCAACGGCACCGTCGACCACCCCGGCGTGTTCGAGATGATCCGCGCCTCCGGCTCGATCGAGGTCTCGCTCAGCCTGCCGACCGTCGACCCCTTGCACGCCGACCTGATCTTCCGGCGGGAGGGCACGCTGGCCAGGATCGCCGCCACCATCGACGCCCTGCCGAAGGAGAGGCTCAACGTGATCTGCGCGGTGAGCACGCTGAACGTCGACGCCGTCGAGTCGGTGGTGGACTGGGTGGCGGCGTCGGGCGTGGCCTGCCTCAGCCTGACCGACATCTTCAAGGATCCCAACAGCCCGGCCCGCTTCCGCGACGACTGCCGCGACCTCCGCATCGATGACCGCCAGCGCGCCGAGCTGTTCGATCTGGTGGCCCGCAAGCGGGCGCAGCACCGGGGCCGCCTCGCCATCCGCACGACCCAGTTCGCCGTGCAGCCCGACGAGGTGTGCATGGCCGGCCGCACGGTGTTCTACCTCGACGCCATGGGCGTGGTGTCGCCCTGCACAGTCACCGACAACACCCTCTGGCGGGAGGCGGTGAAGGGCATGGGTGCCGGCGAGGCGATCGCGTTCTACCGCTCGGCGCTCACCGGAGCGCCAGCGTCATCGTGCTCGGCGCGCCTCGCGGAGCAGGTCGCCCCGTAGCCGCGACACCTTGTCGAACGCCTCGACGATCTGGCCGACGAGGCGGGCTCGTGGTTCGGTGTAGGTGGGGAGGCGCAGGGCCCGCTGCGCGTATGCCTCGGCGTTGGGGTGGTCGCCGGCGGCGTAGACCCGGCGGTTCGGATCCCGGCCGTAGGTTCGGCTGCGGTCGTCGCCCACCTGGAACAGGGGCTCGCAGTGGAGGGGGACCGACGTGGAGTCGGCCACCGGCACGCCCTCGGCCTGGAGGGCGCGGATGAACAGGTGCCGGTCGAGCCCGTCGAGCGCCTCGGCGTCGTGGAGCGGCTTGTAGTTGAACCACGGGTGGCGGGTGGCGTAGGGCCGGCGTGCCGGCGGGTCGACGCCGGCCACCTGCGCCAGCCCCTCCGACAGCAGGCCGAGGTTGGCCTCCCGGCCGTCGATGTAGGCGTCGAGATCCTCGAACTGCCGGCGGGCCAGCGCCGCAGCCAGCGGGTGCATCCGGTAGTTCAGCCCGTAGCCGGTGGAGGCGAAGGCCCGGTAGGTGTCGCTCGCCACGTCGTCGAACGCGCGGTTGCGGAAGTGGCCGAGCAGCACGGCCCGCTCGAAGATCTCCCGGTCGCTCGTGAGCATGAGCCCGCCCTGGCCGGCGGCGGTGAGCTTGGCGCCCTGGAGGCTGAACACCGACACGTCGCCGAACGCGCCGACCCTGGTGTCGTTCCACATCGCCCCGTGGGCGTGGCTGGCGTCCTCCACCAGCTTCAGGTCCCGCCGCCGGCAAAGGTCGACGATGGGAGCCATGTCGCAGGGATGGCCGTTGATGTGCACGACCACCACCGCCCGGGTGCGGGGCGTGACGGCGGCCTCGATCGCCGCCGGGTCGATGTTGGCGGTGTCGGGCTCGCAGTCGACGAGGACGGGGACGGCGTTGACCACGAACAGCGGCATCACCGTTGAGAGGAACGTGAACGTCGGCGCGATCACCTCGTCGCCGGCCTCCAGGCCGAGGCCGAAGAACGCCGAGTGCAGCGCGGCGGTGCCCGAGCTGCACGCCAGGGTGTGGGCGACGCCGACGTAGGCGCCGAACGCGTCCTCCAGCTCGGCCACCGCCCCCTCGCGGCCGTAGTAGGAGATCTCGCCGCGCTCGAGCAGCGCGGTGACGGCCCGGACGTCGGCCGGCGTGATCGGCGGCCAGGTGAAGTCGGTGGGCTCGGTGACGGTGGGCGCCCCCCCGAGGAGGGCAAGCGTTGCACCGCTCACGGGGCGAAGTTACCGTAATGGCCGGCGAGAGGGGTGCCGATGTCGAAGGTCCGCTCGGTCCTCCGGACCGAGGACCAGATCTGCTGCTTCCGGTCGATCACCAGCGCCGGCGTGCGGGTGCTCTGGGAGATCACGAGCGCGTGCAACCTGCGGTGCGACTTCTGCCTCGTCGAGATGAAGCGCAAGCAGGTCACCCTCGACCGCGCCCTGGAGATCGCCGGCGAGCTGGTCGATCGCCACGTCGACAAGGTGCTGCTGTCGGGGGGCGAGCCACTGGTGTTCCGGGGCATCGAGGCGGTCATGCGCCGGCTCCTCGACGGTGGCGTGCTGGTCAAGCTGCTTACCAACGGCACCGTCGAGAACGAGGCCGTGTTCGCCATGATCGAGGACGACCCGGGCATCGAGGTGTCGCTGAGCGTCCTGTCGGTGCGGCCCGAGAAGGCCGACGCCATCTTCCGGCGGGCCGGCGCCTGGGCCAAGCTGTGCGCCACGCTCGACCGGTTGCCGCCGGCGCAGGTGAACATCATCACCGCGGTCAGCACGGAGAACTACGACGAGGTCGAGGAGATCGTCGACTGGGCCGCGGCGCGGGGGATTCCCGGCATCAGCGTGATCAACGTGTTCAAGGACCCCACGTCGCCGGCCCGGTTCCGCGACGACTGCCGCGACTACACCATTGACCGCTCCCTGGTCGACGCCCTGTTCACCCGCCTGGCCGCCAAGCGGGCCGAGCACGCCGGCCGCATGGTCATCCGCACCACCCAGTTCCGTGGCTGCGGCGGGGAGGAGTGCGGCGCCGGCCGCTCGGTCCTCTACATCGACGCCCTGGGCCGGCTCCTGCCCTGCACCCTCACCGACAACACCGAGTGGCGGCTGCGGGCCCACGGCATGGGCATCGGCGAGGCCATGGACATGTACGCCCGGGAGATCGACGACCTGCCGGCGTCGTCGTGCGTGCCACTGCTCCGGGGACAGCCGGCCTGAACGGCCTCGATGCCTTCCTCCGGCCGTTGCCGATCGCCGGCGAGGCCCTGCGCTTCGACCTGTCGGCATACCGCAGCAGGGTCACGCGCGAGATGGCCCAGGTGCGACTGCGGGCGACGCCGCAGGCGTTCATGGTCGGCGACGACCTCCTCGCCGCCAACCTCGCCGGCGAGGGTGGCGACACCGGCGACGACACCGTGCTCGAGGTCGACGCCGCCGCCCTCGCCGCGTGCAACGACGAGGTGCGCCGGCGGCTCGACGCCGGCGCCGACTGGGCGGTGGTCTACCTGCGGCAGCTCGCAGCCTGCCGCCTGATGGTCGACGGGATGGCGCGGGCGGTCGGGGCGAGCCTGGCCCGGGGGTCGCGCCCGCCCAACCTCGTCGCCTACGTCCTGGCCGTGGCCCATCACCAGGCGCTCGGCGCGCTCAAGTTCTGCGTCCCCGCCGGCCTGCGCCCGCGGCTGGCCGCCCTGCTCGACGCCAGCCTGCTCGACGACGCCGGACTGCTCGACGCCCTGCTGGCGCCCGACGGTCCCTCGCTGTGGGCCGACCTGGCGGCCGAGGAGCTGGCGCTGGCCCGCCTCCGCAGCGACGGGTCGGCGGCGCGCTACCGCCGGCGACTGACCCGTCACCGCCGCGGCTGGGGTTACCTCTACGCCGAGGACGTCGACTTCCGCGACCACGAGCACCTCGACGCCCTCGACGAGCGCATCGCCACCGTCCCCACCGGTGAGCGGTCGCTCCTGGCCGAGGCGCTGGCTGCGGACCGTGCCCGCAAGTGCGAGGCCCGGCGGCGTTTCGCCGAGGCCGGCGGGCCCGCCAACCTCGTGGCCCAGGTCCTGCTGGCCCGGGCGCTCGCCGAGCACGAGGACCTGAACCGCCGGGCCAAGATGCGGCTGTTGCGTGACCTGCGCGACGTGGCCGAGCTCGCCGGCCTCGACATCGCCCACGCCGGATTGGAAGCCCTCGTCACGCCGTTGCGGCCGGTGGTACGGTCCTCGTGATCGGTGACAGCGAAGGGCGGGCAATGGACCAGAAGACGGCCAATCCGCTGCTCGGTCGGGCGCTGATCCAGGTCTCCGCCGGCTTCGACCCTTTCGAGCACTACGAGCTCAGCAAAGGTCCCACCGACGAGTTCGGCGACCTCCCGGAGGCGCCGGCCACCATCCGCAACATCGGCTGGACGCTCGGCAACGACTGCCCATACCGGTGCACGCACTGCTACAGCATGAACGCCCGCCAGAAGGGCGCCGACATGACCGTCGCCATGATCGACCGCGTCGTCGACCAGCTCGCGGTCAACGGTGTCGAGACGGTGAACCTCGGGGGCAACGAGCCGCTCTATACCAACGGGGCCAACCCGAAGGACACCCTCCTGCCCTACATTGTCGAACGGCTCACCGACGCCGGCATCATCGTGGGGCTGACCACCAGCGGGATCACGATCCTCCGCCTGTACCGCGATCACCGGGGCGCGTTCGACCGCCTCAACGACGTCGACGTCTCTTTCGACTCGCCCGATCCCGAGGAGCACAACCGCAACCGCGGCGCGGCGATCTTCCACCAGGCCGTCGAGGCACTTGAGATCTGCCAGCGCCACGACAAGCCGCACACCGCGATCATGTGCGGGATGCGGTGGAACTTCACCATCGCCAACATCGAGGCGCTGGTCGCGCTGGCGAAACGCCATGGCGCCAACGTCCGCATAAACCCGGTGAAGCCGGTGCAGCCCCAGCACATGGAGTCGGCCCTGCCGGCGGAGATGTACTACGCCGGCTTCGCACGGCTGATGGAGCTGTGTCGCCCCATCGACCTCGGCGAGCCGCCGATCGCCGCGGTCACCGACTTCCAGGGCGCCAAGCGCTGCCCCTGCGGGCGCACGTCGTTCCGCATCCACTCGATCACGCCCCAGGGCGCCATCCACGTGAGCCCGTGCGTGTACCTGCACGACTACAAGGCCCCGCTCGACCTGTTGGTCCACGACCTGAGCGACATCGTGAACAGCCCGCAGTTCCGTGTCTTCCGCCAGCGCAACGCCAACCCCGACCACGTCAGTGGCTGCGCCGGCTGCCCCAAGCTGGACCAGTGCGGCGGCGGCTGCGCCGGCCGCTCGTACCTCTACGCGCTGCACGAGACCGACACCCGCACGTTCCGCGCCCCCGACCCGTACTGCCCGGTCCGCCACATGCCGGCGCAAGCGTTCCCGCAACGGCCGGTGCTGGAGTCCGAGACCCGGCTTGTGCACATGGACTACCTGTGCACATGGATCGGCGCCCCCATCTGATCCCGCTCGCCTCGTGCGCCGGCCTGCCGGGGGCCCGCGTCGGGCGCAAGGCGGCGGTCCTGGGGTGGGCGGCCGCCAACGCCATGGTCACGCCCGGCGGGCTGGTCCTGGCCGCCGAGGCGTTCTGGGCCGCCCTCGACGCTTGCGGGGCGGCCGGCCGGGCGCGCTACCTCCAGGCGTCGGCCGTCCGGCTCGACCCCGTCCAGGCCCACGCGGTGGCGGCCGGGATCGCCGACGCCATGCGCTCGCCGGCGGTCGACGGCCTGGCGCGAACAGCGGCCGACGAGGCCTTCGGGGCGCTGGACGCACAGCCACTCGGGGCGCTGAACGCGCAGCCACTCGGGGCGCTGAACGCGCAGCCGCTGGTGTGCCGTTCGTCGGCCGCCATGGAGGACGGGCCTGCGGCGGCCTTCCCCGGCGTCTTTGTCAGCGTGCTCGGCATCGGCTCGCCGGCCGAGCTGGCTGCCGCCGTGGCCACCTGCTGGCGCTCGGCGTTCTCGCCGGGTGCCCTCGCCTACGTGCTGCGGATGGGAGTGGAGCCCATCGACCTCTCCCTGGCCCTGCTCCTCCAGCGCCAGGTGGAGGCCCGCTGGTACGGCGTCTACGCCGGCGTCGACCCGGTGACCGGCGTCGCCGAACCCGTGGCCGACCTCACCGACGCCGGCCCCGACGCGCTCGTGGCCGGCGGGCGGCCCACCATCGAGGCCCGCCGGCGCCGCGGCCGGTGGTCGGGTGCGCCGGGGCTGGAGGCGTCGCTCGAGTCGGTGCACGGGATGGCCGGCGTTCTCGCCGGCCACCTCGGCGCGGAGGTAGACATCGAGTTCGCCCTCGCCGCGGCCGGCGCCGAGCCGGTGCTCCTCCAGTGCCGCCCCCTCACCGCCATCGGGCGTCGCGGGGTGCCGGCGTCGTCGCCCGCGGGCGAGGCCCTCGCCGGCCGGCCCTGTGCCGCTGGCCGGGCTGCCGGCGTGGGCAATGCCCTCGGCGGCATCGCCGTCGTCGACCGCCTCACCACGGCCGACGCCGCGGTCGTACTCGGCCATGCCGGCGTGGTCACCGAGCACGACGCCTCGCCGCTGGGCCACGTCGCCATCCTGTGCCGGGAGCTCGGCGTGGCCCTGATCTGCGGCGTGGCCGACGCACAGGCCCGCCTGGACGGGCGCTGGGTGGAGATCGATGGCGCCACGGGCGCCATCGCCGCCGGCGATCCCCGGCCGCCGGCGAAGCCCGGGCCGGCTCCTCCGCCGGCGAAGCCCGGGCCGGCTCCTCCGCCGGCGAAGCCCGGGCCGGCTCCTCCGCCGGCGAAG
>JBPCLE010000118.1:0-4850 GCA_051003575.1 Acidimicrobiales bacterium | reverse complement strand
GTGCTGTGGGCCGCCGGCGCCCCCATCGAGCCGTCGCCAGTGGAGCCCGAGGTCGGCGCCGGCGCCATGGCCGTGCCGGTGCGCTCCGGGGGCCACTCCTTCGGCGTCCTCGGCTACTACGGGCGGGAGTCGCCCTTCGAGGAGGAAGACGTTCACTCCTTGGAGATCCTGGTCCGCCAGGCCGAGACCGCCATCGAGAACAGCTTCCTATACGAGGAGGCCGTTCGCTTGTCCCTCACCGACGGCATGACCGGGCTCTGGAACCGTCGGAACTTCGAACTGCGGCTGGAGTCCGAGCTCTCCCGGGCCCTGCGCTTCTCCGAGCCCTTCGCGGTGGTGTTCGTCGAGCTCGACCAGATGAAGGCGGTCAACGACCGGTGGGGCCACCAGGCCGGCGACACCGTGCTGATCGAGCTCGCCCGGCGGCTGACCGAGGCCGTGCGCGAGGTCGACCTGGTCGCCCGCTGGGGTGGCGACGAGTTCACCCTGCTCCTGCCCAAGACGGGCCTCGACGGCGCGCTCCGCCTGGCCGAGAAGATCCGTGCCGCGGTCGGCACCGCCCCGTTCCGGATCGACTCCGGGTCGCTCGACATCACCATCTCGGTGGGGGTGGCGGCCTACCCCGAACACGGCGCATCGGGCAAGGACCTCGTCAACGCCGCCGACGCGGTGATGTACCAGGCCAAGGCACTGGGCCGGAACAGGGTCGAGCACGCCTCCGGCGGCGAGGCGGCCGCCGGCGGCGAGGCGCCTTGAAGCGGATCCGCAAGGTCGTCATCCCCGCCGCCGGGCTCGGCACCCGGTTCCTTCCCGCCACCAAGGCCCAGCCGCAGGAGATGCTGCCCCTCGTCGACAAGCCGGCCATCCAGCACGTCGTCGAGGAGGCCGTGCATGCCGGTTTGCGCGACATCCTGATCATCACCGGTCGGGGCAAGCGCTCGCTCGAGGACCACTTCGACCGGTCCTTCGAGCTCGAGCACTACCTCGAGGAAGCCGGCCGGCCCGACATGGCGAAGGAGATGCGCGCCATCGCCGAGATGGCCGACATTCACTACGTCCGCCAGGGCGCGCCCCGCGGCCTCGGCCACGCCGTCGCCGTGGCCCGCCAGCACGTCGGCGACGAGCCCTTCGCGGTGATGCTCGGCGACGACGTCATGACGTCGGAGTCCACCGTGCTGGAGGAGATGGTCCGGCTCCACGAGCGCTACGGCCGCTCGGTCCTCGCCCTCAAGGAGTTCCCCCGCAGCGAGATCAGCTCCTACGGGTGCGCCCTGCCCGAGGCGGTGGAAGACAACCTCGTCCGCATCCTCGACGTCGTGGAGAAGCCCCAGCCCGAGGACGCCCCCTCCAACCTCGCCGTGATGGGCCGGTACATCTTCACCCCCGAGATCTTCGACTGCCTCGAGCGGGTCCGTCCGGGCGCCAACGGCGAAATCCAGCTCACCGACGCCATCGCCCTGCTCCTCAAGGAGCAGACGATCTACGGCTATGTCTTCGAGGAGGGCCGCTACGACATCGGCGACAAGCTCGACTACCTGCGGGCCACAGTCGAGCTGGCGATCGACCGCGAGGACCTGGGCCCGAAGTTTCGGCAGTTCCTGGCCGACCTCGTGCAGCGCAGGAAGCTGATCTGACCTGATCCCGGTCGAGGAAGCCCGTCGGGTCGTCCTGGCCGCCTGCCCGGCGATGGCCCCCGCCACCCTGCCCCTTGCCGCGGCCCTGGGGTGCGTGACCGCCGGCGAGGTCGTCGCCGACGCCGACGTGCCCTCGTTCGCCAACTCGGCCATGGACGGCTTCGCCGTGCGGGCCGCCGACACCGCCGGCGCACCGGTCACCCTCGACGTGGTCGGCACCGCGGCCGCCGGCTCGGCGCCGGGGGTGGCGGTGGGCCCGGGCCAGGCGGTCCGCATCATGACGGGGGCGATGGTGCCCGCCGGCGCCGACGCCATCGTGATGGTGGAGCGCACCACCACCTCCACCTCCACCTCCACCTGCGCCGGCGCCGGCGGAACCGTGCGGATCGAGGTTGGGGCCTCGGCCGGCGACCACGTCCGCCACCCCGGCGAGGACATCCGGGCCGGCCAGGTGCTCTTCGAACCCGGCACCGAGCTCGGCCCGGGGCACCTGGGGGTGCTGGCCAGCGTGGGGGCGGCGACGGTGGAGGTCGTGCCCCGGGCCCGGGTGGGGGTGCTGTCGACGGGCGACGAGCTGGCGCCGGCCGGTGCCGGCCTCCGCCCCGGCCAGATCCGCGACAGCAACCGGCCCATGCTCCTCGCCCTGGTGGCCCAGGCGGGCTGGGTGCCCGTCGACCTGGGCTCCGCGCCCGACGACGAAGCCGCCATCACCACCGCCATCGAGCGGGGCGTGTCCGGCTGCGACGCCATCCTCACCTCCGGCGGGGTGAGCGTCGGCGACTTCGACTACGTGAAGGTGGTCCTCGACCGCCTCGGCAACATGCACTGGTGGCAGGTCGCAGTGCGGCCGGCGAAGCCGCTGGCGTTCGGCACCGTCGGGTCGACTCCCGTCTTCGGGCTGCCGGGCAACCCCGTGTCGTCCATGGTGTCCTTCGAACTCTTCGCCCGGCCGGCGCTGCGACAGATGACCGGCCATCGCGAGCTGTTCCGGCCCGAGCTGCCGGCGGTGGCCGACGAGCCGTTGCGCCGACGCCCCGACGGCAAGCTCCACCTCGTCCGGGTGGTCGCGGTCACCGACGCCGGCGGTCGCCTCCACGTCCGGCCCTCCGGCGGCCAGGGGTCCCACCTGTTGCGAGCCATGGCCCTGGCCAACGCCCTGGCCCTGCTGCCAGACGGCGAGGGCGTCGAGGCCGGCGGCACGGTCAAGGTGATGCTCCTCACCTGATCCTGGGGCAGCGGTCCGCCGGCGTAGCCTGGAGGCATGGCCGAGCCGCTGGTCGACCCCCACGGACGGACCGTGCGCGACCTGCGCATCTCCGTCACCGACCGCTGCAACCTCCGCTGTCGGTACTGCATGCCGGCGGAGGGGCTGGCCTGGCTCCCCCGCCCCGACCTGCTCACCTATACCGAGATCGAGCGGGTGGCCAGGGTGTGCGTCGAGCGCTTCGGCTTCGGCGGCATCCGCATCACCGGCGGCGAGCCCACCGTGCGGGCCCACCTGCCCGTCCTGGTGGAGAAGCTGGCCGTTCTGGGAACGGACCTGTCCCTGACCACCAACGGGGCCACGCTGCGCCTGTTGGCCGGCGACCTGCGGGCCGCCGGCCTCGATCGCATCAACATCTCCCTCGACTCGCTGCGCCCCGATACCTTTTTCGCCATCACCCGCCGCCACGCGCTCGACCAGGTCGTCGACGGGATCGACGCCGCCGTCGAGGCCGGCTTCTCCCCGGTCAAGGTCAACTGCGTCCTCATCCGGGGCGTCAACGACGGCGAGATCGTCGACTTCGCCACCTTTGGCCGGGCGCGGGGCCTGACGATGCGCTTCATCGAGTTCATGCCCCTCGACGCGGACGAGGGGTGGGCCCCGGGCACCGTCGTCCCCGGCGCCGAGGTGGTGGACACGATCTCCGCCGTCTACCCGCTCGAGCCGGTCGGGATCCGGGGGCCGGCGCCGGCCGAGCGCTTCCGCTATGTCGACGGGGCCGGTGAGATCGGGGTGATCGCCAGCGTCACCCAGTCCTTCTGCGGGAGCTGCGACCGGGTCAGGCTCACGGCCGAGGGCATGTTCCGCAACTGCCTGTTCGCGGTCAAGGAGACCGACCTGCGGGCGGTCCTTCGCTCCGGCGGGTCCGACGACGACCTGGCCGGCGCCATCGCCGCCGACGTCGGCACCAAGTGGGCCTGCCACTCCATCGTGCAGGTGGACTTCGTCCGCCCGGACCGCTCCATGAGCCAGATAGGTGGTTGAGGGGTCGTCCCCCTAGACTCGGTGGCTATGAGCGACCGCGGACTCACCCATATCGATCCGCTGGGCCGGGCCCGCATGGTCGACGTAACGCCCAAGGAGGCCACCCACCGCCGGGCCCTGGCCCGTTGCAAGGTGATGATGAAGCCCGAGACCACGTCGATGGTCGCCAGCAACTCCTTGACCAAGGGCGACGTGCTGGCCGTGGCCCGCGTCGCCGGCATCCAGGCGGCCAAGCAGACGCCCAACCTGATCCCGCTCTGCCACCCTCTCCTCGTCGGGTCGATCTTCGTGAACTTCACCATCGGCGACGACAACGTGGAGGTCGAGGCCCAGGTCGAGACCATCGACCGCACGGGCGTCGAGATGGAGGCCATGACCGCCTGCGCCGTCGCCGCATTGACGATCTACGACATGTGCAAGTCCGTCGACCGCTCCATCATGATCTCCGAGCTGGTCCTCTGGGAGAAGACCGGCGGACGCTCGGGGATCTACCGCAGACCCGTCGAGGAATAGCCCCCGACTGTTTGCCTCCCCCTGTCCCGGCTGGTAGGAAGTGGGCGCGCCAGCTCCCCCATCCGCGTTTCGCCGGCTGTGGCGCTGTACCGTCCATCGAGGTAAAGGAAGGTCTGAGGAGCGTGACGTTGGTTCTTCTGGTCCTCGCTGGGATCTGGGCCGCAGTACTCATCCCGCCCGCTGTCCGTGCTCGGGCAGAGGGACGACCGGGCGACTCGGTCCACAACTTCAAGCGACAGCTGAGCGTGCTGCGCCGCGCCGGGCCCCACCGTGGCGGCCTCGGCGGCGCCGGCCGGTCCGGCGGCGGCGACCACCGTTACCGCTCCCACGGGTCCCAGGCTGCGCTCACGTCGGTCCACGGCCCGGTCCGCAGCGCCCGCAGCTACCCGACGGCCGGGCACCGGGCGCCGGCCCCCAACGCCCGACTCGCCTCACCGGCGGCCAACGCGGCCCGG
>JBPCLE010000117.1:0-11187 GCA_051003575.1 Acidimicrobiales bacterium | reverse complement strand
CCCCCGCCGTTGAAGACGGAGGGGGACCCGTCCCCCCACCCCCGAGCCGGAGAGCGCAGCGAGCCCTGGCGAGGCGGAACATCTATGAGCGCGGCCGCAGGCCGCACCGTGCCTTTCCAGACCGAAGGTCTGTGACCGAAGGTCTGTGACCGAAGGTCTATAGGTGCACCACTGAGCAGGTGGCGGTGCGGGTGATCCCGTGGATGAGCTGGATCTGGTTCACGACCAGCCGGCCCAGATCGTCCATCGAGCCCGCCTCGGCCAGCACGATCACGTCGTAGTTGCCGGTGACGTTGTGGGCGGCGATCACGCCGTCGATCTTGCCCACCTCCTCCGCCACCTGGGCGGATTTGCCGACATCGGTCTGGATCAGCACGTACGCCTGCGCGGCCACATCGGTCTCCTCGCTCGGGGTCACGGTCTCGGGGGTCACTGTCCTGCCTGGTCGCTGCGGTCGCTCACGCGGCGGAGAGCCGCTTCTCGAGGGCATCCAGCTCGTCGCGCAGCTCGACGGGGAGGCGTTCGCCCAGGCTGGCGTAGTGCGCCTGTATCGACGGCACCTCCGCCCGCCACTCCTCGGGGTCGACCCGAAGCAGCTCGGCCATGTCGGCCGGCGCCACGTCGAGGCCCTCGATGTCGATCCCGCCCTCGGCAGGGAGCAGCCCCACCAGCGACTCGACGGCGCCGGCCGTGCCCGCCACCCGGTCGAAGATCCATGCCAGCACCCGGCTGTTCTCACCGAAGCCGGGCCACAGCCACTTACCCTCGGCGGTCTTGCGGAACCAGTTGACGTAGTACAGCCGGGGCAGCTTGGACGGGTCGGCCGAAGCGCCCATGTGGAGCCACTGGCCCAGGTAGTCGCCCATGTTGTAGCCGCAGAACGGGAGCATGGCGAAGGGGTCACGGCGCAGCCTGCCGACGGCGCCGGCCGCCGCCGCGGTGGTCTCCGAGGCCATGATCGAACCCAGAAAGACACCTTGACGCCAGGTGCGGGCCTCCTGCACGAGCGGCACCACCGACGAGCGCCGGCCGCCGAAGAGGATGGCCGAGATCGGCACGCCCCTGGGGTCCTCCCATTCGGGGGCCATCGTGGGGCACTGCGCCGCCGGGGCGGTGAAGCGGGCGTTGGGATGGGCGGCCGGCGTCGACGAGCCGGGCGCCCAGTCGTCGTGGCGCCAGTCGGTGAGGTGCGCCGGCGGCTCCTCGGTCATGCCCTCCCACCACACGTCGCCCTCGTCGGTGAGGGCGGTGTTGGTGAACAGGCAGTTGGCCCGCAGGGTGGCCATGGCGTTGGGGTTCGTGCGGTCCGAGGTGCCGGGGGCGACCCCGAAGAAGCCGGCCTCGGGGTTGATGGCCCACAGGCGGCCGTCGGCGCCGAACTTCATCCACGCGATGTCGTCGCCGACGGTTTCGACCTTCCAGCCCTCAAGGGTGGGGACCAGCATGGCCAGGTTGGTCTTGCCGCACGCCGACGGGAAGGCGCCGGCGACGTACTTCGACTCGCCGGCCGGGTTGGTCAGCTTGAGGATGAGCATGTGCTCGGCCAGCCACCCGTCGTCGCGGGCCATCGACGAGGCGATGCGCAGGGCAAAGCACTTCTTGCCCAGCAGGGCGTTGCCGCCGTAGCCGGACCCGTAGGACCAGATCGCCCGCTCGTCGGGGAAGTGGACGATGTACTTGTTGTCGGCGTCGCACGGCCATGTCACGTCGGCCTCACCCGGCTCCAGCGGGGCGCCGACGGAGTGCAGGCAGGGGACGAACTCGCCGTCGGGGCCGAGGGCGTCGAGCACCGTCTGGCCCATGCGGGTCATGATCGCCATGTTGACTGCGACGTAGGCCGAGTCGGTGATCTCCACGCCGATGTGGGCAATGGGGGAGCCGATGGGGCCCATGCTGAAGGGCACCACGTACATGGTGCGGCCCCGCATGGCGCCCCGGAACAACCCGGCGAGCGTGGCCTTCATCTCGGCCGGCTCCCGCCAGTTGTTGGTGGGGCCGGCGTCGATCTCCTTGGCCGAGCAGATGAACGTGCGGTCCTCCACCCGGGCGACGTCGGCGGGGTCGGAGGTGGCCCAGTAGCTGTTGGGCCGCCGCTCGTCGTCGAGGCGGGTGAGGGCGCCGGCATCGACAAGTGCCCCGCAGAGCCGGTCGTACTCGTCCTCGGATCCGTCGCACCACTCCACCGCGTCGGGCTGGCAGAGGTCGGCCATCTCCCCGACCCAGTCGAGGAGCTGCCGGTTGGAGGTGCTCGGCGCCGAGGACAGGGTCACACGGTGCGCCCGTCGGGCCTTGGCGGGAAGCCCGGTGTTCCCATGTCGACCTCGGAGCCGAGGCGGACGCGGGTGGCGCGACCGCCACCGTCGAGGTCGAAGACCACCCGCTGGCCCTGCCGGAGCATCCGGAACACCGAGCCGGTGAGGGCCTCGGGGGACAGGTCGTACTCGGAGCGGTCGGTGTCGCGCATCACCACGCCCTCCGCCGTCCCGGGGTCGTAGGACTTGATGACTCCCTGCAAGGAACCTCCCGGTGGAGCGCCTAACGTGCTGGTTACGACGTTATCGGAGTTCGCCCTCATCGAGCGCCTACGGGAGCGCCTCGTCGGACCGCCGGGGGAGACCTGGGTGGGCGACGACGTGGCAGTGGTCCCCGGGCCACGGGGCGACATGCTGCTCGCCGCCGACGCGGTGGTGGACGGGGTCCACGTCGACCTCACCCTGGTGGGCCTCGACGACATGGGCTGGAAGGCGATGGCGGCCAACGTCAGCGACATCGCGGCCGTCGGCGGCCGCCCGAGCTACGCCCTCGTCACCATCGCCGGCCCCCTGGGCGAGATCGACTTCGACCTGCTCTACGACGGGCTGACGGCGGCGTCGGAGGCCTACGGGTGCCCGATCGTCGGCGGCGACCTGACCTCGTCGCCCACGCTGGTGGTGTCGGTGGCGGTCGTCGGAGACTCTGCCGGCCCCGCCGACCTGCCCCCGCCGGTCCTGCGCTCGGGGGCCCGGGCCGGCGATGTGATCTTCGTCACCGGGCCGCTGGGCTCCTCCGCCGCTGGCCTGCGCCTGCTCCAGACTGGTCGCGCTGGCGACGCGCCCGACCTCGTGCTGGCCCACCGCCGGCCCCGGGCCCGCCTGGAGGAGGGGCCGGCTGCCCGCCGGGGCGGGGCGTCGGCGATGATCGACGTTTCCGACGGCCTGGCCGCCGACCTCCGCCACATCGCCGACGCCTCGGGCGTGGGCGTGGTGGTCGACCGGGTGCCGATCGCCCTCGGGGTGAACCGGGTGAGCGACCACGCCGAAGCGCTCGGGCTGGGCGGTGGCGAGGACTACGAGCTGGTATTCACCGCCCCCGACCCCGAGCGCATCGAGCGCACCTTCGCCGACGCCGGCCTGGGCACGCCCCTGCGGATCGGGCGGTGCACCGCAGAGGCCGGCGAGCGCCGGCTGCGCGACGCCGACCTCCCCACGCTCGGATGGGAGCACCGATGAGCCGGCCGGTGGCCCTCACCATCGCCGGCTCCGACTCCAGCGGGGGGGCCGGCGTGGTCGCCGACCTGAAGACATTCGAGGCCCACGGGGTGTGGGGGGCGGTGGCCCTTACCGCGGTGACGGCCCAGAACACCCTCGGCGTGCAGGCGGTCGAGACCCTGACGCCGGAGATGGTGCGGGCCCAGATTTCCTCGGTGGTGTCGGACCTGGCGGTCGGGGCGGCCAAGACCGGGATGCTCGGGTCGGCCGCCGTGGTCGTCGAGGTGGCCCGCACGGTGGCCGAGCTCGGCGTGCGGCCGTTGGTGGTCGATCCCGTGATGGTGGCCTCGACTGGGGGGCGCCTGCTCGACCCCGACGCCATCGAAGCGGTGATCGCCCATCTGCTGCCCCGGGCCACGGTGCTGACACCGAACCTGGCCGAGGCCGCCGCCCTCTGTGGCTTCGAGGTGGGAGACCGCACCGGGATGGAGCGGGCGGCCCGGGCCCTCGCCGAGCTCGGGCCGCAGGTGGTGCTGGTCAAGGGCGGCCACCTCGCCGGCGCCGACTCGCCGGACTGCCTCCTGGTGGCCGGCGGGGAGCCGGTCTGGCTGGAGGGCGCCCGCCTGGCCGACCGGGGTGCCCACGGGTCGGGGTGCGTGTTGTCGGCGGCCATCTGCGCCGAGCTGGCCCGGGGCATGGAGCCCGCCGACGCCTGCGTGGCCGCCAAGCGGTTCGTCGCCCATGCCATCGAGGCGGGGCCGGCGCTGGGCGCCGGCGTGGTGCCGGTGGAGCCGGCGTGGGAGGCCCGCCAGACCGAGGGGCTCCGGTAGCGGTACCGTCGAACCCGGTGAACGGTGATCGTCTCGACGACGAGCAGATCGCGCTGGTCATCCGCCGGGCCAGCGAGCTCGACGGTCAGTCGCCGGCGGGCCAGCCCGGGCTGGACCTCGTCCTGCTCGAGGAGGCGGCCGTGGAGGCGGGGCTGTCCCGGGAGTCGGTGCGGCGGGCGGTGGCCGAGCTCCGGGCCGGGGCGCTCGTGGCCGACGACGGCGCGCCGGTCCGGTGGATGCGCCTGGGCCCGGACACCGTGACCGTGTCCCGGTGCGTTCCGGGGCCGACCAGGGCGGTCGACGACATCCTCCGGCGCTTCCTGGCCAAGGAGCAGTTCCATCTCCGGCGCGACTTCGCCACGAGCTCCAGTTGGAGCCGCCGGCAGGACGTCCGCGCCCGGGTCATGGTCCATTACGACCGGAGTATCCACCGCCGGCTCATGCTGCGCGACGTCGAGCAGGTCGAGCTCGCCGTCGTCGAGGAGCCGGGCGACCGGGGCATGGTGATGGCCAAGGTGACCGTCGGCGTCAAGGCCCTGTTGCGGGCCCATCGCCAGTCGATGGGGAAGGGCGCCGGCATCGGCCTGACGGTGGCGGCCTTCGGCGTGGCCGCGCTCGGCATGCCCGAAGCCCTCGTGGTGGTGCCGGGAGCGACCGCGACCGGTGTGGCAGTCGGCCACCGGCTCGGAGCCAAGCGCGTTCGAACCAGCGTTGAGGACCTCACAACCCGCCTGGAGGGCTTCCTCGACGGGATCGAGCGCCGGCGCTGAGTTTTGCCGGCGGGGGCCGCAAGGGGGCCGCCTGCCGGCGGCGTGTAGCGGTCTGGCCGGGTCGAGGATCTAGCCGGGCGCGCCGAACACCAGGGGCGGCGGCTCGATGAACCGGATCGACTCGACGACGCCGCGGAGGTCCTCAGGGAGGGGGTCAAGGGGGAGATCGAGGCCGCCGGACTCCGTGGTGACCGTGGTGACCAGATTGTCCTCGCTGATGACGAGGACGACGTTGAAGGTGCGCTCGAACTGGGACTTGGGACCGGCGATGCCGAAGCTGGACCCGAGTGGAGCGTGCACCTCGTAGCCCGCCTTGGTGAAGTGGCCCTTGACCGGGCTGATGGCGGCGAGGTCGTTGGCGGGTACCGACAGCGTGATGACCGCCGACACCCAGGGCTCCTGCATCATGGCAGGTGGCCTAACGGACCGACTTCTGGACCTTGCCTGCCCGGATGCACGATGTGCAGACCGACAGCCGCTTCGGGGTGCCGTTCACGACCGCCCGGATGCGCTGGATGTTCGGGTTCCAGCGCCGGCGGGTACGCCGGTGCGAGTGGCTCACCGCCATACCGAAACTGGGGTGCTTTCCACAGAGCTGACAGACCGCGGCCATGGCGGACCAGGGTAGTCGACCGGGGTGCCCACTACGATTCGGCCAATGGAGACCCTGGCCCCTGAGCACCTGCGCGCCACGATGGTCGCCTACCGCGACCTGCTGCGCCGGCACCAGGCCCGTCTGAACCGGCTCAACGTCTACCCCGTGCCCGACGGCGACACCGGCACCAACATGGCCCTCACCCTCGAATCGGTCGTGGCCGGCCTGGAGGGGGCGGACGGTTCCGGCATGCAGAAGGCCGTCGTCCACGGAGCGCTCATGGGCGCCCGGGGCAACTCGGGGGTCATCCTGTCGCAGATCCTCCGGGGCCTGGCCGAGGGCCTCGGCGCCGGCCCGGTCGACGCCGCCGGCGTGGCCGACGCCCTGCTCGGCGCCAGCCGGCTGGCCGATGCTGCCGTCATGCACCCCGTCGAGGGCACGATCCTCACCGTCGCACGCGATGCGGCGGCCGCGGCCGACGGCGCCCGCCACCTGGGCCTGGTGGAGATGCTCGACTGCGCAGCGGCGGCCGCGGCCACCTCGTTGGAGCACACTCCCAAGCTGCTTGCGGTGCTGGCGGAGGCCGGCGTGGTCGACGCGTGCGGCGCCGGCTACGTCCTGCTCGTCGACGCCCTGCTGCACGTCGCCGACGGCCGCCCGCTGCCGGAGCCGGCCGACGACGGCCTGCCGGCGCCGGCAGACGCCGCAGGGAGCCACGACCACGCCGCCGCCCCGGCTGGCGCCGGCGGGCACGGCTCCGACGCCGAGGGCGGCCGCTACGAGGTCATGTACTTCCTGGAGGCGCCCGACGATGCGGTCGAGGGCTTCAAGCAGGCCTGGGACGCCATCGGTGACTCCATTGTCGTGGTCGGCGGCGACGGACTGTGGAACTGCCACATCCACACCGACGACATCGGCGCCGCGGTGGAGTCCGGTCTCGACGCCGGCGGCCGCCCGCGCACGATCCGGGTCACCGACCTGCACCAGCAGGTCGCCGACGAGCGGCGCAACCGCCAGCAGGTCACGACCGCGGTGGTGGCCGTCGGGGCCGGCGAAGGGATCGACGGCATCCTGCGCTCGCTGGGCGTGCAGGAGGTGGTGGCCGGCGGCCAGTCGATGAACCCCTCGACCGCCCAGATCCTCGACGCCATCGAGGCATCGGCCGGCGAGGGCGCAATCGTGCTGCCCAACAACAAGAACGTGGTCCCGGTGGCCGAGCAGGCGGCCCGGCTGTGCTCTCGCCCCGCACGGGTGGTGCCCACGCGCAGCGTGGCCGAGGGCCTGGCATCGCTGCTCGACTACGACCCCCAGGCCGGCGTCGACGACAACGCCGCCGCCATGGTGGAGGCCGCGGCCCGGGTGGCGTGGGGGGAGGTCACCCGGGCCGTGCGTGACGCGGCCAGCACGCCGGCCGGCCCGGTGACGGAGGGCGACTGGCTCGGGATCGACCACGGCGCCATCGCGGTGGTGGCCCCCGATCTGGCGGGCGCCGCCACCGAGCTGCTCGATCGCCTGGTCTCGCCCGCCCACGAGGTCGTCACCCTGATCGAGGGCGAGGGGTCCGAGCCGGCGATCACCGAGAAGATCACCGGCTGGCTGGCCGAGAACCGTCCCGATGCGGCCGTCGAGGTCCACATCGGCGGCCAGCCCCTCGCGGCCTACCTCCTCAGCGCGGAGTGACGGAGCCGCCTCCCGGCGCTCCGCCGTCGCCGGGCCGCAAGCTCGGCCAGTTGGCGATCATCCCTGTCGCCGCGCTCAAGGGCGTCGGCGACAAGAAGGCCGAGGGCCTCGAGGCCATGGGCATCAGGACCGTCCTCGACCTGCTCACCCACTACCCGCGCCGCTACCTCGACCGCACCCGCCAGGAGTCCATCGCCGGCCTGGCCGAGCACGAGGAGGCCATGGTCCTGGCCACGGTGAAGCGGGTGCAGGCCCGCCGCACCCGCCAGCGGCGGATGATGGTCGACGTCGACGTGTTCGACGGCTCGAGCTACCTCCACGTCGTCTTCTTCAACCAGCCGTGGCGGGCCAAGCAGCTCTCGGTGGGGGTCCAGGCCGTCTTCTTCGGGAGGATGGAGCGGTTCAAGGGCCGCCCGCAGATGACGAACCCGGTCGTCGACCTGGTGGGCGACCGCACCGGCAAGATCGTGCCCATCTACCAACAGTCCGAGAAGGCGGGCCTGGCCACCTGGGAGCTGGCCGCCTTCGTGGAGGAAGCCCTGGGCCGGGCGGGCCGTATGGCCGATCCGCTGCCCGAGGAGTGGCGCGACCGCCTCGACGTGGTCGGCCGCACCTGGGCGTTCAACCAGATCCACAACCCCGAGTCCATGGCCGCGGCCCAGGCCGCCCGCCGCCGGCTGGTCGTCGACGAGCTGCTGCGTCTGCAGCTGGCGCTGGTTATGCGCAAGCGGGCGGTTGAGCGGGAGTCCAAGGGCATCCGCCACGTCACCGGATGGCCGCTGGGTGCCGCCGAGGGGCCGGCCGCGGGGGAGCTGGTTGGGCGCTTCCACGCCGGCCTGCCGTTCCCGCTCACCGGCGCCCAGCAGCGGGCCATCGCGGAGATCGCCGCCGACCTGGCCGGAGCCCACCCCATGCACCGGCTGCTCCAGGGCGATGTCGGGTCGGGCAAGACGCTGGTGGCCGTCACCGCCCTGCTAATGGCCGTCCAGGGCGGCTACCAGGGGGCGTTGATGGCGCCCACCGAGGTCCTGGCCGAGCAGCACGGCCTGTCGGTGCGTGACGTGCTCGGTGGGCTCACCGTCGCCGACCCGGGCACGCTTACGGGCGACCGGCCGCTGCGGGTCGAGCTCATCACCAACCGCACGCCGGCGGGGGAGCGGGCCCGCATCCTCGCCGCCCTGGCCGACGGCACGGTCGACCTGCTGATCGGCACCCACGCCCTGCTGGAGGAGAGGGTCGGGTTCAAGGCCCTGGGCGTTGTCGTGATCGACGAGCAGCACCGCTTCGGCGTGGAGCAGCGGGCGGCCCTGCGGGGCAAGGGCGACGACCCCGACGTGCTGGTCATGACCGCCACCCCGATCCCGCGCACCGCGGCGATGACCGTCTACGGCGACCTCGACGTGACCGTCCTCGACGAGATGCCGCCGGGCCGGTCGCCGGTGGTGACGTCGTGGGCCCAGGGCGAGCTGGAGGTGGCTGGGGCCTACGAACGGGTGTCGGTCGAGGTGGCCGGCGGCCGCCAGGCCTACGTGGTCTGCCCGTTGGTGGAGGAGTCGGAGAAGGTGCAGGCCAGGGCGGCCACCGCCGAGCTCGCCCGCCTCCGCGACGAGGTGTGGCCGGACCTGCGCCTGGCCCTGCTCCACGGCCAGATGCCGTCGAAGGAGAAGGAGGCGGTCATGGCCTCGTTCCGGGCCGGCGAGGTCGACGTGCTGGTGGCCACCACGGTGATCGAGGTGGGGGTCGACGTTCCCAACGCCACCGTCATGCTGATCACCGACGCCGACCGCTTCGGCATGGCCCAGCTCCACCAGCTCCGCGGCCGGGTGGGTCGGGGCGCGGCGCAGTCGTGGTGCTACCTGCTGGGCGCGGCCACCACCCCCGACTCTGAGGCCCGCCTGAAGGCGGTCGAGGCCAGCACCGACGGCTTCGAGCTGGCCGAGGTCGACCTCGAGATCCGGGGCGAGGGCGCCGTGCTGGGCACCCGCCAGAAGGGCCAGAGCGACCTCAAGCTGGCCAGCCTGCGCCGGGACAAGGAATGGGTGGCGAGGGCGCGCGAGGTGGCCTTCGCCATCGTCGACGCCGACCCCACCCTCGCCGGCCACGAGGTGCTCCGGGAGGAGCTGCGCCTGCTCGTCGAGCCCGAGGAGGCCGAGTTCCTGTTCAAGAGCTGACCTGGGGGCCGCGGATCATGGGCTCAGCCGCCGGCCAAGCCCAGGAACACCAGCACCGAGCGCCCGAGCCTCACCATGTCGTCGTCGGCGAGGCGGCCGATCTTCTCTCCCAGCCTGGAGCGCGGCACCGTGGTCAGCTCGTCGACCATGAGGCTGCTCCGAGTCCGGAGCCCGTTGAGGTCATCGGGTTCAACCGGAAGGCGGAGCAAGGGCGCCTGCGTGGGGTCGGTCGTGAAGGCGCATACTGTGACCGAGTCGGTGGCGTCGAAGCGGTCGTCCTGAATGATCACGACCGGCCGAGGCTTGCCGACGTACCCGCTTCCCGCCGCGGCAGACCAGATGTCGCCGCGTCTCACTCCTCCAGGCTCATTACGTCGATGAAGGCTTGGTCGTCTGCCGCATGAGCGCTCGCCGCGACCAGCCCCGATTGGCGATGGGCTTCAGTCGCGAACTCTGGGGCCCGCACGTCTGGCACCCATATCTGGACGGGTCGGAGCCCTTGCGCCCGGAGGCGGTCCCGGTGCTCCCTGACGCGATCGGCAACGTTGCGCCTTCCCATGCGCGCCATGTTACATGTAACGCGGTTGTTGCACCGACCGCCTGCCTGGCGCCAGCGAATCGGGGCTATCGGCGTCTACCCGGCGTTCAGGCCTTCGTGCGCGCTGGGCCTCGGCATTCAGCCATCATCGCCGCACTCGTTCGGTCCCGCCGATCGATCTCATGAGGGGGCTGGAAGCGCCGGCCAGGATCCGTCGAGTCCGTCGGGAGTACCGGTCGTTCAGACGCGTGGCGGTTCGTCCCGCTCGATACTCGACACCCGGTCGATCGACTGGTCGAAGGAGGCGACGACACCAACGCCGGTACTCTCCGCGCAGGCGACCAGGTACGCCTCGGCAAAATCGAGACGGTCCACCTCGTAGACCTCCGCAGCCCGTAGGAGCAGCGCAGGGTCGACGCAGACGACTGACCGGAAGGCGATGAGGGAGCGCAGAGCGTCGGCGACCTGGCCGCGGGGAGCCTGGTAGAACGACTGCAGGACGTACACGGTCTCGGCGGCGATCACATCGGTGAGGAGCAGATTGTTCGTGCTGCGGAGGTAGGCGGTTGCGCTCGCCGCCATCGCCGGCGGATCGCCGGTGAGGTGCCTCACGAGGATGTTGGTGTCGACGAACGCGCTCAACGGCGAACCGCAGCCCGGTCATTCGTCGTCCGGCGAATCACCTCGTCCCACGCAACGTTGCGCCTGGCGGCAGGAACGGCGATCGTGCCCGCCAGGTCCAGGAAGTCCGGCGTGCGGGCCAGCACGGCCCGGCTCCCCTCGACTCGGAACACCACCTCGTCGCCGGTCTTGAGGCCCAGCGCGTCGCGCACGGCCATCGGAATGGTCACCTGGCCCTTCGAAGTGATCTTGGCGGCTGCGTCCATCCGGTCCTCCTTACCATCCAGTCCTTGTAAGGATAGCTCGGGCAATCGAAACGGCCTCAGACCCGCCGGCGGTTGCGCACGGCCAGGAAGACCCCGCCGCCGAACACCAGGCCGAGGCCGGTGAACAGGAGCACTGGGTTGCCCGCCGCGCCCGCCGATTGGCTGGTGGAGCGGGGCCCGAGGGCGGCGTCGCTTCCGGCATCGCCGGCCGCCGGCGCACCCAGGGCCGGCCGCGTCGTGGTTGCGCTG
>JBPCLE010000116.1:0-6310 GCA_051003575.1 Acidimicrobiales bacterium | reverse complement strand
CCGGATCGCCGCGCTGACCGCGGCCCCTCCAGCACGGCAGCGCTCGGCGGAGTCGAGGTCAGCGATGTGGCCAAACCGCGTGCTCACTCTGAGGTTGTCTCGTCGTTTCGCTCACTCGTACCGGTTGCAATGAGAACCGTTCCCGCGTTTGAGCCGCCCACACCCCTTCTGACCTGCACTGTTGTGTGGGCGATGAGGGTTTTGATCCCCCGACCTCTGCCGTGTGAAGGCAGCGCTCTACCGCTGAGCTAATCGCCCGTGAGGGTGTGCTGGGACTGCGGCGCCCACGATAGCGCCGGCTCCGGGGCCCGGAGCGGGGCCCGCAGGGTGGCGGTCAGGCCGACGGGCAGGCGGGCGGGGCTCACGACGAGGCGCATGCCGGCGACCATGAGCCCGCGGTAGCGGCCGGCGACGCCGGCCAGCGGGTCATCGGCCGGCACCTCGATCTCGATGCGGGCCACCCTGCCCCGGCCCCGGGCGTGGCCCCGGATCGACACCAGGCCATCGGCCCGCCGTTGCAATGCCCGCAGCGGCAGGAGCACGGGCAAGGGGGGCCCGACCGGCGACGCCCGCAGGACGATGTCGCGCTCCTCCCACCGCACCACCCGGTCCTCGCCCTCATCGAGCCAGACGAGGGTGCCGAGCTCCTTCGGGAAGCCCCAGTTGATCCGCCCGCCCAGGCGGGCGTCGGCCGAAGTGACCGCCATCGTCGTGATGCACAGCCCCACGCGGGCGCCGAGGTGGGCGGGCTGGCCCACCGCGAACTCCCGGTAGGGGCCCACCGGCGAGTCGTCGTAGCGGCCGGCGGTGATGGAGCAGGGCCCGGGCACCCGTCGCAGCCCGTCCGGGAGTTCCTCGAGGGGCCCGTTCACCGACGCCAGCGCCATCAGCGCCTCACCGCCAACTGCCCAGGGGGCGTGCGGCAGCTCTGAACTCACAGTCCCACAGTACCGGCCGGCGTGTGTTCAAATCCCGATCATGAAGATCGGCATCATCGCCCCGCCGTGGGCCCCAATCCCCCCCGACCTCTACGGCGGCATCGAGCAGGCCGTCGACTGCCTCTGCCGGGGGTTGACCGACGCCGGCCACGAGGTCCTGCTCTTCGCCACGGGCGACTCGCACTGCCCGGTCCCGACGAAGTGGCTCCTGGAGAAGTCCGAGGGGAACCGGATCGGCTTCACCGTCCCGGAGCTGCGTCACGTCTTCGCCGCCTACGAGGCCATGACCGACTGCGACCTCATCCATGACCACACAATGATCGGCCCGACCTATGCCTCGGCCTTGACGAACATCCCCGTGGTCACGACCATCCACGGCCCGCTGAACGTGGAGCTGATCGACCTCTACCGGCGCATCGCCGGCCGGGTGCCGCTGATCGCCATCTCCCACGTGCAGCTCACCGCCGACCCCGGCCTGCCCGTGGCCGGCGTCATCCACCACGGCGTCGACGTCGAGGACTTCCCGATCGGCGCCGGCGAGGGCGACTACTGCCTCTACCTCGGTCGCATGGTGCCGGAGAAGGGCGCCCACCGTGCCATCGTCGCGGCCCGGAAGGCGGGCGTCCCGATCCTTCTTGCCGGCAAGATGCGCGAGCCCTGGGAGACGTCGTACTTCGAGTCCGAGATCCAGCCGCTCCTCGGCGACGACGCCGAGTACCTGGGCGAGGTCACCCGGGAGGAGAAGCTGCGGCTCCTTGGCGGCGCCAAGGCCACGCTTTTCCCGATCCGCTGGAACGAGCCCTTTGGGCTGGTCATGCTCGAGTCGCTGGCCTGCGGCACCCCGGTCCTGGCCTTCGCCGAGGGGGCCGCGCCCGAGGTGGTGGCCGACGGTCGCACCGGCTGGCTCTGCCACGACGAGTCCGACATGGCGGCCAAGCTGCTCACCATCGACGAGATCGACAGGTCCGCGTGCCGCGCCGACGTGGAGGTCCGGTTCTCGACGGAGCGCATGGCCCGCGAGCACGCCGAGCTGTACGCCGAGGTGCTCAGAGCTCGGAGGTAGGGCGTCGCAGCGTCTCGGCGATCATGCCCTCGCGCCGCAGCCGACCGCTGATGCGCGATCGCATCGCCCGGGCCAGGGCGACCCGGTGCGCCGGCGTGGTCTTCGTCGACACCCGCACGATGAGATTGTCGAGGCCCAGCGACTCGACCCCGAGCACCTCCGGGGGTTCGAGGATCGCCGCCGCCCAGGTGGGGTCGGCGGCCAGCGCGGCCGCCTCCTCGGCGATGGCCGCAGTGGCCACGGCGAGGTCGGCCTTGTTGGGGACGAGCACGTCGACGATCGCCCGGGCCCACTCCTTGGCCGAGTTTCCGACCTTGCGGATCTCGCCGTTGGGCACGAACCAGACGGTGCCGTCGACGGCGCGGATCCGAGTCACCCGCAGGTTGATCTCCTCGACGGCGCCCGTGGTCTCGGCGATCGTGATCACGTCGCCCACCGCGTACTGGTCCTCCACCAGGATGAAGAAGCCGGAGAAGAAGTCCTTCACCAGGCTCTGGGCGCCGAAACCCAGGGCCACGCCGACGATGCTGGCGCCGGCCAGCAGCGGCCCGAGGTTGAGCCCGAACTCGTCGAGGACGAGCAGGATGGCGACGGTCCACACCACCGTCCGCACCATGCTGGTGGCCACGCCGGCCAGGGTCTCCGCCCGCTGCTCGGAGCGGGGCGAGGATTCGCGAAGGGGTGAACGTGACCCCAGCGAGCGGATCGTGCGCCCCGCCAGGCGGGTCCCGAGGCGGAGGAATACCAACGCCAGCACCAGGACGAGGGCGATCTTGGCCGACCTCCCGGCAAACCCGGACAGGTCCTGCTCGCTGAGGAAGTCGCGCATCTAGGTACCGGGCTGGCAGTCCATGGGTGACCTGATGCTAGAGATTGGGAGTGAGCGAGGACCGAAGCGACGCAGAGGACCGCCGCGACCCGGGGAACTCCGTCGCCACGGCCCTGGCCGGGAAGCGCATCGCCATCACCGGTTCGACCGGGTTCCTGGGCACTGCGCTGGTCGAACGGCTCCTTCGCGCCGTGCCCGGCTGCGAGCTCGTCCTCATCGTGCGGGCCGGGCGCCGGACCAGCCCGGCCGCCAGGGCGAAGCGGGAGATCTTCGGCAACGACGCCTTCCGCACCCTGAAGGCGCAGCTGGGCAAGGGCTTCGACGCCGAGATCGGCCGCCGGGTCACCGTGGTGGCCGGCGACGTCTCCGTCGACGGTCTCGGGCTCGACGCGGAGGCCGCCGCCCTCGTCGCCGGCTGCGACACGGTCATCCACTCGGCCGCCATCGTGAGCTTCGACTCCCCCATCGACGTGGCCGCCGAGGTCAACCTCATGGGCCCGGTCCGGGTGGCCGAGCTCCTCCGCGACGCCGGCTCGGCCGCCCACATGGTCGCGGTGTCCACCGCCTACGTCGCCGGCACCCGTCGGGGCCGGGCCGCCGAGGCGGCCCTGGCCGACACGCCGTTCAGCACCGAGGTGGATTGGCGGTCGGAAATGGCCGCCGCCCGCCGGGCCCGAACCGACACCGACGCCGCCAGCCGCGACCCCGAGCTGCTCTCGCGGTTCGCCAAGGAGGCCCGGGCCGAGCTCGGCGCCGCCGGCCCGCCCCTGCTGGCGGCGAAGACCGAGAAGCGCCGGGAGAAGTGGGTGGCCGACCGCCTCGTGGAGGCGGGCCGGGCGCGGGCCAAGAGCCTCGGCTGGCCCGACGCCTACGCGTACACCAAGGCGCTGGCCGAGCGGGCGACGATGGAGGTCCGCGGCCACGTGCCGGTCACCGTCGTCCGGCCGTCGATCATCGAGTCAGCGTGGCAGGAGCCGCACCCGGGCTGGATCCGGGGTTTCCGCATGGCCGAGCCCGTCCTCATCTCCTATGGCCGGGGCCTCCTCAACGAGTTCCCGGGCATTCCCGAGGGCGTGGTCGACATCATCCCCGTCGACATGGTGGTGGCCACCATCGTCACGGTCGCGGCCAAGGGGCCCGAGCCCGACGGCACCGGCGTCTACCAGGTCGCCACCGGCAACCGGAACCCTCTCTTCTACCGGAACCTGGTCAACCTGGTCCGTGAGTATTTCCTCGAGCACCCGCTGTACGACTCGGACGGGCAGCCGATCGTCGCCCCCGACTGGTCGTTCTCCGGCCGGGGCAAGGCGCTGCGCCAGCTCCAGCGGGGGGTGAAGGCCCTCGGGCAGGCCGAGAAGGTGGTGGCCGCGCTCCCGATCCGCGGCAAGCGGGCCGAGGTGATGGCCCGGCTGGAGGAACGGCGCGACCAGGGCGAGCGGGCGCTCGACTACGTGCGCCTGTACGGCGCCTACGCGGAGACCGAGGCGGTGTTCGACGACACCCGCCTTCGCGCCCTGTGGGACAGCTTGGGTCCCGACGAACAGGCCGCGTTCGGCCTCGACACCACCGTCATCGACTGGAAGCACTACGTGCAGGTGGTCCACCTGCCCTCGGTGGTGCGACAGGCCCGGGTCCGCACCACCGGCGGGGCGCGACAGAGCGAGAGCCGCCACGTACGAGGCCGGCGGACCATCCTGTCGCCCGACCGCCACATCGCCGCCTTCGACCTCGAGAACACCCTCATCGCCTCGAATGTCGTCGAGTCCTACGCCTACCTCGCCTCCCGCCGGCTCCCCGACGACGAGCGGGCCCGCTTCACCCTCGACATGGTGCGCCAGGGCCCCGGCCTGCTGGCTCTCGACCGCAAGGACCGGGGCGACTTCCTCCGCCACTTCTACCGCCGCTACGACGGGGCGCCGGCGGAGCGCATCCGGGCCGACGCCTGGCAGCTCTTCAGCGACCTCATCCTGGCGAAGTCGTTCCCCGCCGGCATCCGACGGGTCCGCGAGCACCAGGCGCTGGGCCACCGCACCCTGCTCATCACCGGAGCCCTCGACTTCGTCATCGAGCCCCTGCGGCCGCTCTTCGACGACATCGTCTGCGCCCGGCTCGCCGAGCGCGACGGGCTGTTCACCGGCGAGATGCTCGAGGCGCCGCCCACCGGCGAGGCCCGCGCCATCGCCATCGCCGACTACGCCGCCGCCGAGGGGCTCGAGCTGTCGGAGTCGGTCGTGTACGCCGATTCGGCAAGTGACCTCCCCATGCTCGAGGCCGTCGGACACCCGGTGGCCGTCAACGCCGAGCCCAAGCTCGCCGCCATCGCCCGCAAGCGGGGGTGGCACATCGAGCAGTGGACGAAGGCGCCCGGCGCGCCGGTGCCGTTGCTACCGCTGGCGCCGCGGGGCCACCGGCTATCTGGTGACACTTCGACACGTCCTGGCGTGTCCGATCGTCACCAGTTGGGGGCGACGTGAGGGCCCTCCAGTTCCGCCGCAGCCTCCCGCGCTACGGCGCGGCCATGGTGGCCGGCGGCCTCGTACCGGGCCTCGGCGCCCGGGTCGGGCCGCTGCGGATGGCCGACATCGACGAGCCGGTCCCCCCCGGGCCCGGCTGGCGCCGCATCCGCCCCCGCCTGGCGGGCATATGCGGCTCGGATCTCTCCACCATCGACGGGAAGTCTTCGCGCTACTTCGAGCCCATCGTGTCGTTCCCGTTCGTGCCCGGCCACGAGATCGTCGCCGACAGCGACCAGGGCCGGGTGGTAGTGGAGCCGGTGTTGTGCTGCGCGCCGCGAGGCATCGACCCGCCGTGCTCGTTCTGCGCCGCCGGCCTCACGGGAAGCTGCCAGAACCTCGCCCTCGGCGAGATCGAGCCCGGGCTCCAGATCGGCTCCTGCGCCGACACCGGCGGCGGGTGGTCGACGGCCATGGTGGCCCATGAGAGCCAGCTCCATGCCGTGCCGGACGACTTCACCGACGAGGCGGCGGTCATGGTCGAGCCGGCGGCCTGCGCCCTTCATGCCGCCCGCCGGCCCGCCCTTGACCAGCCCGCCACGGCGGTCGTCCTCGGGGCCGGCACCGTGGGCCTGTGCACCATCGCCGCCGTGCGCCGGCACGTGCGGCCGGGAACGCTGCTCGCCTCGGCCAAGCATCCCGAGCAGCGGAGGCTGGCCCTCGAGCTGGGGGCCGACGTGGTGGTCGAGCCCGGCGAGATCCGCCGTGCCGTGCGCCGCATGAACCGGTCGCCCATGGTCGGCGCCGGCGTGGGCGGGGGCGCCGAGGTCGTCTACGACTGTGTCGGCAGCGAGGGCAGCATCGACGACGCCCTGGCCATCGTCCGCCCCCGCGAGCAGGTGGTCCTGGTCGGCATGGCCGGCCGGACGAGCGTCGACATGACCGCGCTGTGGCACAAGGAGGTCCGCCTGGTCGGGGCCTACACCTACGGGGTCGAGAGCACCGGCGAGCGCACCTTCGACATGGC
>JBPCLE010000115.1:0-7636 GCA_051003575.1 Acidimicrobiales bacterium | reverse complement strand
ACGGAGGGTCGGCCGGCGTGACAACACGCCCCCGCTGGGTACGTACCAGTCAAGAGGCCGACCAGGAGGTCACACCGTGTTCCGAGCGATCCGCAAGAAGCTCTTCCGCCTCGTCGTGGTGGGCGGTGGTGGCGCCGCCGCCGGCTACTTCCTCGACCGGGACAACGGCCGGGAGCGCCGGGCCCGGGCCAAGGACCGGGCCGAGGGCCTGCTGGGCCGGGCGCCGGCCGGCGGGAGCTGGGAGCCTCAGGCCGAGCACAGCGCCAACGGCTTCGAGCCCTCGGTGGTCGACGCTGCGGGGGCGGAGGCGGCGCCGGTGGCGCCGGTGGCGCCGGTGGCCACCGTGCCGACGGTGTCGGGCCTCATCGTCCCGACGCCCTGACCCCCCGCCGGCGCCGGTTCAGGGGTCGATCCGCATCGTCCCCACCACCTGGTTGACCAGCGGCATCATGTCGGCCCGGCCGGCGTGGGCGCCGAGGACCACGTAAAGGCAGAACGCCCGGCCGGCGAGGGAAAAGAACCACTGGGCCGCGGTGCGGCCGGGGAACGCCCGGGGCATGGCCGTGGGGCTGAAATCGCCGGCACGGAGAGCCGCCGGCAGGCCGTCGTTGGCGAACAGGCCCTGGCCGGCGCTCACCGGGTCGAACTCGAGGAGGACCACGAGGACGTCGCCGGCCGTCATGCGCTCGACGGCGCCCACCGCGTAGTCGCCCAGGTTGGCGGGCAGGGCGAAGTTGGCCGCGTGCAGCGCCCGCCGGGTGACGACCCCGGCCTCGGCCGCCCGGCGGTAGATGCGCCCGTCCCAGCCGTCGGGCAGCTCGATCTCCAGTCCCTGGCGGGTCAGCTTCTCCACGGCAGGCCTCCATGTTTCACAGTCGGGTCAGTGGGCGATGGCGACGGCGCCGGCGGCGACCAGGAGCCCGGCCTGGACGGCGATGCCGGCATGGTGTGAACGCGACCGCCACCCGGCCACCCGCCGGAGGGCGGACCGGAGCTGGTCGGGCCGCCGGACCGGCGCGACGGCGAGGATCACGAGGGCTCGGACCAACCCGAACGTGAGGCCCACCACCGCCCCGGCGGCCACCGAACCGGTGAGCAGGGCGAGGGCCAGGGCCAGGTAGACCGCGGCGGTGTTGACCACGGTGACGACGCCCAGCCCGAGCTGGAGCCCGAAGCCGGCGCCGACCACCCAACCCCGGTAGCGGTCGAGCCAGTCCTTGTCGACCTGGCGGTGGATGGTGGGCAGCGGGACGGCGCCCACGTCGGCGGCCAGGGCGAGGGCGCCGGCGCCGAGGACCAGGGCGGCGGTGACGCCCGAGGACAGGGCCAAGGCCGCGCCCAGGCCGCCGAGGCCGGCGCCCAGGCCGGTGGCCGCCGCCGCCGACCCGGCCACATACGCCCCGACGGTCCCCCCCCATCGACGATCACGTGCCCGCTCCCCGAGCGGGTGGATGCTGGCCAGCATCGAATCCCCTCAGGGGGACCAGGTCGAGCGGACGGCGGCCGCGGTGGCGACGCACACGCCGGCGACCAGGACGAACCAGCCCGGCACCTACCCGCCCGCCTTGGGGCCCGAGCGGCCCCCTGAGCGGGGGACGGGGCCCGAGCGGCCCCCTGAGCGGGGGACGGGGCCCGAGCGGCCCCCTGAGCGGGGGACGGGGCCCGGGTGCAGGCTCTCGTGGCCGGGGTGGATGCCCGCCTGGAGCAGCTCACGGTCGGCCCGGGCCTCGCCGGTGGCGGTCTCGTCGGCGAGGGCCTGCGTCCACAGCGCCACCACCTGCTCCCACGTGCCGGCCGAGCCCTGGCCCACGATCCTGCCGGTGGGGCCGTCGACGTAGACGAAGTACGGCGTGGCCGGCACCTTGTAGTCGAGCCAGGCATGGGTGGACATGACCACGGGCACGGCGCGCGGCGCCAGCTCGCGGATGCGCGACGGGCTCTCGATCTCGGCGCCCTTGGTGACGACCACCAGGCGGGCGCCGCCGGGCACGTCGAGGCGGCCGGCGCCGGCGAAGGCGTCCCAGAACGCCCCGCAGGTGAGGCAGCCGCTGGAGAGGAAGGCCAGCACCGTGTGCTGGCGGGCGCCGACCACGCCGATGCGCAGCTCCTCGTCGGCCGGCGTGGCGCCGGTGACGTCGAACCCGGTGGACGCACCTCGGCGCACGGGGGCGGGCACGGCGCTGGTCACGCCCGCTCCACCGTCGGGGTCGGCGCCGGCGCCCAGCTCGTGGAGCCGGCGCAGGATCTCGGCGTGGCTGCGCAGCAGGCCGGCGACGAGGAGGCCGAGGAGCACGATGGCCACGGTCTGGACGAGCAGGACCGCGGCCATCAGGGCGCCATCTCGTGCGTCGGGACGCGGGACGGGTGCACTAGAGGGTCTGGCGCCGCCAGCGCTGGTTGGGGCCGCCGTTCCAGGGCCACTGGATCACGGGCGCCCCGTCGGCGGCGTTGAGGCCGGCGACGTCGAGCACTTTCTGGCTGTGGCCGGCGGTGAACCGGAACGTGCCGTCGGAGAGGGCGTCCATGCGCCAGCGCTGGTTGGAGCCGCCGTTCAAGGGCCACTGGATGATGCCGGCGCCGTCGGCCGTCGATGCGCCGGCGACGTCGAGCACATTGCCGCTGTGGCCGGCGACCAAACGCACGTTGCCGTCGCCGAGCGGTTCGACCGACCACCGCTGGTTGACGCCGCCGTTGGGCGGCCAGACAATGACGCCGGCGCCGTCGTCGGTGGAGACGAAGGCCACGTCGAGGGCCTTGCCGCTGTGGCTCACGGTGAGCCGCTCGCCGGTGACCGCCGGCGGGGGCGGCGGGGGCGGGGGCGGGGGCGAGTTACAGGTGGAAGCGTGGTCGGCGGTGGAATCGTCCCAGAGGGCGGTGGTCTCGCAGTTGTACAGCTCGTACGGCGGGGTGCAGGTGACGACCCGGCAGGCGATGGCGCCGAAACAGTCGATGTGGGTGTTGCACTGGCCGTAACGGAACACGTTGCAGCACGCCCGCCGGTTGTCGCAGTCGCCGTTGGCGCACTCGCACGAACAGGCATTGGACCCGCAGCGGGCGTTGCAGTCGACGTAGTACCGGGGGCCCTCGCAGAACCGCGACCCGTCGGCCCGCCACCAGCCGGCCTCGAACGTGCCCGGCGGGCAGGTGTTGGACCCATCCGCGTTGACCGCGCAGCAGAACTCGGTGTACCCGTCGCAGCAGGCCGACCCGCAGTCGCAGTCGGTGCCGGCGCAGCCGCAGATGGCGGCGTAAGCGGTGACGGGGCGCAGGATGTAGCGCATCGGCGTCACCGCGAGGGCCGAGCCGGCCATGGCGCTGCGGACCAGGAAGCCCCGCCGCGACGTGCGGGCGCCGAGGACGGCCGCCGTCCTCTCGGCCAGCCACTGGCTCATGGGCGGCGGGCCCGCAGCCTGGGCAGGGCGGTGAGGGCGACGGCGGCCAGCCAGACCGACGTGGCGGTGGCGGCGACGAAGGCGACACCGACGAGCGCTGAGCCCTCCAGGCCGGCGATCTCGGCCAGGCCGGCCGCCCCCGAGCCGGTGACGGCCACGCCGGCGGCCACCGCGGCCGCGGCCAGGTTGAGGCCGGCGTGGACGATGGTGGGCGGTGTGTCGTCGACACCGAAGCACCCGCACGACGACAGGGGCATGCCCCGCCCGAGGGCGAAGGCCACGAAGCCGGCGAAGCCGGCGTAGGAGGCGGCCACCAGGGCGGCGAAGGGGCGGCCCCCGCCCACCAGGGCGCCGGCGGCGACGGCCAGTTCGGCCAGAGCGCCGGCGCGCACCGCGGCCGGCGGAACCCGTAGCCCCAGCTCCTGGAGGGCGCGAGCAGTGGTGGCCGGCCGGGCGACCTTCAAGGCGCCGGCTGCGCCGAGGATGACAACCGCGATCAGGTACGGGCCCGCCAACAACGACATCGCAGAAGAGTCTATGGCGGGTGTCATGGCAGCGGCGCGCTGAGGCTGAAGGTGGTCTCGGAGACCTTCACCTCGATGCGACCGGCGCTTCCGGGCGCCGCCCCCTCGTCGATGAGCGGCGAGGTGCCGTTGAAGACCACCGAGGCGCCGGCGCCGACGGAAGCCACCCGGGGGCTGGCCGTGCAGGCGCCGGCGGTGTCGCGCACCATGACCGGCGCCGGCTTGGCGCCCGACGGTACCCCGGTCTCGAGCCGGACCGGCGGGAACGGAGCGGCCCGGTCGGCGGCGGCGTTGGCCACGATCAGGGTCACGGGCAGCACGTACCGCCCCGTCGTGGGCGCGCCGGGGCAGTCGAGCACCGCGCCGGCCGCCGGCCGGGCGCCCAGGGCGAGGGTGATGCGGTACCGGTGGCCGTCGGCGCTGGTGAAGTCGGCGGCGTAGCTGCGGCCGGCGACACTCGTCGGCGTGGCGGACGGCGCCGCGACCAAGGTGGTGGTGGCCTGGCCCGGCGCCTCGTCGACCGGCTGGTCGCCGCAGGCGCCCGTCACGACGGCGACGGCGAGGGCGACGGCGGAGGTGAGCGGTCGGATGCCCGGAGCGTAACCCCTGGCCCTCCTGTGTGGGCGGTGGCGGCCCTCAGCCGCCGATCTGCTGGGCCAGGTAGTGGGCCTCGCCGACCTGGCGAATCAGCTCCAACTGGGTCTCCAGCCAGTCGGCGTGCTCCTCCTCGCCGGCCAGGATGGTCTCGGCCACCTCCCGGCTGCCGTGGTCGCCGACCTCGGTGCACAGGGCGATGCCCCGGTTCAGCCGCTCGATGGCCTCGGTCTCGACCTGGAGGGCGAGCTGCAGCTTCTCCGGCACCGTCTCGCCGACCCGCACGCTCCCCAGCCGCTGGAGGTTGGGCACGCCGTCGAGGTACAGGATGCGGTCGATCAGCTTCTCGGCGTCGCCCATCTCGTCGATGGAGTCGGCCCGGACCTTGTCGGCCAGCCGCCCGTAGCCCCAGCTGGCCATCATCTTGGAGTCGATGAAGTACTGGTTGATGGCGGTGAGCTCAGCGGTGAGAACGTCGTTGAGGAAGTCGAGCACAGCGTCGTTGCCTTGCATGTCTGCAGCTCCCGGGAGGGCGGAGGGACGGGGATCAGGCGGCAGACGCAGCCGGCGCCGGCGCCGCTTGCTCAGAGACACCGTAGTGGGCCAACAGGGCCCGGACGGCCGGGAGGCACCCGCCGCAGGCGCCGCCGGCGCCGCATCGCCGGCGCACGGTGTCGGGGTCGCACGCGCCCGACTCGATCGCCTCGCAGATGCGCCGGTCGGTGACCGCCCGGCAGTGGCAGATGTACATGTGCCCGAGACCCTCGGCTAGCCGGCGGCCAGGGCCTGCGCTGAGGCCGACGCGGAGGCGGCGGCCGCCGAGCGCACGACGGTGGGTACCCCGCTGGCGGCGAGGGCCAGGGCGGTGTCGAGCGACACCCAGCGGGCGGCGGGCAGGCGGTGCCCGACGCCGATGACCTCGCAGTGGGTGCCGTCGTCGTCGACGACGATCCGGACCCAGCTCACCCGCCGCATGCCGGTGCGGGGTTGCGCCTTTGGCGTACCGATCACAGTTCCTAAGGTACTCCTAAGACCCGGGTTCGACAACCCCGAACTTCGGGTCGGGGCGCGGCGACGGTCCGCGGCGAGAAGGAGGCCGCGGACCGTCGCAGTGTGAACAGCATGTGCCGCCGGAGGCGGCGGTTCTCAGCCCTCCTGGGGCCGGCGGGCGCCGACCAGGACCAGCACGCCGCCGATGGCGAGCGCGCCCAGGGCCAGGGCGGCCAGCTCGGCGCTGGAAGACCCGGTGAGGGCGAGGCGGGCGGTGGTGGCACCGCCGGCGCCGGTGCCGCCGCCGCCGGTGGTCGGGCGGGTGGTGGCGGTGGTGTGCGGGCGGGTGGTGACGGTGGTGGGGTGGGGGCCGGCCGGCGGGCAGGGGCCGCCGGAGGCGGTGGAGTCGTTGATGGCGGTGGAACACCCCGAGGCGGTGGAGCCGTCACGGGCGTGGGCGGCACCGGAGCTGGTGGAGTCGTCGGCAGCCGAGCCGCTGCCCGAGCAGGTGGAATCGTCGACGGCGATGCAGGTGCCCGAGGCCACCGAGTCGAGGGTGGCCTTGGCCCCGCCGCTGGTGGAGGGCCCCGACGTCTGGGCCGACGCGGGGCCGGCCAGCAGGCCGATCACCGCGGCAACCCCGGCGATGGCAACCGCCATGCTGGTCCTCAGTCGCATTGTTGGTAACTCTCCTTCTCTTGGTTGCTTGGTACGGGGAAGTATGGCTTCTTTCCGGCCACCGGCTTGCGCCGGCGGCCCAGGGCCAGGAACACCCCACCCATGAGGCCGGCGAGGGCCCCGCTGGCGGCCAGGGCGTCGAGGTCGGCGCCGGTGCGGGCCAGCTGGCCGCTGGCGGCACGACCGGCGGCGGTGCCGGTAGCGCCGGGGCCGGCGGCGCCGGGGCCGGCGGCGCCGGGGCGGGTGACCCGCACCGGGGGCCGCGGGGCGCAGTCGGCCCCGCTGGCGGTGGAGTCGTCGATGGCGGTGGAACAGCCCGAGGCCACCGAGCCCTTGCGGGCCACTGCGCGGCCCGATGCGGTGCTGTGGTCCTCGGCGAGGGCCCGGCCACTGGCGGTGGAGTTGTCGACGGCCCGGGCGCTGCCCGAGGCCACCGAGGTGGGATCGGCCACTGCGGTGCCCGAGGCGGTGAAGGACACCGGGACGCCGGCGCCGGCGCCGGTGCCCGAGGTGGTGCCGGCGGTGGCGCCGGTGGTGCCGCCGCCAGTGCCGGTGTTGGCCCCGCCGGTGCCGGTGTTGGCCCCGCCGGTGCCGCCAGCGCTGCCGCCGGTGGTGCCGGCGCCGGGGGTGGCCGCCACCGGGGCGTTGGCTGCAGCCAGGGCCGCAGTGACCGCCGCCGCCGCGCCGGCCAGGCCGGCGGTGGCCGCGGTGGCCGCGGTGATGGTGCCGGCCGCGGTGCCGGTGCCTCCGGTGGGCGCCGAGGCGCCGGTGCCCGAGACCGGGGAGGTGTCGGAGGTGGAGGTGGAGGGACCGGTGGCCCCGGTGTTGGTGGAGCTCGAGGCGCTGTCGGCCTCGCCGGAGTCGCCCCCGACGGCGGTGGGAGCGGCGGTGACGGTGGCGGTGGCCCCGGCCCCGCCGGCGGTGGCGCTGGTGGCCACCGACGACCCGGCCAGGGCGACCAGGGTGCCCCCGATGCCCAGGTTGATGGCCGGGCCAGCGGGCCCGGCGAAGGGCAGGGACAGCCCGCCGAGCGCACCGTCGCCCCCGTCGCCGGTGACGATGGAGTCGTTGGTGGCCGCCCCGGTGGGACCGGAGAGGGCATCGGCGTCGGACTGGGCCCCGGAGTTGGCCGTGGAGTCGGCGTCGCCGGCGGCCGAAGATGACCCCGTGGTCCCCGAGGGCCCGGTGTTGCCCACCGTCACCGCGCCGCCGACGGTGGTGGCGGCGCCCAGGATGGCGGTGTTGGTGGCGGTGGGGCTGGAGGTGGCCACGCCGGTGGCCCCGGTGGTGCCCGATGCGCCCGAGCCCGCCGTGGGGGTGGCCCGGGCCGAGCTGGTGGCCGCACCGGTGGCCCCGGTGTTGGTGGACGAGGACTGGGCCCGGGCCGCCCCGGAGCCACCGCTGGTGGCGGTGGGGGTGAAGGTGACCGTGGCCGCCCCGCCGGCGCCGCCGCCGGCC
>JBPCLE010000114.1:0-3128 GCA_051003575.1 Acidimicrobiales bacterium | reverse complement strand
CTCCAGGCCCGGGCCTGCTTCGCCCGCGGCGCGCTCGGTGAGCGGTGGCCGGACCTGTCCGACGCCGCCCTGATCGCCACGCTCGACGACTGGCTGGCGCCGCTGCTCGCCGGCGCGACGGGCCGGGCCGGCGTCGAGGCCGTCGACGTGGCCGGCGCCCTCCGCCGCCGGCTCGCGCACCTGGCGCCCGAGCTCGACCGGCAGGCCCCGTCCACCCTCACCGTGGCCTCGGGCCGGCACGCCACCATCGACTACGCCGGACCGCATCCCACCGCCGCCGTCCGGGTCCAGGACCTGTTCGGCACGGCCGTCCACCCCACCATCGCCGGCGGCGCGGTCCCAGTGGTCCTCCAGCTCCTGTCCCCCGCCGGCCGCCCCGTGCAGGTCACCGCCGACCTCCCGGGCTTCTGGGCCGGCACGTGGGCCGACGTCCGCAAGGAGATGGCCGGCCGCTACCCCAAGCACCCCTGGCCGGCCGACCCGCTCGCCGCCGAGCCGTCACGGCACGGACGCCGCCGCGCCACCTAGTATCTCGCCCCAGGCTCGACGGGGGGTCCATGGAAGAGCACGTCAAAACCGAGCACCGGCCGGCGGCCGACCGCGTAGCCGCCACCAGTGTTGCGGGGGTGGTCGTGCCCACCCACAACGACGGCGCCAACATCGGGCCGCTCCTCCACCGCCTGCTCGCCGAGCCCGACGTCGCCGAGATCGTCGTCGTGGCCAGCGGGTGCGACGACGACACGGTGGACACGGTGTCGGAGTTCACGGCGGCCCACCCCGGAACGGTGCGGATGTACGTGGAGAAGGAGCGGTCAGGCAAGGTCTCGGCAGTCAACTTCGGCCTGGCCCAGCTGCGTACCCCGGTGGTCGTCGTGGTGTCGGGCGACGTGCTCCCCGACAAGGGCGCCATCGCCAAGGTCGTGAAGGCGTTGGAGGAGCCGGGCGTCGGCCTGGCCGGCGGCCGAACGGTCCCGGTGAACGACGCCTCCACGCCGATCGGCCACGCCGCCCACCTGCTCTGGCGCCTCCACCACCGCCTGGCCCTCCACCAGCCCAAGCTCGGCGAGATGATCGCCCTGCGGGCCGAGGCCGTCGTGTCGCTGCCCCGCACCTCGGTCGACGAAGCGTGCTTCCAGGCTCTGCTCGAGCACGCCGGCTGGCGGTCGGCCTACGTGCCCGAGGCCGTGGTGTGGAACCGGGGCCCCGGCACGCGGGCCGACTTCGTCAACCAGCGCCGGCAGATCCACACCGGCCACCTCTGGCTGCGTCGGCGCCAGCACTACTCCGTCCCCAGCATGCATCTGGGCCTCCTGCGCCGCGAGCTGTGGGCCGACATACGTACCGAGCCCAGGGGCATGCGTCCCCGGCAACTAGCCTGGACCGCTGCAGCGGTCGGCATGGAGGCATGGGCCCGACTGCTCGCCCGGGCCGACTACCTCCAGGGGAAGGAAAACCATGTCTGGGCGATGGTCGAGAGCACCAAGGCTCCGGCGCCTGACGCGTACGGCATGGAGCTTCGGCACAGCTAGCTCGTGGCGGGCGCGGGGCTGGCCCCGGCTGCTCCCGGTCAACGTCACCGTCAGCACCAACTTCCGCTGCAACTTCAAGTGCCTGACCTGCAACGTCTACGACCGCAAGGTCGTCGAGCTCACCGCTGAGGAATGGACCACGGTCTTCGAGTCGCTCGGGCGGGCGCCGGCGTGGATGACCTTCAGCGGTGGCGAGCCGTTCCTGCGGGGCGACCTGCCCGACATCATCTTGTCCGCGGTGCGCATCTGCCAGCCGGCGGTGGTCAACATCCCCACCAACGGATGGTTCACCAAGCGGGTGGTGGCCGGCGTCGAACGCATCTGCCGTGAGAGCCCCGGCACCCAGGTGGTCATCAACCTCTCCTTCGACCATCACGTGCCCGAGCGCCACGACGTCATCCGGGGCGCCGAGGGCTCCCATGCCCGCCTGCTCGACACCCTCGCCGGCCTGCGGGCGCTGGGCCTGCCCAACCTCACCGTCGGCGTCCACACCGTGGTGTCCAACGAGAACGAGGACGACTTCCCCGACATCGCCCGCGGCCTGTCGAAGCTGGGCGCCGATTCCTACATCGCCGAGCCGGCCGAGGAGCGGGTGGAACTCCAGACGATGGGCACCGGGATCACGCCGGGATCGTCCACCTTCGGCCGGGCCGCGGCCGCCGTGCTCGAGGCCGAGGAGACGGCCAAGGGGGCCGTCGCCCGCATGGCCCGGACGATCCGCAACGAGTACTACTCCCGCGTCACCCGCTTCCTCGACGGCGACGCCACCGCCATGCCCGTGTGCCACGCCGGCTTCCTGTCCGTGCACATCGGCGCCGACGGCGACGTGTGGTCGTGCTGCGTACTTGCCCGCTCCTTCGGCAACCTTCGCGACGCCGGCTTCGACTTCCGCAAGGTCTGGTACTCGCCGGCGGCCGAGGAGTTCCGCTCCTGGATGCGCGAGCGCCGCTGCGCCTGCCCGCTGGCCAACGCGGCCTACACCAACCTGCTGGCCGAGCCGGCGGCGGCGGCCCGCATGGCCGCCGGCATGGTGAAGGCGCCCAAGCGCATCCCGGTGTCGGCCTCTTGATCCTCGTCACCGGGGCGTCGGGCTTCATCGGCCGGCACCTGGTGGGGGCGCTGGCCGCCGACGGGCGCAAGGTCCGGGCGCTCGTGCGCTCCGAGGCCGGCGGCCGCCGCATGCCCGAGGGCGTGGAGGTCGTGCGGGGCGACGTGGCCGACGTCGACAGCCTCCGGCATGCCGCCGCCGGCGTCGAGCTCGTCTACCACCTGGCCGGCGGCTACCGCGCTGCCGAGCTGGAGCTGCGCGCCACCCACGTCGACGGCACCGCCAACCTGCTCTCGGTGCTGGAGCCGGGCACGCGCCTCGTCTACGTCAGCTCCACGTCGGTCTACGGCTGGGACCAGTCCTGGCCGGCCCACCACAACAGCCCGGCCCGGCCCGCCTCTCCCTACGGCGAGGCCAAGCTGGCCGCCGAGGCGCTGGTGGCGGCGTGGGCCGGCGGGCCAACCACCACCACCCGGCCCACCATCACCTCCGGCGCCGGCGAACCCCAGGGCATACTGGCCCGAAAGGTGAAGCTCATGGACTGGGGTGTG
>JBPCLE010000113.1:0-5409 GCA_051003575.1 Acidimicrobiales bacterium | reverse complement strand
GTCGATCCCGAGCACGAACATCCGTTCGTGACGATAGCGCACCGACCGGCGGCGGCGGCGGATGGTTCCGAGGTGCGCCGATGAGCGGGCAGGACCGGAAGGTGCGGCGGGTTCAGTCCGGGCTAGGTGGCTGGTGTCAAACAGGGTGTCGGCTGAAAGGCTGTTATCCACAGTCCCACAGGAAGCCCGCAGAGGCGATATCCACAGCGACTCGTCGAAAAGTGGCGGGCGTTTCGGGCCGCTTTCGGGCGAGTTTCGCCGCTTCAGCGAAAGACACCAGCCACCTAGGCGTCGGCCTCCACCAGTTGCAGCACGCTGTCGGGGATGTCGAAGTTGGCGTAGACGGCCTGCACGTCGTCGTGGTCCTCCAGGGCGTCGACCAGACGCAGGACCTTCCGGGCGTCGGCCTCTGACTCCAACGCGATGGTGGTCGTGGGCACCATCGTCAACTCGGCGGAGGTGACCGTGGCGCCCCCGGCCTCCAGCGCGTCGCGGAGCCGGCCCAGGTCGGTGGGCGGCGCGGTGAGCTGCCAGGTGTCGCCCTGGTCCTCCAGGTCCTCCATGCCGGCGTCGAGGCCGATCATCATCACGTCGTCCTCCTCGGCGGCCGCTCCGTCCCTGGGGACGACGAGCACCGACTTGCGCTCGAACTGCCAGGCCACGGCGCCGGGTTCGGCGCTGGATCCGCCGTTCTTGGAGAAGATGGCCCGCACGTCGGCGCCGGTGCGGTTGCGGTTGTCGGTGAGCGTCTCCACGTAGACCGCGACGCCCAGCGGGGCGTACCCCTCGTAGTTCACCGCCTCGTAGCGAACGCCCTCCAGGTCGCCGGTGGCCCGCTTGATGGCCCGCTCGATGGTGTCCACCGGCACCGAGGCGTCGCGCGCCTTCTGGTACATCGTGCGCAGGCTGGCGTTGGCCGTCATGTCGGCGCCGCCCTCCCGGGCGGCCACCTCGACTTGGCGCAGCACCTTGGCGAACACCTTGGCCCGGACCTTGTCCTTGGCCCCCTTCTGGTGCTTGATGGTCGCCCACTTGGAATGTCCGGACATGTCAGGCCTCCAGGGAGAGGGAAGTTGTGAGAAACAGCTCGTGCAGTCGAAGGTCGTCGGAAAGCTCGGGGTGGAACGCGGCGCCCAGCAGCGGGCCCTGCCGGCAGAGGACGGGCACGCCGTCGATCGTCGAGAGCACCTCCACGCCGGCGCCGACCCGCTCCACCACCGGGGCCCGGATGAAGACGGCCGGGAAGTCGCCGGCGGCCAGGCCGGCGGCATCGAGCCCGGCGACTTCGAGCGGGGCCTCGAAGGAGTGAACCTGTCGGCCCATGGCGTTGCGGCGGACGTCGACGTCGAGGACGCCGAAGCCGCGCTGGTCGGCGCGACCGTCGAGGATGTGGGCCGACAGCAGGATCAGGCCGGCGCAGGTGCCGAACGCCGGCATGCCAGCCTCCAGCAGCTCGGCAAGGGGGTCGAACAGGCCCGACAGGTCGAGGAGCTTCGACATCGTGGTCGACTCGCCGCCGGGCAGGACGATGCCCTCGATGCCGGCGAGATCCCCGGCCGTGCGGACCTCGACGGGATGGGCGCCGAGCGCGGCCAGCGCCTCAGCGTGGCGCTGCGACGCGCCCTGGAGCGCCAGGACGCCGACCTTGTGCACCTTGGGGCCGCCTCAATGCCTGCTGGACCGGCCTTCCGGGCCGCTCAACGCCGTCACCAGCCCCGCTCGGCCAGCCGGGTCTCGAGGGTGGCGATCTCCGCGCCGCGCATGGCCTGGCCCAGGCCGCGGCTGACCTTGGCCACGATGGCGGGATCGCGGAAGTGGGCGGTGGCCTCGACCACGGCCCGGGCCATGGCCTCGGGGTCTGCGCTCTTGAAGATGCCCGAGCCCACGAAGACGGCCTCGGCGCCGAGCTGCATGACCAGGGACGCGTCGGCCGGCGTGGCGATGCCGCCGGCACAGAACAGGGGCACGGGCAGGGCGCCGGCCTCCGCCACCTCGGCCACCAGGTCGATCGGGGCCTGGAGCTGCTTCGCCCACCCGTAGCGCTCGGCCGGGTCGGCCTGGGTGAGGCGCCGGATGTCGCCCAGGATCGAGCGCAGGTGGTGCACCGCCTCCACCACGTTGCCGGTGCCGGCCTCGCCTTTGGAGCGGATCATCGCCGCCCCCTCCGAGACCCGGCGCAGGGCCTCGCCCAGGTTGGTGGCCCCGCACACGAACGGAACGGCGAAGGGCCACTTGTCGATGTGGTGGGCGTCGTCCGCCGGGGTGAGGACCTCGCTCTCGTCGATGTAGTCGACCTGGAGCGACTCCAGCACCTGGGCCTCGGCGAAGTGGCCGATCCGGGCCTTGGCCATGACCGGGATCGTGACTGCGGCCTGGATGGCCTCGATCATCGCCGGGTCGCTCATACGGGCGACCCCGCCGTCGCGCCGGATGTCGGCCGGGACCCGCTCGAGGGCCATGACCGCCACCGCGCCGGCGCTCTCGGCCACGCGGGCCTGCTCGGCGTCGACCACGTCCATGATCACGCCACCCTTGAGCATCTCGGCCAGGCCGCGCTTGACCCGTGCCGTTCCCCTGGTGTGGCTGCCGGTCGCGTGGCTGCCGGTCGCGTGGTTGCCGGTCGCGTGGTTGCCGGTCGGATGACTGTCGGGCATACGAACGATTCTACCGCCGTCGCTTCGGGGCCCCGGTGGGGTTTGCCGTCAGCCGATCGAGACGGTCGACCCCGGTGCCTGGAGGTGGACCCAGGTCTGCCCGGGTGAGAGGGCGATGGGCTTGCCGGCCGAGTCGGTGTAGGTGGTCATCGCGCTGGCCGACGCCTTGGACCATCGGGCCTTGAACTGCATCCCGCCGATGAAGACCACCGCCTCCCCCGAGCCGACGACCTCCGGGTATTTCACCTTGGGGTCGGGAACGAAGGTGGCGTACGGCGTGTACTGCACGATCACGTTGCGGGGCGACAACTGTGCGCCCCCCTCGAGTTCGTGCGGCCGGCCGTCGGTGGACCGCATCCACACGCTGGCGGTCGGGTCCCACTGGTACTGCGCGGTCACGCCCGGTGCAGCCGACAACCGGAAGGCCGACGCCGGCGTGCCGGCGGCCGCCGCCGGCGGGTCGCCCAGGGCGAGGAAGGTCGAGAACGCCGGCGGCGCCGCGATGCTGCCGGCCTTCTTAAACATCGAGCCCGTGTCGGTATAGAGGTTGTGAGGCGCCCTCTTGCCGCTCCGCCGCCGGAGCGTGTCGGTGTCGTTCTCGGTGACCTGGCTGATGCCGGCCGCCCGGACGACCCCGAGGACGGGGGCCGAGCCGCCGGAGAACACGAGCGGGCCACCCAACGGCCGGATGATGCTGGGGTCGCCGGGGCGCACCGACCGCACCGGGCCGACCAGCGCCGCGTCCGAGGACTGGTACACGACGACGAACCGGGTGGTGCCCTCGGTGAACTCCTCGTAGATCAGGTCCGCCGCCTCCAGGCCGGCCTGGGGGCGGGCCTGGGCGTTGTTGTCGATCTCCACCGCGATGGCGGGCCGGGCGAGCTTGGCCGCGTCGGTCGCGGGCATGCCGGTCAGCGGGAACCTCCCGATGACGGGAGCGGAGTCGGTGGGGGCCTCATTGGGGCCCCGACCTACCTGGCCGACATGGGCGGCGGCCGCCCCCCCGCCGCCGCCGCAAGCGGCCGTGACGGCCAGGAGCAGGGGCACGGCCAGGGAGATCAGTGTGCGCTTCATGTTCCTACAGCTCCTTCAGGGCCTGGATGCGCTCCTCCAGGGGAGGGTGGGTGTCGAACAGCCGGTTCAACCGGGAAAGCCGCCCCTCCTCCGGCGTGCGGGCCAGCGGGGACTCCACCCAGATGTGGGCCGTGGCCCTCGACGACGAGTGGACGACAGTCGTGTCGTCCCTCAGCTTCTCCAACGCTGAGATCAACCCTGGAGGGTACCGGGTGAGAGCCACCCCGCTCACATCGGCCAGCGTCTCCCGCCGGCGGCTGATGGTGGCCTGCATGACCTTGGCCACCAGCGGGGCGACCACCAGCAGCACCAGCCCTACGATGGCCAGCGCCGCGGCGGGGCCCGCGCCGCCGGCCCGGGAGTCGTCACGGTGGCGGGGGCCGCCCCACCACATGAACCGCAGGCTGAAGTCGGCCAGCACGGCCACGACCCCCACGAGGGTGACGGCCAGGGTGGAGACCAGGATGTCGTAGTTCTTGATGTGGCTCAGCTCGTGGGCCAGCACCCCCTCGAGCTCGATCCGGGTCAGCTTGTCCATGAGCCCGGTGGTCACCGCCACCGCCGCGTGCCGGGGGTTGCGCCCAGTGGCGAAGGCGTTGGGGGCATCGTCGTCGATCACGTAGATCCGGGGCTTCGGAAGGCCGGCGGCGATGCAGAGCCCCTCGACCACGTTGTGCAATCGGGCGTACTCGGTGGGATCCGCCGGCTGGGCGTGGCTCATCGCCAGCGCCACCGCGTCGGACTTCCAGTACGCGATCGCCGCGCTTCCCCCGGCGAAGGCCAAGGCGGCGAGCAGCCCCACCAACCCGAAGCCGAGCAGGAGGTCGACGGCCCAGCCCACGACCAAGACGAGGGCCACGAAGCCCACGATCAGGAGGGCGGAGCGGCGCTTGTTCGAGGTGATCTGGTCGTACAGGAGCTGGCGTCAGTCGAGAGGGGTCAGAACTGGACGGACACGGGACCGCGCGAACCCTCGTCGGCCTCGAAGTACTCGTGCTCCTTGAACCCGAACATGTTGGCCAGGATGTTGGACGGGAAGCTCTGGATCTTGGTGTTCATCCGCAGCACGGAGTCGTTGTAGTACTGCCGCGCATATGAGATGCGGCCCTCGGTACCGCTCAGTTCCTCCTGGAGCGACAGGAAGCTCTGGTTGGCCTTGAGGTCGGGATAGGCCTCCGACACCGCGAACAGGGACTTCAGCGCCCCGCTGATCATGTTCTCGGCCCGGGCCTGGTCGGCGGGGCCCTCGGCGTTGATGGCATTGGCCCGAGCCTGGGTGACCGCCTCGAACGTGCCCTTCTCGTGGGCGGCGTAGCCCTTCACCGTCTCCACCAGGTTCGGGATGAGGTCGTAGCGCCGGCGCAGCTGCACGTCGATCTGGGCCCAGGCGTTCTCGATCCGGTTGCGCAGGCGGATCAGGCCGTTGTAGGTGACGATCACGTACAGGGCCACCACGACCGCGACGAGACCAAGGACGATCAGGAGCATGCGGCCACCATCATAGGAGAGCGGTCCCCGTGATCGCAGAGCGGTAGAGATCGACGTACCGCTCGGCGAGGCGGTCCATGGAGAAGGTGGCGGCCCGCAGCTCGCCGGCGGCGGCCAGCGAGGCGGCGAGATCCTGGTCTTCCAGCACCCGCCGCAGCGCGGTGCCGAGGGCGCCGGCGTCGCCCGGCGGCAC
>JBPCLE010000112.1:0-4277 GCA_051003575.1 Acidimicrobiales bacterium | reverse complement strand
CTACGAGCTCAGCTACGGAACGCTCATCGTGACGCCCGCGCCGAATACCCGCCACCAGGCCGTGATGGTGGCGATCGCTGCCTTCCTGCACCAGCGGAGGCTGCCGTCGCTTCGGGTGCTCGCCGAGGCCGAGCTACTCATCCGTCCTGACCTTGTCAAGCGTCCGGACGTGCAAGTCGTCGAAGAGAACCTCGTTGGCGGTCAGAGTGTCGTTGGCACGCCATCCCTTGTGGTGGAGATCCTCTCGCCAGCCACCCGGGTGATTGACCGGACGGAGAAGCTCTTCATCTACGCGGAGGCTCGCATCCCGGCCTATTGGCTCGTTGACCCCGATGAGCTGGCGATCACAGTGCTCGAGTTGGAAAATGATCTGTACGTCGAGCGAGCGGTGCTTCATGGAGACATGGAACTGACGGTCGTCGTACCGTTCAGCGTGACAATCAGGCCTTCCGAGATCTTCGCCTGACCTGGTTCTCGCTCCGCGTCCCACTGAGTGTCGCGGTGGACGGTGGCCTGTACTTTGGCACCCCGTCCCGAAGGGGATCCGCTTACGGAACGCCATGACCGTCGAACCCAGAGACTTGCAAGGGCGCGCCGAGGCGGCGAGAAGGGGCGTTCCGGACCACTGAGGCTGTGGCCCTCCGCCACGGGCCGAGACCGAGACACGAACCGCAGAGATCGAGGCGGCCTTCGCGCCCAAGCCGGCGGAGGGCTCAGCGACGCCACTCACGCCGTCGACGAGCTTGCTCGCGTGGCCACCGCCGCGGCCCGGGCCAGGCAGATCGACCACGCGCTCGGCATCGCCAGCCCTTTCCTGGCCGCCCTCGAAGCGCTCAACAAACCTTGAACCCATCGCCGAACCCGAACCGGTCCCCGGAGAGGCTGCGCAGGACTCGGGACGCCTCGGCAAGTAGCGCAACCTCTCGCTCGCGGACGAGGTGCCCGATGAACTTGCCGACCGCTACTCCGGTCAAGAACGGGGCCCCGACACGCTTTCCGGAGGCGAGCGGTTCCAAGCGAGCCTCGCGCTGGCCCTGGCGCTCGTTGAGATCGCCACGCGGAGCGGGGGCCAGCTCGAAGCGGTCTTCGTCGACGAAGGCTTCGGGTCCCTCGACGCCGGGTCCCTCGACCAGGCCCTCACCACGCTCGGAGCGGTCGCCTCTGACGGCAATCGGAGCTGGGGTCAAGAACTGACCAAGTGTCCCGCGGCTCTCGGCGTCAAGGGAGGCGGACACGGCGACTCGGCCAACCTCGGCGCGCTCGGCCAGCGCAGTAGCGGTGATCGGGGTGGCCAGGGTCATCCTCCGTAGTCTGCCTGAGGGGTACGACACAGGCGCGTCTTGCCAGGCGCCACCGAACCCTCAGCGGTCCTTGCGGCATGGTCGTTGCCGACGCCGCCACGGTGGCGCTGGGGGACGCCGACGCGGTCAGCGTGGGCGACTACCACCTGCCCAACAGGTGGCGTGGGCCTTGGCCGGCGAGCCCTGGGGCGACGACGCCCGCATGCTCGAACTGCTCGAACCGTGGCGCGGGCACCAGGCCGGGGCCGGCGCCGCCCCCCACTACGGCCCAAGGATGCCGCTGCGGTCAATCGCCGCCCAGTAGCCGCCCGCGGCGCGTCAGCGGGGCCGGGGTTGCCAGGCCGGGTCGCGGTCGCAAGTCCGGTTGTCCGTCAGCCGGGTCTGCACGCCCCCGTCGGCGCTGATGACCCAGATGCTGCACGCGTCGCCCGTCTGCCAGATGGTGAAGACGAGCTTGGTGCCGTCCGGTGACCACCGCGGCCTGTCGGGGTCGCCCCGCGTGACGGCCAGCTTGTTGGCGCCCTGACCCTGCGGGTCGACCGCCACGGTCCCACCGGGGCTGATCAACGCCCGGGCTCGGCCGCCGTCCACGTCGACGACCGAGATGTCGCTGTTGTGCCGGAAGGCGATCTGGCGCCCGTCCGGGGACCATGCCGGCGAAGCCTCGATCCCCGGGAGGGCGACGAGCGGTCGCTGGCCGGAGCCGTCGGCGTTCATGACCCAGATGTCGTCGTTCCTGGTGAACGCGATCCCCCGGCCGTCCGGCGACCACGCCGGCGAGAGGTCACCCAGGTTCTTGGTGAGCGTGCGGCGGCCGCTGCCGTCCACGTTGGTGACGACGATCCCGCCGGCGTCGACGTCCCGGAGGGCGACCTTGGTGCCGTCCGGCGACAACGACGGCCAGCCGTCGTGGCTTGACCCGTTCGGGATCCGCCGCTCTCCGGTGCCGTCGGCGTTGATCGTGTAGATGCCTCCGACGTCATTGAACACCAGCGCGGTGCCGTCGGGGGACCAGCCGAGGCCCCCGCCCTGGGTCGTCTCGGCGATCTTCGTCTGTTCGCTCCCGTCCTCGTTCATGAGGTAGATGCTCGGGGGGTCGGTGGAACGGGCGCTGCGCAGGAAGGCGATCTTGCCGTTGGCGGCCGTGACCTCCACCACCCCGCCGACCCTGAACGGCCCGCCTTGGGGTCCCGGCCCGGCCTGCAGCTGGTCCGCCGGCTCGTCCCGCCCGGCGACCAGGACGACGACGCTGACGAGGAGCAGCTCCTGGCACACGTGGGTAGCGGTGTTGACCACCCAGGCCTCGGGGCAGCCCCGCTGGTTGGCCCGGTCCCAGCGTTCGCAGGTGCGGGTGAGCGTTTCCTGCACCGCTTCCTGGACCAGGTCGGTGCGGGGCCCGAAGAACTTCCTGGCCACGTTGTAGGCGTACAGGCCGAGTCGCACCGCGGCGTCGGCGTCCAGCCCGGGTTCCGTCACCACCGGGCCGGTCGTCGCCGGCTCCACCTGCCGTTGTGCACTGAGCGGTCCACCACGCATCACCTGGTCATGACACAGGGTGTCGGTTTTGTTGGGTCCCCTGCGTTCTACTTCTTCGGGCGCCGCGGTAGGGCGTCGGCGAAGGCCCCGGCCCAGTCGGCGTAACCCAGGGCGCCGGGGTCGGAACCCGTCGGCAGCGTACTTGCCCCGCGGTCGCTCGCCTGGCCGGTCAGGTAGCGCAGCAGCTTCTCCGCGGCCTGAGGGCTGAAATCCTCCACCGTGTAGTGCCGGCCGGGCAGTACCACGGGCAGCACCCGGGCCCGGGCGGCTCCCGCATCCGCGTAGAAGACCTCGCGGAGGTGGCGGGTCTCCCACTGGGCGCCACGGCGGACGTCGGGGGCCAGCTCGGCCTCGGCCATCTGGCGGATCATCCAGGACGTCCACTCCTGGGGGCTCTGGGCCGCTACCCGGTCGAAGACGGCGTCGATGCCGCGATCCATGCGCAGGAACTTATAGAAGCGCCGCACCAGATCGCTGAATGCGACGTCGTCGTGGGCGTAGGAGAGGAAGACACGGGGAAGGCGCTCATGGCTCGGCGGAGATCCTGGAGCGCCGTCGAGCTCCTCGCCATTCATCGGGCGGGAGCCTAACTGTGGAGGCAGAACGGCCGGCGAGCGGGCTCGCCCCGGACAGGGTTCGTCGCGTGGCCGTCAGCGCGATTCCGCCTCATCTGATCGCGTGCTGCTGTCTCGCAAGCCGAACGACGACCGGGTCCCGCAGGAGGAACGACGACCGGAACGCTCCGGGCACCGGTTCCAGGGCGCGCGGGTCGTGTTCGAAAGGGCCGCGGCCGCAGCTGCGGTCGAGCCCGTGGCGGCGTCCGTACACCGCCCCTGAACGAGATCCCACCCGTGGAACCTCTTCCCCGTCAGCGCGAGCGAGTGGCGGCGTCAGCCGCCCAGCCCCGGCACCGAGGCTGACGGACCATGGCGGGCGCAACCTGGTGACCACCATCACCAGAGGGAGGAAGTCATGGATGCGCTGCTCATCGGCTATGCCCGGGTCTCCACCGACTAACAGGATCTGACCGCCCAGCGAGACGCTTTGGCCGCTCTGGGCGTGTCGCCCGAGCGGACCTACGTCGACCAGGGCCTGACCGGCACGAACCGCGAACGGCCGGGTCTCCGGGAGGCGCTGGCCGCCTGCCGCGCGGGCGACACGCTCGTCGTCACCAAGCTCGACCGCCTGGCCCGTTCCCTGCCGGATGCCCGGACCATCGTCGAGGACCTCACCCGCCGCCAGGTCAAGCTCAGCCTCGGCGGGTCGGTGCACGACCCGACCGACCCGGTGGGCCGGCTGCTGTTCAACGTGTTGGCCATGGTGGCAGAGTTCGAGGGCGACCTGATCCGCATGCGCACCCGGGAAGGGATGCGGGTAGCCAAGGCAAAGGGTCGTCTCCGGGGCAAGCAGCCGAAGCTCAATGTGCGCCAGGAAGGGCAC
>JBPCLE010000111.1:0-2595 GCA_051003575.1 Acidimicrobiales bacterium | reverse complement strand
GGCATGCCGCCACGGCCCCTTCGTCCAGGCGTCGGATGGTGGACACCACACCGACGAGCCCGCCGACGTGCGTGTAGAGCGCGCTCCCGGCGATGAACACCCGGGCGTCGGCGCCGGCCGCGCCGGCGATGGTGGTGGGCGAGATGCCGCCGTCGACCTCGAGGTCGATGTTCAGACCGCTCGCCCCGATCATCGTGGCCGCCTCGCGGATCTTCGGCTCCATGGTGGCGATGTACGCCTGGCCGCCGAAGCCGGGGTTGACGGTCATGACCAGCACCATGTCGATGAGGTCGAGCACGTGCTGCACGACGCTGAGGGGCGTGTGGGGGTTGAGGGCCACGCCGGTCTTGCCCCCGGCATCACGGATGGTGGAGAGCGTCTTGTGCAGGTGCGTGGTGGTCTCGGCGTGCACGATGAGCATCTCGCAGCCGGCGTCGAGGTACTGCAACATCATGGCGTCGGGGTTGACCACCATCAGGTGAGCCTCGAAGGGCACCTTCGAGTGGGGCCGGCACGCTTTGATGACGTCGGGCCCGAAGGTGAGGTTGGGTACGAACACACCATCCATGACGTCCCACTGGATCTTGTCGACCCCTGCGGCATCCAGCGCGGCGACTTCCTGGCCCAGCTTGGAGTAGTCGGCCGGCAGGACCGACGGCACGATCTGCACCGGGCTTGCCGGCGGCCGGATATTGGTCACGGTTGCATGCTCGGTAACGGACATCTGCCTCGTTTCTGGGCGTCGAGCGCCAAGTGGTGAGTTGGAGAAGTCTACGAGCTGTCCGCCGCCGTCGCCTCCCCCCTAAGGTGGATTTCATGGGGGAGAGCCTGTCGATCGTCCCCACCGTGGATCCTGGGCCGGCGCCGCCGCTCCGGTTGCTGCTGGTCGACGATCACCAGGTGGTCCTTGAGGGCTTGGCTTCCATGCTGGCGTCCCAGAGCGCACGGGTGGCCATCGCCGCGGCCACGACCACCGCGTCCGACGCCCTGCGCCTGGCCGCCGAGGTCGCGCCCGATGTCGTCCTGCTCGATGTGCGCCTGCGCGGGGCCAGTGGTCTCGACCTCTGCGCCGAGCTCGTGCGCCGCCATCCCGGGCTCAAGGTGGTGTTCTTCACGGTCTATGACGACGAGCAGTACCTGTTCCAGGGCCTGCGGGTCGGGGCCTCGGGCTTCCTGCTGAAGACGACGACCGGCCCCGAGCTGGCCGATCACCTCGACCGGGTGATGGAGGGCGACGTCGCCATCGACTCGACCCTTGCCGGCCGGGTCGCCATGACCGCGGCCCGCCTCCAGAGCGGGGAGTTCTGGCCGGGCGCCCGCCTCGGGCTGACCCAGCGCGAGAGCGAGGTCCTCGGGCTCATGGTGCGCGGCCTGTCGAACCGGGCGATCGCCCTGCGCCTCTCGATCGGCGAGGACACGGTCAAGACTCACGCCCGGGCCGTCTACCGCAAACTGGAGGTGGCTGACCGGGCCCAGGCCGTCGCCGTCGCCCTCCGTGAGGGCATCTTTCATTGATCCAGATCCGGGCCGGGAAGTAGATGACCGGCCAGCACGGCAACCTGGAGCTGCTCGAGCACATCATCGAGGTGACCTCCGCCGACCTCGACGTCGGCGAGGTCGCCAAGCACGTGGCGGCGTTGGTGACGGCGGCTACCCACTCCGACGTGTGCTTCGTGCACCTCGTCGACGAGGAGCTGCGGCGGGTGGTGCTGGCCGGCGCCACACCCCCGTTCGACGAGCAGGTGGGAAGCGTCCAACTGGCGTTGGGCGAGGGGATCGCCGGTTGGGTGGCCAAGTTCGCCGAGCCGGCGGTGGTGCCGGACAAGTGGAAGGACCGGCGGTACCGCTACATCCCCGAGCTTCGGGGCGAGGACTTCACGTCGATGGTGTCCGTGCCGATGCTGGCCAGGGGCCGGGTGGTGGGGGTGCTCAACGTGCATTCCCGAGCGGCCCGCCACTACGGCGACGACGACCTCGCCCTGTTGGGCCAGGTGGCGAACCTCATGGCCCGGGCCATCGAGAACGCCCGGCTGTATGGCCGGGTGGCCGAGCGGGAGGAGATGTTGGAGCGCTTCGCCGCCCGCACGATCGAGGCCCAGGAGATGGAGCGCCGGCGCCTGGCCGGGGAGATCCACGACGGCATCAGCCAGCGGCTGGTGAGCCTCTGGTACCACCTGCTGGCCGCTGAGGACGCCGTCGGCGATCCCGGAACCGTCCGGCGGGAGCTGGGGAAGGCCAAGGAGCTTTCCACCGCGGCGCTGGCCGAGGCGCGGGCCGCCATCACCGGGTTGCGGCCCTTCGTCCTCGACGACCTCGGGCTCGGCCCGGGGTTGGAGAGCCTGGCCCGGTCGCTGGGCAGCGTCGAGGTCGACGTCGACGTCGAGGCCGTGCGGTTGCCGCCGCATGTCGAGGTGGCGCTGTACCGCATCGCCCAGGAGGCGCTGCAGAACGTGAGCAAGCACGCCGAGGCCTCGACGGTGCTGCTGCGCCTGTCTGCGACCGAAGCCGGCGTCCGCCTCGTTGTCTCCGACGACGGCCGGGGTTTCGACGAGGATGAGGTGACCGCCGGCGCCGAGGACCGGCACGCCTATGGCC
>JBPCLE010000110.1:0-10552 GCA_051003575.1 Acidimicrobiales bacterium | reverse complement strand
GCGGTGGGTGTCGCTCACCGGCATCACGACGAGCACGACCTGGATGTCGCGGTCATGGGCAAGATCGATGAATTCGCCGAGGATCTGCAGGTTCTCCCCGCTCAGTGTGTAGCTCTGGAGCGCGTCGTAGAACATCGCCCGCGCCTGGTCTTCCGTGGGGTTCCGAACCCCGGTGCCGGGGATGTAGGACCCGTCCGGCGCCCACTCCCAGCGGGTCGCTCCCGAGTACCACTGGTGCGAAGGGTCGTCGGGGTTGAACACGATGCTCAACGCGCTGCGCAGGAGCTTGCTGTCACGGTAGAGGGGCACGAGGCTGCGCAGGACGAACCTGCCCTTGCCGGCGACGCCGGGCTCGGCGTACTCGATGTCGTCTGGCCGGAGGATGGTGGAGGAGAAGGGGAATCGCTGGGTGAGCGTCGCGTTCTCGTCGGGAAGCGGCAGAAAGGCGAACTCCGAAAGACCAAGCACCACCACCGACGGCTTCTTGTCGTCGGTGATCATGTTCTTGAGCGCCAGGTACGTGAGGTTCATGCGGGCGCCGGTCATGGAGAGGTTCAAAGTGCGTACCGGCCGTCCGACGAGAGGGCTCAGCTCGGCGTCGGCCACGGCCGGGGAGAACCCCGACAGGGCCCGGGAGTCGCCCATGAACACGACGTCGGGGGTGACCGGGAACTCGTAGTAGTCGGCCACCCTGGCCACGGTGTACTGGCGGTCGTAGGCGGCGAGGCGGTACAGCCGGGGCTCGAAGGCCACCACGAGCGCGTTCAACATCCAGAACAGAGCCACGGCGGCAACGGCGCTGCGACGCACGGCCGGCGGCCACCATCGCCGGCCCACCAGGTAGGCGCCGGCGGTCGTCGCCGCCGCCGGCACCAGCCAGAGCAGCGTCCCGACCGGCGGCATGGTCACCGACTGTCAGGAGCGGTGAGTCGCACCCACGCCACGGCCACGCCCAGCTCCGCCTCGTCGTCGGAGTCGGGGTGCAGGACGTTCCAGGGCACGGTCTCGACCGTGCGGACGACCATCCGTGTGAAACGGCGGCGCGACCGGTACTCGGCCGGCACCAGACCCACGTAGAGGACCCCGAAATGATGCGGCGAGGGCGTGAGCGGCACGGGGACGCGGTCGAGCTCGACGACGAGCCCGTCGAGGATCGCCTGGCTCATCGAGGCCACGGCAAGCAGCTCGAGCCTTGTGCCCGGCTCGACGACGGCCGGGATATCGACCAAGGCATCCCGCGACGGGCCGGTCCACCGCAAGCCGCCCGACTCGTGCGGCTGGGCATCGCCCCACCCCCATCCCTCGATGTCGGGCCGGCCGAGGTCGAACCGCACCGTGGCGGGTTGCGGATCGTGGCGCTCCGGCAAGGCGCGGGCGCGGTGGCGCTCCTGATCAGCCGCCAGGATCTGGTCGAGCTGGCCGACCACCGCCGGCGGCGCAGTGGCCCGGGCGTGGTGGATCTCCAGTGCGGCCAGGTCGTGGAACCCGAGCGAGTCGGCGATACAGGCATCGCGCAGGAGCTGCTGCCAACCCACCTCGGGCGACGGGCGGGCCATCTCGACCTTCACGAAATAGGCGTCGGCCCAGTAGAGCTGGCCGCTCCCTGTCCGGAGGACCGACCGGAATTCGTCGAAGTGCTGCACGTCGCTCGTGTACCACCCCGTCCGGACACCGTGCTGGGCGTAGTGGGCCAGGTTCTTCAGACGCCACAGCATGAAGCCGTGCCGGCGCAGGAACCGGTCCACGTCGCCGAACAGGGGCACGCCTTCGTACAGCTCGTTGAACTGCACCTCCACCTCGATGGCCCGCATACCGGCCAGCAGATCCTCCGCTCCCTCCAGGATGCCGAGCTCGGAGCCCTGGGTGTCGAGCTTCACGACATCGACGCCGGCCACCCCGTTCTCCCGGCACCATTCGTCGAGCGTGGTCACGCTGATGGCCATGGTCTGCTCAACCCTGCCGCCGGCGAGGCCGGGGTGGTGTCCGACCGCGTCGGCCGAGGACGGGAGGACGGAGTAGCCGCCCGGATCCTTGGTCATGTACAGCGTGGCCAGCCCGGCCTCGGGCCCGAGGGCGACCGGGACGAAGCGAACCGTGGCGTCGGGGCCGGCGAGGGACTGCAGCCGGGCACACTCCTCCGCGTCGGGGTCGAAACCGATGAGCACGCACCGGTCTCCCATGCCCGTCCACACCGGGTTGAGCCCCCAGCGGCATCCGACATCGACCACCACGAGCGGCTCGTCGAGGAGGCCGGCCAGCGCTGCTTTGGTGTTCAAGACGAGCCAGCGTACGCCGCCCTCCCCCCAGGCGCACGGTGCCCACGCCCTACGATGGTCGACGGGATGCGTGTCGGTGTCGATTTCCGGATCCTCGCGGTGGGGCGAGATTGGATGAACCGCGGCATGGGGCGCTACACCCAGCAGCAGCTCGCCGCCGTCCTCGCGGTCGACACCGAGAACACCTACGTCGTCGTATGCCCGCCCGGCGCCGACCTCTCCATCCTGAAGGAGGAGATCCGCGACTCTCCGGCGGTCGTGGTGGCAGAATGCGCCGCCGGCGGGGCGGCGGGCACAGAGACGCTCCTCCAGCGGGCCGAGGCCTACGAGGCGTGGATCGTCGGCGCCGGCATCGACGTCTACCACTCGACCACGCCGTTCCTGCTGTCGGAGCCGACGGCCGCCGACTTCACCGCCTGCCCGCTCGTGTCGACGTTCTACGACGCCATCCCCCTCGTCTTCCCCGACCAGTATCTGAAGGGGTGGGCGGAGTACGACTCCTACATGCGGGTGCTCACCCAGGTCGGGCGATCGGCCAGGCTGGTGGCCATCTCGGGCTCGGCCCGCGACGACGCGTCGCTCTACGTGGGCTTCCCGCCGTCGCGCGTCGACGTCGCATTCCCGGTCGCCGAGCCGTGCTTCCGCCCCATGGCCCGCCACGACGTCGAGAAGGGCCTGGCCGGCCTGCGCGAGCGCGGCGTCGGCGTGCCCGACCGGTACCTGCTCACGGTCAGCCACATCCACCACACCAAGAACCTCGGCACCCTGCTCGAGGGGTTCGCGCTCGTCCCGCCGGCGCTGCGGCGGGAGCTCCCGCTCGTCATCTGCTGCCTCCTCGACGAGCACGGGGCCGCCTACCTGAGGCGAATTGCCGCCGCCCTGGGCATCGGCGACGACATCGTGCTGACCGGCCTGGTCACCGACGGCGAGCTGGCCGCCCTCTACAACGGAGCCACGCTGGTGGTCCACCCGTCGCGCTACGAGGGGTTCGGCCTCCCGGTCATCGAAGCCATGCACTGCGGCACACCGGTGATGACCACGACAGCGTCGTCGCTGCCCGAAGTGGCGGGTGACGCGTCTCTCCTCGTCGACCCCGACGACGCCCACGCCTTCGCCGCCGGGATCGAGGAGCTGCTCGACGATCCCGCCCGCCGCGACGACATGGCGGTCGCCGGCCTCGCACAGGTGGAGCGGTTCAACCTCGACCAGCTCGGGCGGGCCACCCTGGCCAGCTACCAGAAGGCGGCCGGCGCCCTCCGACCGGCGGCGGCACTGCCCCGGCTGGCGGTCTGGACCCCCCTCCCGCCCCAGCAGACGGGCGTGGCCGACTACAGCGTGGAGCTGCTCGGCCAGCTGCGCGCCGACTGCGACCTGGAGGTCTTCGTGGACGGCGGCTACCTCCCGCCCATCGACCTGCTGCGACGGTTCCACGTCATGCATTCCAGCGCCTTCGAGCGCAGGCAGGCCGGGGCGCCCTTCGACAACGTGCTCTACCAGTTGGGCGGATCGCTGTTCCACCTCTACATATACGAGGCGCTCCAGCGCCACCGGGGCGTCGTGATGCTGCACGACCTGCTGTGGAGCTGCGTGCTGTGGGCGAGGGCCATGGGAGGCGGTGGCGGGCAGGAGGCGTTCCGCCTCGACGTCGAAGCGCTCGAGGACGAGGCTGCGCTGGCCGAGCTGGACGCGCTGGAGGAGCGCTCCGCGGGCCTCGACGACGACGCCCGCGAGGAGGCGCTGTGGGACTTCCTGTGCCGCTACCCCATGCTCCGGCGCATCGTCGACTGCACCGACGCCCAGATCGTCCCCTTCCCGACCGCCGCCGACGAGCTGCGCCGGCGGTACCCCGGCGCCCGCCCCCACGTGGTGGCGATGGGCGTGGCCGACCCGTATGCAGCAATGCCCCGCGGCGCCGCCGCCACCGCCCGGGCCCGGTTCGGGGTGGGCCCTGCGACCCTCGTGCTCGGCGTGTACGGCATCGTCCATCCGTTCAAGCGCATCGAGTCCTGCATACGCTCCCTCGCCCACCTCGTGCCCGCCCACCCCGACGTGCGGCTGCTCGTCGTCGGGCGGGCGCTCGATCCCGCCTACGACCAGCGGTTGCGCCGGCTGGCTGAATCCCTCGGCGTCGCGGACCACGTCGTCATCACCGGCCACGTCGACCGTGACACGTTCGACGCCCACCTGCTGGCCGCCGACGTCGTCCTCAATCTCCGATTCCCGTTCCTCTCCCAGATGTCCGCCACGCTGATGCGGGCCATCGCGGCCGGGAAGCCGGTGGTCATCAGCGACCACCCCGACTGGAGGTTCCTCCCTGAGGAGTTCTGCGTGCGGGTCGCCCCCGGCGCGGGGGAGGTGGCTGAGCTGACAGCCCATCTTCTGGCCCTGGCCGGCGATCCGGCGCTCCGGGAGCGCATGTCCTCAGCCGCCCGGGCGCATTTCATCGAGGAGGGCACGGTCGAGCACATGGCGGCGCGTTACTGCAGGCTGCTACACAACGTGACGTGACCGCTACCGACGAGGGTCTGCCCTTCAGCAAGCTGTGCGAGCTCGGCGACTTCGTCGACCCCGCGCTGGCACCGGTCATCCGCGACGTCTGTGGCTACAAGCTCCCGAGCTTCGGGCCCGACTTCCCTCGTGGGGCCGAGCACCGTAAGGACTGGGAGGTGGCGATGGCGGTCCGCGCCCTGCGCCACTTCGGCGCCCTCCGGCCCGATGCCACCGTGCTCGGCGTCGCCGCCGGCACCGAGGACACGATCTTCTACCTGGCCCGGCACGTCCGCCAGGTGTTCGCCACCGACCGGTACCTCTCGGCCGGCCCCTGGCAGCCGGTCGCGCAGATCACCATGCTCCTGGATCCCGAGGCGGTCGCCCCCACCGACTACGACCCCGACCGGCTGGTCGTGCAGCACATGGACGGCCGCCGGCTCCTCTACCCTGCTGACAGCTTCGACGGCATCTTCTCCTCGGGATCGATCGAGCACTTCGGCGACTTCCACGACGTGGCCGCCGCCGCCTACGAGATGGGCCGGGTGCTCAAGCCCGGCGGGGTGCTCTCGCTGTCCACCGAGTTCCGCCTCGCCGGCCCGCCCGGTGGCATCGGCTGGCCCGGCGCCACCCTGTTGTTCACGACCGGCGACCTCCAGTGCTTCATCGTGGAGGCCAGCGGCCTGGAGCTGGTCGGCGAGCTGACCACCACCGTCTCGGAGGAGACCCTATCGACGCCGCGGGACATCACCCGAGTGATCGACGACCGCCGCGCCCGCCAGGACGGTGGCCCCCTTGTCCCCGTGTCGGACGCCACCACCTGGGACGACCGGCCCCACATCGTGCTGCTGCACGAGGGCTACGTCTTCACCTCCGTCCACCTGACGCTGCGCAAGACGGACCGCTACCCGTCGCCGGCCAACGGGTGGGCCCAGCCCACGCCAACCATGCTGGAGTCGATCCTCGTCGAGAACCGGGGCATCCTCCAGCGGGCCGCGGCGCCGGCGCCTGCCGCTCCCGTCGCCGCCGCCCCGCCGGCGGGGGACCTCGTGGCCCAGCAGACGGTCACGGCCGAGCAGATGGAGGCCGCCTCACGCATCTTCCACGCCGCCGAAGCCGAGGCCGTGGCCCTCGGCCCCCGGCTGCCCGAGGTCGACACCGCGCTCTTCGACATCGACAAGGCCCGCCACGACACCGACGACGCCCTCTCCCGCCTCGACGGCCTGGCCACCAGCGCCGAGCGGCTCGTGGAGCAGCTTGGTGGCCCGCACCGCGTGGAGCCCGACCCCGCGTGGGTGTGCGCCACCGTGGCCCTCTCGCGGGGCCTACGGTTCTCGGTCGTCACCGATCCCCGCGTGAGCGACCCGATCGCCTGGGCCCTCGCCCAGGGCGTGACCGTGGACGAGGGCTTCCTGAACCTCATGCTCGACATCGTCGGTCCCGGCGACAAGGTCCTCGACCTGGGCGCCCACGTCGGCACCTTCTCGCTCGCGGCGGCGGCCGCCGGCGCCGACGTGCTCGCCATCGAGGCCGCGCCCCGGAACGTCGCCCTGCTGCGCGAGAGCATCCGGCGCAACCACTTCACCGGGGCGCGGGTCGTGCACGCGGCCGTCGGCGACCGCCCGGGGACGGTCCAGTTCTTCGACGACGGGGCGTGGGGACGGGTATCGGTGCCGGGCGACGAGGGTGCCACCGTCGACGTGCCGGCGGTGACGATCGTCGACCTGCTCGCCGCGCTGCGCTGGGGGCCCGTAGCCTTCGTGAAGATGGACGTCGAGGGCTCCGAGATCGAGGCGATCCGGGGCATGCGGGATATGCTCGAGCAGGCCGACGCGCCGGCGATCCTCTACGAGGCCAATGGGCACACCCTAGCGATGCACGACGCCACGCCCGAAGCCCTCATGGGCGAGCTGGAGGGCCTGGGGTACATGAGCTACCTGGTCGAGCAGGGCCGGTTGGTACGGGCCCACGCCGCGGACCTGCAGCCCCAGACGATCCTGGACTACCTCGCGGTGAAGCGCCTGCCCCGGGGCCTCACCGGCTGGCGGGTCGAACCCGTCTTCACCTTCGAGGAGCGGCTGACGAGGCTGTGCAACGACGCCCGCCAGGAAAACCCCGCCCACCGGGCCTACGTGGCTGCCTCGCTGCGCCGGGCCGGCGACGACCTCCTGGCCCACCCCGACGTGGCGGCCTGCCTCGGCACGCTCGCCACCGATCCCGAGCCGGCGGTCCGGGAGGCCGCGGCCTGGTGGACCGGAGATCGAATGGGGAGCGCCAACCGATGACAATGACCTCGTACGCACAGAATCGCGAGGATGTCCTCCTCGACCGCCTGTTTCCCCGCGGCATCAAGGGCTTCTACATCGACGTCGGGGCCAACGACCCCGTCGCCAACTCGGTGACCAAGCACTTCTACGACCTGGGCTGGCGGGGCATCAACGTCGAGCCGGCGCTCGCCCCGTTCGAGCGGCTCCAGGAGGCCCGGCCGCGCGACGTCAACCTCGGTCTGGGCATCTCCGACCGCGAGGACACCCTCACCTTCCACGAGTTCCCGCCGGGGATCTCCGGCATCTCGACTTTCTCGCCCGACTTGGCCTCGTGGCACCGCGAGCAGGGTCACGAGTCCCAGCTGCGGGAGGTGGCGGTCACCACCCTCGCCAAGATCTGCGCCGAGCACGTCGACGGCGAGATCGACTTCCTGTCGGTCGACGTGGAAGGCCACGAGCGCGAGGTGCTGGAGGGCGGCGACTGGGCCCGCTGGAGGCCCCGGGTCGTGGTCGTAGAGGCCACGCAGCCGGCTACCACGAACCCCACCCACCAGCACTGGGAGCACGTTCTCCTCGGCGCCGGCTACGTTTTCGCCACCTTCGACGGCCTGAACCGCTATTACGTCCGCGATGAGGACGCCCACCTGGCCGCCGGCCTGGCCACGCCGGTGAACGTCACCGACCGCTACGTGCCCTTCGAGCACGCCAAAGCGTTCGAGGACCTGCGCTGGAACTACGACCTCCTGGAGCGCCAGGTCTGCGCGGCCCGGGCGGCCAACGAGGCGCTGATCGACGAGATCGCCACCATGCGCGGCCTGTCCCGCAATCTGGGCGAGCTGCGGGCGGCCTACGAGCGGATCGAGCGGGCGCTCACCACCAGCCGGGCCAACTACGAGCGCATCCGCCTGGAGATCGTCCAGACCCACGCCCGCTACCAGGCGCTCCAGGCCGAGGTGTCGGGGCTGCACGAGCAACTGGGGGCCGCCCAACGTGTCTTCGAGGGCGTGAGCCCGACGGCGCTGGCCGTGGCCCGGCGACTGACCCGGGCGTCGACCCGGTACCCGGCGGCGGGGACGGCCATCGCCCGGTCGCTCAAGATCGCGGGCGCCATCCGCCGCCGCTTGCACTGACCGCCGGGGTACCGTCGGTCATGGCGACGACCGAGGTGTTCACCGACGAGGAGCTGGCCGAGCTGGCCCTAGCCGCCGACCCGTCGGCCGGCGTGGCCGACGACGCGGTGCCCCTGAGCGAGTACCTCGGCCGCGAGGGCGGCGCCGGCGAGGGCGAGCTGCTGCCCGGCTGGTACATGCCGGCGCCGGCCGGCGCCGGCCGTCTGCTGCAGGGCTGGCGCCGGCGCGTGGTGCTGCTGATCGTCGCCTCGTTCCTGCTGATCAACGCCTACGGGCTCTGCAGCACCTATGGGTACGTCGGCTTCGGCTAGGAAGTCGTCCATGGACGACGACGTGGCCGCCCTCGCCCGCCGCGTCGGGGAGGCGTGCCGGCTGACCGGCTCGTTCACCCTGCGCTCGGGGCAGGTGTCGGACACCTACTTCGACAAGTACCTGTTCGAGGCCGACCCCCGGTTGCTGCGCGAGGTGGCGGCGGCCGCGGTCCCGTTGGTCCCATCCGACACCGAGGTGCTCGCCGGCCTGGAGCTGGGTGGGGTGCCGGTGGCCACCGCCCTCTCGCTGGCCACCGGACTGCCGGCGGCGTTCGTCCGCAAGGAGGCCAAGAGGTACGGGACGGCGAAGCTGGCCGAGGGGGCCGAGATCAACGGCCGGCGGGTGCTGATCGTGGAGGACATCGTCACCACCGGCGGCCAGGTGGTGCTCTCGGCTGCGGACCTGCGCGAGCGGGGGGCCACGCTCGTCGGCGCCCTGTGCGTGATCGACCGCAGCGACGGCGACCACCACCTCGCGGCCGCGAACCTGGAGCTGATCTCGCTGTTCACCGCCGCCGACCTCGGGTAATGGAGGTCGCCCCCAGCGGCCTTCCCGTCGAGGCGTGCATTCCCGAGCTCCGGCGGGCGCTGGCCGGCGCCGGCTCCGCGGTACTGGTGGCCCCGCCCGGCGCCGGCAAGACCACCATCGTGCCGCTGCGGCTGCTGGACGAGCCGTGGCTGGCCGGCGGGCGGATCGTGGTGCTGGAGCCCCGCCGGCTGGCCACCCGGGCCGCGGCCCGGCGCATGGCGTCGCTGCTGGGCGAGGACGTCGGGACCACGGTCGGGTACGTGACCCGCGACGAGCGACGGGTCGGCCGCTCGACGCGGATCGAGGTGGTGACCGAGGGCATCCTCACCCGCCGGCTCCAGAACGACCCGTCGCTGCCGGGGACGGGGCTGGTCATCTTCGACGAGCTGCACGAGCGCAACCTGCATGCCGACCTGGCCCTGGCCCTGGTGCTCGACGCCCGGTCCGCGCTGCGGCCCGACCTCCGGCTGCTGGCCATGTCGGCCACGCTCGAGGCGGCCCGGGTGGCGGCCCTGCTGGGCGACGCGCCTGTCATCGAGAGTAGGGGCCGGGCCCACGAGGTGACGCTCCGGTGGGTCCCCCGCCGGCCCAAGGAGCGCCTCGACGCCGCCACCGTGGCCGCGGTCCAGCGGGCGGTGCGGGAGGAAACCGGCGACGTCCTCGTGTTCCTGCCGGGGGCGGCGGACATCCGGCGGGTGGAGTCGGCGCTGGTGCTGCCGGCCGACGTCGACGTGCGCCCGCTGTTCGGCGCCCTGCCGGTGGCCGACCAGGATCGGGCTCTGGCCCCCTCCCCCGCCGGCCGCCGGCGGGTGGTGCTGGCCACCGACATCGCCGAGACCAGCCTGACCGTCGAGGGCGTGCGGGTGGTCGTCGACTCCGGTGAGAGCCGCACACCCCGCTTCGACGCCCGCAGCGGGCTGACCAAGCTCCACACCGGCCCCATCTCCCGGGCGTCAGCCGAGCAGCGGGCGGGCCGGGCCGGGCGCACCGGCCCCGGCGTGGCCTACCGGCTGTGGTCGAAGCTGGAGCACGCCGCCCGCCGGCCTTACGCCGCGCCGGAGATCGCCGGCGTCGACCTGGCCGGGCTGGCGCTGGAGCTGGCCGTGTGGGGCGCCCACCCTTCCCAGCTGGCGTTCCTCGACCCGCCGCCGGCCCGGGCGCTGGAGGAGGCCCATGCCCTGTTGTCCATGCTCGGTGCGGTCGACGGCGACGGCCGGCCGACCGCGCTCGGGCGGGCCATGGCCGACCTGCCGCTCCATCCCCGCCTGGCCCGGATGGTCGTGGCCGCCTCCACCGCCGGCCAGGGCTGGACGGCCTGCCTGCTCGCCGCCCTCCTCGAGGACCGCGACGTGCTGCGGGGCCGGCCCGACGACCTTCCCACCGACGTGGCCGAGCGGATCATGCTCATTGCGGAACCCTCGAGGCGGCACCCCCACGCCGACGCCGGCGCCGTCCGCAACGCGGCCCGGCGGGCGGCCGAGCTGGCCCGGCGGGCCGGGGTCCGGCAGTCGACCGTCGACCCCACCCGGTGCGGCGCCGTGCTGGGCCTGGC
>JBPCLE010000109.1:0-6185 GCA_051003575.1 Acidimicrobiales bacterium | reverse complement strand
ACCGCTTGCGGGCCGCTGAGGCCGTGCTGCGGCCTGGACGACGGACAGGGAGCACCGGTCCGGGCGGCGGCGAAGATGAGCACCCATGGCATGGAGGGAGCTGGTGACCACCGTCACCAGGAGGGGGAACAGGAGCACCTTGAGGACCAGGGCGGGGGCACACGGCGCAGCGTGAGCCCGGAGACGCCCTCGAAGATCCTGTCGCCGGCGACGAGCTCAAGGTCCAGCACCAACGCGGTGGTCGCGACCCACCGGTCGGCCTCATGAATCTTCTGCATCAGAGGGTGACCGGCCCTACCGGCCTGGTCCCGCATGGCCGCGCAACGTGCGATCAGGGGGTCATTGGTCTGGATTACGTCAAGGTCGCCGAGCGAGCGCTCCAGCCGGCGTAGGCGAAGCTCGCCCCACCCCGCACGCAGAGCCCCGAATCGAAGCTCGTTCACCGTCACGAACGACACGACGCGTGCCCGCGTCCCGACGAGGGCCCGGGCCCGCTCCGCCCGAGGCAGTGGCCGGGGATCGAGTAGCCAGCTGGTGGCGTCGGTGTCGAGCACGACGTGGCTGGCCCGGCTCGGCCGGGTGGTCACGCGTCAGCGATGGCGGCGTGGAATGCGTCCCACTCGGCGTCGGTGATCTCATCGAGCGCAAACTCGTCGGGGGTGAGTGAGGGCAGGGCTCCGGCCAGACGGTCGTCATCGACTGTGAATGACCGAAGAGGCTGCTGCTCTGGCTGCTCACCCATCGACACGTCGCGATTCTACGGGACCTGGCCGGTGCCAGCCAGAGGGCAACGGTGCAGATCGGGATCAGGCCGTTCCTCCTGCGGCACCCGGTCGTCGTTCCCTTGCGGTAGCTGTCGCACTCGGTAAACGGGCGCCGGGCAACCGGTGGAGAAGCGCTGTCAAGTGGTGGGCTGCCGATGGGGGTTCGGCCAGTCGCCGACCCTCGTGGATTACGACTGTGACGAATACCCCTTCGCCACCACCGTAGAGGGTGCCGCCTCCGGCCCCAGGTACGTAAATTGGGATGTCACCCCTGGGCTCGCCAACCACAATCGCCGGGTCGGTGCACTCCTGGTCGCTTTCTACGACGCCGAACGCATGTTCTGGGGCGAGAAGTTCCATGGACGAGCTCGTCGCGGAGGCCCCGCGCGCGATGCCTGCCGAGGGGGACAGGCCCGACCGGGAGTCGTCCACCTGCACGGCGGCGTCGCGGACTGTGGCGTACCCGTAGCCGACATCGCACGGTTGCTGGTCGCTCCCTCCGGCCAGATGCTCGACGGGTGGGAACGGTCGCTCCGGGCGGAGATCTTCGCGCCGCGCGACGCGCTGGCGGAGGTCCGTCGCTCGGTCACTCTGCGGATCATCGGCGTTGTCGAGGATTTCCGGCACCGAGGGATCGGTCGAAGGCTCGTCGAGCGCATTGAGTCCGAGGCCCGCATCCTCGACGTGGAACACATCGGCCTCGGCACCGACAACGCCGTTGGCTTCTGGTTCCACCTTGGCTACACACCGAACCTGCTCCTCCAGTGGGCCTATGACGCCGACGCCTACGAGATGGAGTCGCAGTCGTTGCTGAGCGGCCCCCTGAGCGGTCTGCGCCACTGGCGGTCATCGTTCAGCGGGGTTCCGCAACTCTTCGTCGAGCTTGACGAGCCTCGGCTGAACCTCCTCGCCACCGTTCGAGGCCAGGTCATCGGCTGCCACGTCGGCTTCATGATGTCGAATGACCTCCGGCGCGTCGGCCGTTTGACGCCCGTCATCGCGGAATCGGTTGAGATGGCGGCGAGCCGGAGGCTCGTTTCAGTCCTCAATTAGTCCTCAGTCCTCAGAAGTCCTCAGCATTTGAAAACCAATATTGGTCACTCTCGGTGATCAGCGGTCAGGCCTGGACACCTAAAACCGCAGCTCAGAGGCTATTTTAGCGGGTTCACGCAGCGTGACGGTGAGTCGGCCTGTAGGCGGGGTTCTGTCCGTCGCCCGGGGGCGGCGGGGTGGCCATCCATCTATGCGGCCTACCTGGGGAGTGTGGCTCCGAGGAGCCACCGGACGGGCATCCGTCCCCTGTTCGGCCTTGCTCCGGGTGGGGTTTGCCGAGCCGCCCGGGTCACCCCGGGCGCTGGTGCGCTCTTACCGCACCGTTTCACCCTTACCTGTGCCCTTCCGTTCAATGAACAGCGGGGCCATCGGCGGTCTGTTCTCTGTGGCACTTTCCTGCGGATCACCCCGACTGGCCGCTAGCCAGCACCCTGCCCTCTGGAGCCCCGACCTTCCTCGACCCGGTCAACGCCGGGCCGCGGCCACCCGGCCGACTCACCGTCACGGACGATTGTCGCGCAGCTGGTGGGCATCGGGGTGACGTCGCCGAAAGCGCCCGCCTATGGGAAGGTGGCGGTGAGCTGCGGGGTGACCATCGCGGCCACGCCGACGTTGCGGATGCGGACGGCCACGTCGGTGGCGCCGGCCGGCGCCGTGTCCTCGAGCTGCACCTGGTTGTTGGCGCCTTCGGACTTGTTCACGACCGTGTCCCCCTGCACCAGCTCCAGCTGGCCCCGGCTGTCGGTACCACCGAAGACGGGGATGATCTTCCAGTTGAGCACGACGCGGTAGCTGCCGCTCCCGCGGGGCGTCATGGCGAACGTCGGCTGGTTGCCGGAGTCGTTGCCGGCGAGCTGTTGGAGGCGGAGGCTCACCTCTCGCGACGATGCCGCATAGCTGATCTTGACCTCGCTCAGGGCGGTGATGCCATCGCCCGGACCGGTGCCGGAGGCGCCGACCTGTGCGATCTCGACGCCGGTCGCGGCAGAGCCAAGGGCCACCGTGACCGCTTCCCCGTTGGCCGGGTTGCGGCACGCGGCGCCGCTCATCCGGCGGTCCAGCTCCTTGGCCTGGCACACGGAGATGACGCGGTTGGGCGAGGGAAGGCCGGTGACCGTGACCGAGGCGCTGCCGACGCCGGCCGGCAGCAGAATTCGCATACCGCTGTCGGCCTCCTCCGAGCTCACGACCTTCACGTCGGTCAGCCGCAGGGTGAGGTTGGTCGGCGGCACCGTCGTACCGGCCACCGTCGTCGGCACGGGGGTGGTCATGGATGCTGCCGTGCTGGATGGTCCGGCGCCGATGTCGGTGTCGTCGCTGTCGCCGCCACCGCAGGCCGTGGCCGTCATGAGCAGCAACAACGCGAGAACCCTGGAACGGCGCACGGGGGCAGGCTAACCCCCCGAGGCCGCTCAGAAGTCGAGGGCCGAGAGCTCGGGGATCCAGCCGCGAGCCCGTTCGCATGCCTCACGCCAGCGCCGGCGGTCAGGCGTGGTGGCCGGCTCGACCGTGGTTCGGGGCGCCCAGGTGGCGGCCACCTCGTCTTCCCCGGACCAGGTGCCGACCGCCATGCCGGCGAGGAAGGCGGCGCCCAACGTGGTGGCCTCCAGCACGGGCGAGACCTCCACCGGCCGCTGGCAGGCGTCGGCCAACGCCTGGAGGAAGACCCGGTTCGCGCTCATGCCCCCGTCGACCCGGAGCGACGGGATGTGGCAGGCGCCGTCGGCCTCGGCCGCCTCGAGCAGGTCGGCGCCCCGGTGGGCGATGCCCTCCAGCACGGCCCGCACCACCTCGGCGCGGCCCGTCCCGCCCGTAAGGCCGAGCAGCGTGCCCCGTGCGCCGAAGTCCCAGGCCGGCGTGGCCATGCCGAGCAGAGCAGGCACGAACCACACGCCTCCGGTGGTGGCACAGGTGGCGGCCAGCGCTTCGGAGTCGGCGGCCTCGTCGATCAGGCCGAGGTCGTCGCGAAGCCACTCGACGGCCTGGCCGGCGGTGAGCATGAAGGCCTCGATGCCCCAGGTGATCCGGCCGCGCCGGCGCCAGCCGACGATGGGGAAGGTCCCATGTGGCCCGCGCTGTTCGAATGTGGGGCGGTCGGGGCCGAGGCAGAGGTCGAGCATGCCCCCGGTGCCGAAGGTCATCTTGGCCAGCCCGGGGCGGGTGCAGCCCTGGCCGATCAACGATGCCTGCTGGTCGCCGGCCATGCCGGCCACCGGCGGGGAACCGGGCAGGGCGCCGGCCGCGCCGACGATGGCCGAGGAGTCGACGATCTCGGGCATGACCGCCGGCGGTATGCGCAGCGCGTCGAGTACGGCGTGGTCCCAGCCGGCGCCGTCGGTGCGCATCAGGCCGGTGACGCCGGCGTTGGAGAGGTCGGTGACGTGCAGGCTCCCACCGGAGAGCGTCCACACCACCCAGGTGTCGACAGTGCCGAAGCACAGGTCGCGGGTGCGGTCGGGGTCGTAGGTGTCGAGGAGGTACGCCAGCTTGGTCGCCGAGCTGCTGGGCGAGAACCGAAGCCCCTGGGCCTGCAGGCCCAGGCACATCATCACCGTGCGCTGGGCCTGCCAGCCGATCCCGGGCCCGACGGGCGCGCCGGTGGCGCGGTCCCAGACGACGGTGGTCGACCGCTGGTTGGTGATGCCGACGCCGTCGACGGCGCCGGCATCGGCCAGCGCGGCCTGGGCCACGTCGAGGACCGCCCGGGCCACGGCGCCGGCATCGAGCTCCACGAAACCCGGCGCGGGCGTGGAGGGCAGCACGGCGCGGCGGTGGATGTGGGCGACGGTGGCGTCGGGGCCGACGATCGAACCGCGGACGCTGCTCGTCCCCACGTCGATGACGAGCAGGCTCATCGGGCGTCCGCCCAATGATTTCCTCTGGAGCGGCCTCTCGGGCCGCTCATGATTGGTGGCCCCCGCGGCGCACGACCAGGTACCCGCCGAACATGCCGGCGGAGGCGGCCATCATCCCGTTGAAGACCAGCGACACCGGGTCGGCGATGTTGTTGCCGAGCGCGAGGCGGATCACCGTGATCGCCACGATGAGCACGAGGTACGCGCCGATGGCCGCAAGTGCGCCGTGGGTGAGGGGTGTGAGCGGCTGGCGGAGCGCAGCCGAGCGGCCACCGGCGCCGATCCCGGCGAGCAGGACGAGGTACAGCGGGAGGTTGGCGTCGGTGCTGGTGAACGCGGTGACGGCCTGGGCCAGGATGATGGCGACGCCGCCGACGATGACGGCCAGCCGGGCGCCGGCCGACACGGCGGCGCGGTCGACGGTCAGCGCCACGCCGGGCCGCCGATGGGGTCAGAGGCGCCCCGTGTGGAGGGGCCGATGCCGCGGTCGGCGCGGCGGAGGGCCGTGGTGACCGCTACGTGCACGGTGGCGACCATGTCCCCGATCTTGCCGTAGCGGCCGGGGCCGGGGCCGGGGGCGACCCGGGCGAGGGTGCGGGTGGCGGCATCCACGCGCTACCCCACGCCCGCCCGGTATGCGCGGACCTGGGCCGCCGCCTCGGCCTCGTCCCAGCCCAGCTCGGGGGCCAGGAGGTCGGCGACGCCGGCGGCGGCCTCCGACGAGGCGTGGCCGGCCAGGATGCGGGCGCGGGTGCGGCGGGCCAGCACGTCGTCGAGAGTGCGGGCCATCTCGTAGCGGGCCGCATAGACGGCCTCGGCCCGCTGGTAGGGGAGGGACGGCACGAGGGGCTCGGCCAGCGACCCGTCGGCGTCGATGAGCGCCCGGACGACCCGAGCTTCGGTGCCGAACCGGCTGGTCAGATGGTCTGACGGGGCGCCGGCGCCGGCCCCTCGCAACGCCAGCGCCGCCGTGGGCGACCGCGTCCGGTGCCGGCCCAGGGCGACGACCACCTCGTCGACGGTGTCGGCCGCCATCGCCCGGTAGGTGGTGAGCTTGCCGCCGGCGATGGTGACGACTCCGTCGGGGCCTCGGGTGACCCGGTGCCGGCGGGAGAGGTCGGCGCGGCGCTGGCCGCCGCCGGCACCGGCCAGCAGCGGGCGGAGCCCGGCCCACGACCCGACGACATCGCCAGCGGTGAGCGTGGTGGTCAGGGCCCCGTTGACGGCGTCGAGAAGGTAAAAGGTGTCCTCCGCGGTGCAGGTGGGGGCGTCGAGGGGCCCGTCGTAGTCTGTGTCGGTGGTGCCGATGTAGACCCGGTCGGCGCCGGGCCAGGGCACGACGAAGATCGACCGCCCGTCGGCGGGCACGGGCAGCACCAGGGCGACGGTGGTCGGGAGCAGCGCCGCCGGTACCGTGACATGCACCCCCTTGGCGGGCCAGATCCTGGGGCCGGCGCCGGCCCGCCAGTCAGCCCGCACACCGGTCGCGCTGGCCACCACCGGGGCGTCGGAC
>JBPCLE010000108.1:0-17756 GCA_051003575.1 Acidimicrobiales bacterium | reverse complement strand
TCGGGGGCTGGGGCTACGACCGGCGCATCTACGCCACGCTCAAGTTCTTCCTGTACACGATGGTCGGCTCGGCCCTGATGCTGGTGGGCATCCTGGCCGTGGTCTTCCTGCACCAGCGGGCCACCGGTGAGCTCACCTTCGACGTGGTCACGCTGGCGGAGGAGCAGTCGCTGGCGTCGAGCACCGCCCGGTGGCTGTTCCTGGCCTTCGCAGCGTCGTTCGCCATCAAGGTACCCATCTTCCCGGTGCACACGTGGCTGCCCGACGCCCACACCGAGGCTCCCACCGGCGGTTCGGTGATCCTGGCCGGGATCATGCTCAAGCTGGGCACGTACGGTTTCCTGCGCTTCGGGCTCTACCTGTTCCCCCAGGCCTTCGTCGACCTGGCGCCCGTTTTCCTGACGCTGGGCACCATCGGCATCGTCTACGGCGCCGTGGTCGCCACCATGCAGCGCGACCTGAAGCGGCTGGTGGCCTACTCCTCGGTGGCCCATCTGGGCTTCATCGTCCTGGGAACGTTCGGGCTCTCCCAGCAGGGCCTGGAGGGCAGCGTCATCCAGATGGTGAACCACGGGCTGTCCACCGGGGCACTCTTCTTCCTGGTCGGCATGATCTACGAGCGCCGGCACACCCGGCTCATCGCCGAGCTGGGTGGCATCCAGCGGGTGGCGCCCGTGTTCGCCGGCGTGTTCATGGTGGTCATGCTGTCGTCGATCGGCCTGCCGGGGCTGAACGGCTTCGTGTGGGAGTTCCTGATCCTGATCGGCACCTTCGTGACCCACCGGTGGTGGGCGGTGGTGGCCACGGCCGGCGTGATCCTGGCAGCGCTGTACATGCTGTGGGCCTACCAGCGGGTGTTCCACGGCGAGGCGAAGGGTGACAACGCCAGCTTCCCGGAGATGACCATGCGGGAGCGGGCGGTCATGGCGCCCCTCGTTGTCCTGATCGTGCTGCTCGGCGTGTACCCCAAGCCGGTGCTCGACCGTATCGCCCCGTCGGTGCGGGAGCTGGTGGCCCACGTCGAGGAGCACTCCGACTACCGCCAGCCGGCCGTGGCCGCGGGGGGTGCCGAACGATGATCGCCCAGCTCGAGCCGGTGGCCCTGCCCCACGTCGAGTGGAGCCTGCTGGCACCGGAGCTCATCCTCATCGGTGGGGCCCTGGCCCTGCTGGTGGCGGGCACCTTCCGGAGGGACCGCACGATGGCGGCGGCGTCGTGCGTCTTCACCGTGGCCGTGGCGGTGGCCGCGCTGGTGGCCTCGTGGGGGCTCTGGCAGGACGTCGGCGGCGGCAGCGGCGGCGCCCGCCTGGCGGTGGCCGACGCGGTGGTGCTCGACGGGTTCGCCGTCTTCTTCACCGTCGTCATCTGCACGACGGTCGGCGTCGGGGCGCTGCTGGCCCACGGGTACCTGGAGCGGGAGCGGCTGGAGGCGCCGACCTTCTTCGTGCTCATGATGCTCTCGGCCTCGGGCGGCATCCTCATGGCCAAGGCCAACGACCTCATCCTGATCTTCCTCGGCCTGGAGATCCTGTCGATCGCCCTCTACGTGCTGGCCGGCTACCACCAGCGCCGCGAGGAGTCCCGCGAGGCGGCGATCAAGTACTTCGTGCTCGGTGCCTTCTCATCCGCGTTCCTCCTGTACGGCATCGCGCTGACCTACGGGGCGACGGGGTCGACGAACCTCGGCTTCATCGCCGAGTTCCTGGCCACCCAGACCGTCACCGGTGGCGTCCTGCTGGGCGGCTTCGCCTTCCTGCTGGTGGGGCTCGGGTTCAAGGTGGCGGCGGTCCCGTTCCACATGTGGACCCCCGACGTCTACCAGGGCTCGCCCACGCCGGTGACCGGCTTCATGGCCGCGGCGGCGAAAGCGGCCGGCTTCGCCGCGCTGCTGCGGATCTTCTACTCGGCGTTCGGCACCGAGCGGCTCGACTGGCAGCCCATCGTGTGGGTGCTCGCCGTGCTGAGCATGGTGGTGGGCTCGGTCCTGGCCGTGGTGCAGACCGACGTCAAGCGCATGCTGGCCTACTCCTCGATCAGCCACGCCGGCTTCATCCTCATCGGGTTGCAGGCGGCCAACGACCGGGGGGTGGCCGGGTCGCTCTTCTACCTGCTGGCGTACTCGTTCCTGGTGATGGGGAGCTTCGCGGTGGTCGCCATCGTGTCCCGCCGGGGCGACGCGTTGACGAGCCTCGACGCCTACCGGGGGCTGTCCCGTGACCGGCCCGGGCTGGCGCTGGCGTTCACCGTGTTCCTGCTGGCCCAGGCCGGCGCACCGTTCACGTCGGGGTTCCTGGCCAAGTTCTACGTGATCTCGGCGGCCGTCGAGGCTCGGTCCTACGCCATCGCCATCATCGCCATGCTGGCGTCGGTGGTGGCCACGTTCTTCTACCTGCGGCTGATCGTCGTCATGTACATGGGGGCGGACCAGGCCATGGCCGGCGTGGGGCCAGAGGCCGGTACCGCCGCTCCCGGTGAGGGCGGGGTCGCCACTGCGGTCGCCACCCGGGTTGAAGTGCCCATTGCCGCGGCCGCGGCCATCGGCCTGTGCCTCGCCTTCACGATCGGCGCCGGTCTCCTCCCGCAGCCCATCATCGACTTCGCCCGCCACGCCACGCTCCTGCGGCTGTAGTCCTCGCAGTGTCGCCCCACACCGGGGCCCAGAGAGGGAAAGCTGTGACCGGGGCGCCTGCGACCGCTACCATCGCCGGACTGTCGAGCAGGGGCGAAACGTGTTGGTACGGGATGTGCAAGAAGAGGACGACCATCGGGTCGACGCCGGCGCCCGCATGCAGGTCGATGCTGACGGTGCCCGCTACTGGGTGCGCTGCTCCTGCGGATGGACCAGCGGGCCGTCGGTCACGGCCGTCCTGGCCGAGGCCGCCGGCGAGCAGCACCGCACCCTCACCGACACCCGGCGCCAAGCCCGTTCGTGACGGAAATCCTCCACTCGGCAACGACCTGCGGCCTTCGTTAGGATCAGGCCAATGTCAGAGTTTCTCCGCCAGTACCTGACCGTTGCCATCTTCGGTGGTGCCGCGGTGGTCATGGTCTCGGCGATGCTCGGCATGGGGCGGCTGCTCCGCCCCACCCGGCCGCAGGCCGGCAAGTACATCAACTACGAGTGCGGTGTCGACCCTGTCGGGGTGGGCTGGTCGCAGAGCCAGATCCGTTACTACGTGTTCGCCCTGCTCTTCGTGATGTTCGATGTCGAGGCCGTGTTCATCTTCCCCTGGGCCGTGCGCCTGGAGGAGTTCGCCGTCTTCGGCCTGGTCGAGATGGGCATCTTCGTCATCATCCTGGCCCTCGGCCTCGTCTATGCCTGGCGAAAGGGCGTCCTCCGTTGGGTCTAGGGGTTTCGTCTTCGCAACCGGAGCTTGCTCGACGAGCTGATGGCGCTCCGGACCGCCGGCGGCGTGAACTGCCGCTCGGAGGGCACGACTGATGGGCCTGGTCGAGAGGGGCACGTTCGAGAAGCCCTCCATGAAGCCGTTGACCTGGCTTCTGAACTACAGCCGGAAGTACTCCCTCTGGGTGTACCAGTGGGGGCTGGCCTGCTGCGCTATCGAGATGGGCGCCGCTTTCGCGTCCCCCAGGTACGACGTGATGCGCCTCGGAGTCATCCCGTTCCCCGCCGGCCCTCGCCAGGCCGACCTGGTCGTGGTGTCGGGCACGGTCACCGACAAGATGGCGCCGGCCATCCGCCGCCTCTGGGAGCAGATGCCCGACCCCAAGTACGTCATCTCCATGGGCTCGTGCGCCAACTGCGGCGGCCCCTACTGGGACTCGTACTCGGTTACCAAGGGTATCGACCAGATCATCCCGGTCGACGTGTACGTGCCCGGCTGCCCTCCGCGGCCCGAGGCGCTCTTGGAGGGCATCGTGTTGCTGCAGGAGCGCATCCAGAACGAGAACATGGCGGATCGCTGGCAAGGGGAGCCGATTGTCGTCCGCTGACCCTACGGCCGGTGCCACCACGGCCACCGACGACCGCCAGCGGGCGCTCCTCGAGGATCTGACCACCCGGCTCGGTGACGCAGTCGCCGGCTCGCACGTCCGCACCGGCGACCTGTGGGTCCGCGTGCGCCCCGACGCCTGGCTCCGGGCCGCGCGCGAGTGCAAAGCCTTGAGCTTCGACTACTTCTGCTTCCTCTCCGGCATCGACTGGATGCCCCACACCTGGCCGAACCCCAAGGTCATCGAAGGTGTCCTGCCTGATGCCGACGACGAGGGCGCCATCCCCGCCGAGGACGTCGCCGAGGAAGAGCCCCAGCCTGTCCCCGGGGCCGAGATCGTCACCGGGTTCGCCGGCGGCGACACCAGGTTCCAGGTGGTGGCCCGGCTGTACTCCACCATCCGCCACATCGGGGTCACCCTGAAGGCCGACCTCGACGACGCCAGCCCCACCGTCGACTCCTGGATCACCGAGTACCCCGGCGCCGACTGGTGCGAGCGGGAGACCTGGGAGATGTACGGCTTCCAGTTCACCGGCCACCCCAACCTGATCAAGCTCTACCTGCCCGGTGAGTTCGAGGGTTTCCCGATGCGTAAGGACTTCCCGCTCCTTGCCCGCGAGGTCAAGCCGTGGCCCGGCCTCGTCGACGTGGAGCAGTTCCCGGCCACCTACAAGGGCGACGACTAGATGGCGGTCACCGACCAGCAGCGGCTCTCCTACATCGCCGCCCAGGCGGCCGACGCCCGCCTGGCCGTCGAGCTCCAGACCGAGGAGATGACCCTCAACCTCGGTCCGCAGCACCCGGCCACCCACGGCACCCTGCGGATCGTGGCCAAGCTCGACGGCGAGCAGGTGGTCAAGGCCGACGTGATCTGCGGCTACATGCATCGGGGCTACGAGAAGCTCACCGAGGTCCGTACCTACCCCCAGATCAACACCCTCGTCAACCGGATCGACTGGCTCTCCTCCTTCGCCAACGAGGTGCCGTTCATCCTGGCCGCCGAGGACCTCATGGAGGTCGAGGCCCCGCCGCGGGCCCAGTGGATCCGCACGATCCTCTTCGAGCTGAGCCGGATCGCCAACATCACCCTGTTCATCGGCGAGATGGGCGTCCAGCTCGGCGCCATCACGCCGGTCTTCTTCGCCTTCCGCGACCGCGAGTACGTGCTCAACCTCATCGAGGAGGCCACGGGCGGGCGCTTCCACCCCAACTTCGACCGTATCGGCGGCCTCAAGGACGACCTGCCCAAGGGCTGGATCGCTGAGACCAAGGAGGCGATGCGGCGCATCCGGGGGTACTGCGACCAGCTCGAGACCCTCCTGATGGGCAACGAGATCTTCGAGGCCCGTACCCGTGGCGTCGGGGTCATCCCGGCCGACATCGGGCTGTCCTACGGCCTCTCGGGCGCCAACATCCGAGCCAGCGGCGTCGACTGGGACCTCCGGCGCGACGCACCCTCGAAGCTGGCGTGGAAGGAGGTCGACTGGAAGGTCTGGACCCACCCCGACGGCGATTCCTTCGCCCGGTACTGGGTCCGGCTCCAGGAGACCCGCGAAGCCACCCTCATCGTCGACCAGCTCCTCGACGGCCTTCCGTCCGGGCCGATCCAGGCCAAGGTGCCTCGCATCATCAAGGTGCCCGCCGGCGAGGCATGGGCCCACACCGAGAACCCGCTCGGCGAGATGGGCTACTACATCGTCAGCCAGGGCGGCCTTGGCCCCTTCCGGGTGAAGATCCGCTCCGCGTCGTTCCACAACATCTCGATCGTGCCGTGGCTGCTGAAGGGCGTCTACGTTCCCGACATCATCACCATCCTCTCGAGCCTCTACTTCATCCTCGGCGACATCGACCGCTAGCCGTGCCCGATCTCACCGGCTTTGGCGCACACGTGAGGCACGTCACTAGTGTCCAGCGCGTGCAGCCCGGGGGGACGGTGCGATGACCATGCTCGCGCTCGAGCTGCCGTACTGGCAGCTCACCATTCTCAAGACGGTCATCGTGCTGTCGGTCATCCCCGCGGCGGCGGTCATCCTCGGCTACGTCTTCCTCCTGAAGATGATGGCGCACATGCAGAGCCGCATGGGCCCCATGGACCCTGGCGGCTACCACGGGTGGTTCCAGCTCATCGGCGACGGGATCAAGTTCATCCAGAAGGAGGACATCATCCCCGGCGAGGCCGACCGGCGGGTCTTCACCCTGGCCCCGATCGTCGTGCTGATCTCCACCTTCCTGCTCTACATCGTGGTGCCCGCAGGCCCCCGCCTGGTCGTGCAGGACCTCGACGTGGGCATCTTCTACGCCCTCGCCGTCTCCTCGCTCAGCGTGATCGGCATCCTCATGGCGGGCTGGGCGTCGGCCAACAAGTTCGCCCTCCTGGGATCCCTGCGGGCCGCCGGCCAGCTCATCGCCTACGAGCTGCCCCTGGTCCTGGCCGTGGTCGGCGTGGTCATCCAGGCCAACACCATGAGCCTCCAGGGCATCGTCGGCGCCCAGGCCAACGGGGCCATCTTCGGGATCACCGCGTTCGGCAACCCGTTCATCCTCACCCAGATCGTTGGGTTCGGCATCTTCCTCGCCGCGGCCCAGGCCGAGCTGACCCAGACCCCGTTCGACATGCCTGTCGCCGAGTCGGAGCTCATTGCCGGCTACATGACCGAGTACTCCGGGTTCCGCTTCCTCATCTTCTTCATGGCGGAGTTCGGCACCGCCTTCGCCCTGTCGGCGATCGCCGCCACCCTCTACTTCGGCGGCTGGTACCAGCCCTTCTTCAAGACCGGGATCATGGCCGACGTGCTGGGCCCGGTGGTCCTGGGCGCGAAGGTGATGCTGATCGCCTTCCTCATCTTCTGGATCCGGTTCACGTTCCCCCGCTTCCGCGAGGACCAGCTCCAGGCCTTCGCCTGGAAGTTCCTCATCCCTCTCTCCCTCGTCAACATCATGGTCACTGCGATGTTCAAGGTCTTCCTGTGATCCGTGCTCCCAAGGTGGTGCTCTAGCCCATGCCAGACATTCCCGGTTTCGCCAAGGGCCTCGGGGTCACGTTCAAGACCATGATCGACACCTGGACCAAGGGCGCGGTCACGGTGCAGTACCCCCACGAGAAGGAAGACCTGGCTCCTCGCACCCGGGGCGTGATCGCCCTGAAGGAGGAGAACTGCACGGTCTGCATGCTGTGCGCCCGGGAGTGCCCGGACTGGTGCATCTACATCGAGGGTCACAAGGAGAAGCGTCCGCCCCGCCGTGAGGGGGGCAAGCCCCGTACGGTCAACGCGCTCGACCGCTTCGACATCGACTACGCCCTCTGCATGTACTGCGGCATCTGCGTGGAGGTCTGCCCCTTCGATGCCCTGTTCTGGACGCCCGAGTACGAATACTCCGAATCCACCATCGCCGACCTGCTCCACGACAAGGACCGGCTCGGCGAGTGGATGGTCACCGTCCCCGATCCCCCGGCCCTCGAGGCCGGGGCGGTCAAGAAGAAGTAGGAGCTAGCGTCCCCGCGATGGTGGCCCAGAACGTCGTCTTCGGCATCCTTGCCCTGGTGATGGTCGTCGCCGCGTTCCGGCTGGTGACCACCCAGAACGTCGTGCGCGCCGCGCTATTCCTGGCCATCGTGCTGGCCGGCGCCGCCGGCCTCTACATCCTGCTGGCCGCCGAGTTCGTGGCGTGGGTCCAGGTGCTCGTCTACATCGGCGCCGTGGTCGTGCTCCTGCTCTTCGGGGTCATGCTCACCCGGGCCCCGATCGGGCGCGACGCCGAGCTCGACAACGATCAGCGCCTGCTGGCGGCCCTGGTGGCCTTGTTCCTCCTCGGCTCGCTCGGCGCGGTGTTGCTCGACGCGTTCGGCGGTCAGAAGGTCGGCACCCACGCCATCCGCCGCACGGCCGAGGTGAGCGACTCCATCTTCGGAGCCTTCGTGATCCCCTTCGAGGTGGCATCGATCCTCCTGCTCTCCGCCCTCGTCGGCGCCGTCGCCCTGGCAAGACGGGACTGAGAGGCACCATGTACCTGAACCAGTTCCTGCTCCTCGCCGCCGTCCTGTTCTGCCTCGGCGTCTACGGCGTACTGGCCCGCAGGAACGCGGTGCTCGTGCTGATGTCGATCGAGCTCATGCTCAACGCGGTGAACATCAACCTCATCGCCTTCGGCGCCTTCCGCGACAACGTGATCGGCCAGGTCTTCTCGCTCTTCGTGATCACCATCGCCGCCGCCGAGGTCGGCGTGGGGCTCGCCATCGTCCTGCTGATCTTCCGCAACCGGGCCGACATCGACCTGGACGAGCTCGACCTGATGAAGGGCTAGGACCGCCGCTCCATGCTGGACAAAGCCTGGCTCATCCCCCTCATCCCGGCCATCTCCTTCGTCGTCATCCTGTTCTTCGGCAAGCGCCTGCCGAAGAAGGGCGCCGAGGTGGGCATCGCCGCCCTCACCGCGTCCTTCGTCATTTCGCTGCTGGGCGCCCTCGAGTGGATCGGCAAGGACGTGCCCCGCCACGCGGTGCAGGGCCACCACGAGTGGTTCGAGCTCGGGGGTGTCCAGTTCGGCGCCGGCTACCACGTCGACGGTCTCACCGTGATGATGCTGGTCGTCGTAACCTTCATCTCACTGCTGGTGCACGTGTACTCCACCGGGTACCTGCACGGCGACCGGCGGTACACCTACTTCTTCGCCGCCCTCTCCCTCTTCACCGCAGCAATGCTCCTGCTGGTCGTGTCCGACAACACCCTCCAGCTCCTGATCGGCTGGGAGCTGGTCGGCCTGTGCTCGTTCATGCTCATCGGCCACTGGTGGGAGGAGGGGGTCAACTCCAGCGCCGCCATCAAGGCCTTCATCACCACCCGCACGGGCGACGTCGGCCTGTTGACCGGCATCATCGTCCTGTTCTTCGCCGCCGGCCGCAGCTTCGATATCGAGCACCTCAACCACGAGGCCCTCACCGGCGGCATCGGCCACGGCACGCTCCTGGTCGGCGCCGGCCTCCTCTTCCTCGGCGTCATGGGCAAGAGCGCCCAGTTCCCGCTCCACGTGTGGTTGCCCGACGCCATGGCCGGCCCCACGCCGGTCTCGGCGCTGATCCACGCCGCCACCATGGTCGTGGCCGGCGTCTACCTGATCGCCCGCCTCTACGGGGTGTTCTTCGCCGGGTTCTCCATCGAGGCCGGCGGTATCAACCTGGTGGCCATCATCGGCGCCATCACGGTGATCATCGCCGCCCTGCTGGCGTTCGTGCAGGACGACGTGAAGAAGGTGCTCGCCTACTCCACGGTCAGCCAGCTCGGCTACATGGTCATGGCCCTCGGGGTCGGGGCGTGGACGGCGGCGGTCTTCCACCTGTTCACCCACGCCTTCTTCAAGGCCCTGCTGTTCCTGGGCTCCGGTTCGCTCATCCACGCCGTCCACTCCAACAACATGAGCGAGATGGGGGGCCTGCGAAAATTCATGCCCACCACGTACAAGACCTTCTTGATCGGGTCGGTCGCCCTCGCCGGCATCTTCCCGCTCGCCGGCTTCTGGTCCAAGGACGAGATCCTGCTCGGGGCATCGGAGAACGGGTTCCCACTGATGCTGGTCGTGGGCCTGATCGGCGCCTTCATGACGGCGGCGTACATGACCCGCGCCTGTTACCTGATCTTCGCCGACGAGTACCGGGGCCACGGCCACCCCCACGAGTCGCCGCCGTCGATGGCCTGGCCGCTCCGGATCCTGGCCGTCCCCGCAGTCCTGGCCGGGCTCCTCAACGCCCCAGGCATCGAGCTGTTCCACGGCTGGGTCGAGTTCGAGGTCGAGGGTGTCGAGCCCTTCCTGCACGCGCACGAGTTCAACCCGGCCCTTGCCGTGGGCTCGCTGGCTATCGCCCTCCTCGGCATCGCCGCCGCGTCGGCCTACTACTTCCGCGGCGCGCTCAGCGGGCTGTCCGACCGGGTCCCAGTGCTGAAGGTCGGCCACCGGATCCTCGTCAACAAGTACTACCTCGACGACCTCTTCCTCGGCATCGTCCGCGGCATCCAGTACCCGATCGCCCGCGCCGCGTACTGGGTCAACCAGAACATCCTCGACGGGGTCGTCAACGGGGTCGGCAAGGGGGCGCAGCGGACCGCCCATGTGGTGTACGAGGTGATCGACCAGCGGATTATCGACGGTGCCGTCAACGGCGCCGGCCTCTCGGCGGAGGAGGGCGGCAGCATCCTGCGCCATCTCCAGACGGGGCGCGTGCAGCAATACGCCGCGCTGCTGTTCGGTGCGGTGGCGGTCTTGGCGATGGGCCTCGTGGTCCTGACGTGAGGGAGTCCCGAAAGACAATGTTGAGCAACACACCGTGCTGACCGCTGCGATCTTCCTGCCGATCGTGGGAGCTGTGCTGCTGGCGGTGATCCCGCGAGACCGCGAGGACATGCTGAAGGCGGTCGCCCTGCTGGTCACCGCGGCCACCACCGTGGTCGGCATCTCGCTGCTGTTCGGGTTCGACTACGGCAACGCCGGCTCGATGCAGTACGAGGTCGACAGCAACTGGATCCAGCTCATCAACAGTCGGTACCACATCGGCATCGACGGCATCTCGTTGCCGATGATCGTGCTGTCGATGGTGATCACGCTCCTGTGCGTCATCTACTCCTGGGACCACTTCCCCGAGCCGCACAACCCGAAGGCGTTCCTCATCCTCAGGCTCATCCTGGAGACGGGCATGAACGGCACCTTCGCCGCCCAGGACCTGATCCTGTTCTTCGTCTTCTTCGAGCTCGTCCTGCTCCCGATGTACTTCATGATCGGTGTGTGGGGCGGCCCCAACCGCCAGTACGCGGCGATCAAGTTCTTCCTGTACACGCTGTTCGGCTCGGCGTTGATGATCCTGAGCTTCCTGGCCCTGTACTTCAAGGGGGGCCAGACCTTCGACATCCCCGAGCTCATCGCCTCCAGCGGCACCATCGCCCACGGCACCCAACTGCTCATCTTCGGCGGCCTCTTCATGGGCTTCGCCATCAAGGTGCCGATGTTCCCGTTCCACACCTGGCTGCCCGACGCCCACACCGAGGCGCCCACGGTCGGTTCGGTGATCCTCGCCGCCGTCCTCCTGAAGCTGGGCACCTACGGGTTCATCCGCCTCGCCATCCCGATCCTCCCCGAGGCGGCGAAGTCGTGGGCGCCCTGGATCGGGCTCCTGGCCGTCATCGGCATCATCTACGGCGCTCTGGGCTGCCTGGCCCAGCGCGATATGAAGCGCCTCATCGCGTTCTCCTCGGTGGCCCACATGGGCTTCGTGATGCTCGGCATCGCCACCCTCACCGACTTCGGCATCAATGCCGCCGTGTTCGGGATGGTGGCTCACGGCCTCATCACCGGCATGCTCTTCTTCATCGCCGGCTCGATCCAGGAGCGCTTCGGCACCCGCGAGCTGGCCCGGCTCGGTGGCCTCCTCCTCCAGGCGCCACGCCTCGGGTGGATCCTCGGGTTCTGCACGTTCGCGTCCCTCGGCCTGCCAGGCCTGGCCGGCTTCTGGGGTGAGTTCCCCGCCATCCTGTCCGCCTACCAGCCGGCCGACGGCCTGAGCGAGGCGACGTTCCGGGCCTACATGGCGGTCGCCGCCATCGGCACCGTGTTCGCCGCCGGCTACCTCCTGTGGATGCTGCAGCGGGTGGCGATGGGCACGGTGAAGCCGGAGTTCGAGAAGGCCCACATCCACGACGTCCACATCCCGGAGTACATCGCCTGGGTGCCCCTGCTGGTGGGCATCCTGCTGTTCGGCATCTTCCCCCACCTCCTCTTCGACATGATCGACCCTGCCGTCTCCGTCGTCACCAAGGGCGTCGACGCCCTGGGCACCGCGGCGGCGGCCGGCGGCGGGCGCTAGGTCTCCATGCCCTTCACCCCGCCCACCCTCGATTATCACGGGCTCGCGCCCGAGATTGTGCTCATGATGGTGATCGCGGTTGTGTTGGTGGCCGACCTCTTCCTCGACCAGTCCCGCAAGTGGCTGTTGCCCAACATCGCCGCCTTCGGCCTGGTGGCGGCGATGGTGCCGATCCTGTCGCTGGCGCTCTCCGACACCGATGTCCGCTCCATGGTGGGCGGCGCCTACGTGGTCGACAACTTCGCCCTGGTGCTCAAAGCCCTGTTCCTCGGCGTGGGCTTCGTCGTCCTGCTGATGTCGATCAACTACGTGGAAGACGGCGACTATTACGAGGGCGAGTTCTACTTCCTCCTGCTGTGCTCATTGCTGGGCATGGTCGTGATGTCGTCGTCGCGCGATCTCATCACCATCTTCGTCGCCCTGGAGACGCTCTCGATCCCCGCCTACATGTTGGCCGGCTGGCGCAAGCGCGACCTCAAGAGCAACGAGGCGTCGCTCAAGTACTACCTCCTGGGCGTGCTGGCCTCGGCCGTGATGCTCTACGGCATGTCCCTGATCTACGGGTTCACGGGCACCACGATCCTCGCCGAGATCGGCGAGCAGATGGCGGGCAACGCCGCCGAGCAGCCCATGGTCACCCTGGCCATCGTGTTCATCATCGTGGGCTTCGCCTTCAAGGTCTCCGCCGTCCCGTTCCACTCGTGGGCGCCCGACACCTACGAGGGCGCGCCGACCCCGGTCACCGCGTTCTTGTCGGTCGCGTCCAAGACCGGCGGGTTCGTCGCTCTGCTGCAGCTGATCTTCATCGGCTTCTTCGGCCGGGACGACATCTGGGGCCCGATGTTCGGCATCCTGGCCGCCCTGACCATGACGGTCGGGAACCTCGTCGCCCTCCGCCAGACGAACATCGTGCGGATGCTGGCCTACTCGTCCATCGCCCAGGCCGGCTACATCCTGGTGCCCCTGGCCGTGGCCGGGTCGGGCGGGGCGGCAGGGCAGTCGGCCTTTACGGCCGTGGTGGTCTACCTCCTCGTGTACGCGGCCATGAACCTCGGAGCCTTCGCCGTCGTCATCGCCGTGGCCCGCAAGACGCGGTCGGGCGAGATCAGCTCCTACGGCGGGCTCTACGAGTACGCCCCCGGCCTGGCTGTGATCATGACGATCTTCCTCTTCTCGCTTGCGGGTATCCCGCCGCTGGCCGGGCTGTGGGCCAAGTTCTTCGTGTTCCGGGCGGTGATCGACGCCGGCACGCCGTGGGCGCTGCTGCTCGGCGTGGTCGTGGCCGTCAACTCGGTGATCGCGCTGTTCTATTACGCTGCCATCGCCAAGGAGATGTGGATGAACCCGGTGCCCGACGGCGACACCACCCGCATCCGGGTGCCGGCGCCGCTCATCACCGCCCTGGCCATCAGCGCAGTCGTGGTCGTCGCCGTCGGCGTGTACCCCCAGACATTCGCCAACTTCGGGGATCTGGCGTCGCTGATCCCCTGAGGGAGCTGGTCGCCGGCCGGGCGCCGCTCGGCTTCGACCAGGTGGTGGAGCTGGCCCTCTACCACCCCCAGTTCGGGTTCTATGAGACCGGCGGGTCCGCGGGCCGGGCCGGCGATTTCCTCACCAGCCCGGAGGTCGGCCCCCTGTTCGGCGCGGTGCTGGCACGGGCCCTCGACGCCTGGTGGTCGGAGCTGGGCGAGCCGGAGCCGTTCACCGTGGTCGAGGCCGGCGCCGGCCGGGGCACGTTGGCCCGATCGGTGCTCGCCGCCGCGCCGGCGTGCGGGCCGGCGCTGCGGTATATCGCGGTCGAACGCGCCGCTGCCCTGCGGGCCGGGCACCCGGCCGGCGTCGAGTCGGTGGCCACCATTCCGGGGGCGCCGTTCGCCGGCGTCGTGCTCGCCAACGAGCTGCTCGACAACCTCCCCTTCGGGCTCCTGGAGCGCACGGCCGGCGGCTGGGCGGAGGTGCAGGTCGACGCCGCGCTGGCCGAGGTGCTCGTGCCGGTCGGTTCCTTCGATTCGCCCGTCGCCGGGCGTCAGCCCTTCGACGGGCCCGTCGGCGGGCGCGTGCCGGTCCAGCGGGCCGCCCGCGAGTGGGTCGAGCGTGCCCGGGCGCTGGCCCGTCCGGGGCGGGTCGTGGCCATCGACTACGCCGACACGACCGAGTCGATGGCCCGCCGGCCGTGGACCGACTGGGCCCGCACCTACCGGAACCATGGCCGGGGCTCGCACCCCCTTGTCGACCTGGGCCGACAGGACATCACCTGCGAGGTCGCCGTCGACCAGTTGCCGGCGCCGGCCTCGAACCGCAGCCAGGCCGAGTTCCTCCGGGCCCACGGCATCGACGAGCTGGCAGCCGAGGCCCGCCGGGCGTGGCACGAGCGGGCCCACATCGGCGACCTCCAGGCGCTGAAGTCCCGCAGCCGCGTCCACGAGGCCGCCGCCCTCACCGACGAGACCGGCCTGGGCGCCTTCCGGGTGCTGGAGTGGGCTCAGGGCGTGTAGCGCACGCCCTCGGCGGCCGATGCCGGCGAGCTGACCACCACCAGCCCACCCCACACGAGCATCCCCTGCCCGTCCCACGCCGCCACCGGGAAGCCCCGGCCCAGGAGCGGCACCGGCTCCAGCGTGCGCCAGCGGTTGACGGCGGGGTCGTAGGCCGCGCCGTCGTTCACCGGCGACAGCAGCGTGCGGCGCTCGACGATCGTGTCCAGCGGGCTGTTCTCGCCGGCACCGGGTTGGCCTACGCCTCCCCACACGATCATCTCCCGGCCCGACCAGACCACGGCGGCGGCGGCGCGGGCACCGACCGGCGCCGGCGGCAACGGCCGCCACTGATCGGTGGCCGGGTCGTAGGCGGCGCCGTCGTCGGTGACGAAGGTCTGCTCGGAGTCGCCGCCCCACACCAGCAGTTCCCGACCGGTCCACACCGAGGCTGCTGCGAAGCGGCCGGCGAGCGGGGAGGCGGCGATCGTGCGCCAGCGGTCGCCGGCCGGGTCGTAGGCGGCGCCGTCGCGGAACCTGCTCCCGCTCCAGACGATCAGCTCCCGGCCGGTCCAGCTCACGACCGGTAGGGAGCGCCCTGTCAGGGGGCCGGTGGCGATCGGGCGCCACCGGTCGGCGGCGGGGTCGTAGGCGGCGCCGTCGGCCGTATCGCTGCCGCCCCACACCACCATCTCCCGGCCGGTCCAGGCTGCGGCCGAGCCGGTGCGGGGCGACAGCGGCGAGGCCGCGAGCGGGCGCCACGTGTCCTCCGCCGGGTCGTAGGCCGCCCCGTCGGCCAGGAGGGTCTGGCCCGTGGTGCCGCCCCACACCAGCATCTCGGTGCCGGTCCACACCGTGGCCGCCGCCTCCCGGTTGGGGAGCGGCGAGTCGGCCAGCTTCCGCCAGGCGTCGTTGGCGACGTTGTAGGCCGCGCCGTCGCCGAGGTGGGGGGCCCGATCGTTGGGGCAGGCGGCGCCGGCGCAGCTCTCCCCACCCCAGACCAGCAGCTCCTGGCCGGTCCAGACGGCGGAGGCGTCGTAGCGGCCGCACAGGCTGGTGGGCGACATCTCCCGCCAGTGCCCGCCGCCGGAGGAGCCGATGCCGACGTCGGGAGCGGTCTCGGTGGGGCAGCGGGGCGTCGAAGGGTCGCCCCGGCCGGTGGACCGGGCCAGCTGGGAGAACCCGACGATCGCCACCAGGACCAGCAACACAGCCAAGGCCGACCACTTGCTGCGGGTGGGTGCCGACGGCCTGCTGGCATGGTCGGGGCACTTCAGGCCGACCTCGGTGCGAATTGCGCACACCGGGCAGATTGGGGTGTCGCACGTCACGCATGTGATGCGGGTCGGCGTGAGATGGCGGGTGCACTGCAGCGCGCCGGGGCTGTCCACGCCGGGGAGGCTACCCAGGAAGAGGGTGGGTAGGCTCCCAACCATGGCCGACCCTCCTGCCATCGAGGCTTTCCAGCTGGAGGAGCGGCGATTCCCGCCTTCGAAGGCGTTCAAGGCCGAGGCGCTCGTCGTCGACGGGTGGATGTACGACGACGCCGGCCGGGACTGGCAGGGCTTCTGGGCCCGCCAGGCGCTCGACCTGCTCGACTGGTCCGAGGAGTGGCACACGATCCTCGAGTGGGACCTCCCGTTCGCCAAGTGGTTCGTCGGCGGGAAGCTGAACGTGGCGTACAACTGCGTCGACCGCCACGTCGAGTCCGGCCGGGGCGGCAGGGTCGCCATCCACTGGGAGGGCGAGCCGGGCGACACCCGCACGATCACCTACGCCGGCCTCCAGGCCGACGTCGCCCGCTTCGCCGCTGTCCTGCGGTCGCTCGGCGTGGCCAAGGGCGACCGGGTAGCCATCTACATGCCGATGGTGCCCGAGCTACCGGTGGCCATGCTGGCCTGCGCCCGCCTGGGCGCGCCCCACTCGGTGGTCTTCGGCGGCTTCTCCTCCGAGTCCCTGCGAGACCGGATCAACGACGCCGAGGCCAAGGTGCTGATCACCGCCGACGGCGGGTGGCGGCGGGGCCAGGTCATCCCCCTCAAGGACAACGCCGACGCCGCCGTGGCCGAGGCGCCGTCGATCGACCACGTGGTGGTCCTGCGCCGCACCGAGCAGCCCATCGCCTGGGACGACGGCCGCGACAAGTGGTGGCACGAACTTGTGGCCGGCGTGACCGACGAGGAGGCCGGCGTCGGCCCCGAGCCGGTGGGCTCCGAGGACCTCCTGTACCTCCTGTACACCTCGGGCACCACGGCCAAGCCCAAGGGCATCATGCACACGACGGGCGGCTACCTCACCCAGGTGGCGTTCACCCACAAGTACGTGTTCGACCTTCACGCGGAGCGCGATGTCTACTGGTGCGCGGCCGACGTGGGGTGGGTCACCGGCCACAGCTACATCGTCTACGGGCCGCTGGCCAACGGGGCCACGTCGGTGATGTACGAGGGCAGCCCCGACTTCCCCCAGAAGGACCGGTGGTGGTCGATCATCGAGCGCTACAAGGTCACCATCCTCTACACCGCCCCCACCGCGATCCGCACGTTCATGAAGTGGGGCACCGAGTACCCCGAGGCCCACGACCTCACATCCCTGCGGGTGCTGGGATCGGTGGGCGAGCCCATCAACCCCGAGGCGTGGATCTGGTACCACGAGAACATCGGTGGCGGCCGCTGCCCCCTCGTCGACACCTGGTGGCAGACCGAGACCGGCGCCATCATGATCTCGCCCCTGCCCGGCGCCACCACGCTCCGGCCGGGGTCGGCGACGTTCCCGCTGCCGGGCATCGGCGCCGAGGTCGTCGACGACGCCGGCAACGGGTGTTCCACCGGCGGCGGCTACCTCACGCTGACCCGCCCGTGGCCGGCGATGCTCCGGGGTATCTACGGCGACCCCGAGCGCTACCACGACACCTACTGGTCCCGCTTCGCCGGCCGCTACTTCGCCGGCGACGGCGCCCGGGTCGACGACGACGGCTACTTCTGGCTCATGGGCCGCGTCGACGACGTGATGAACATCTCCGGGCACCGGGTGTCGACCACCGAGGTGGAATCGGCGCTCGTCGACCACCCCACGGTGGCCGAGGCCGCCGTCGTGGGTGCGAAGGACGACACGACCGGCCAGGCCATCATCGCCTTCGTCACCCTCAAGGCCGGCGCCGTCGCCGACGACGAGCACGGCGAGGCGCTGCGCCGGCACGTGACCAAGAAGATCGGCGCCGTGGCCCGCCCCCGCACGGTGATCTTCACCGACGACCTGCCCAAGACCCGCAGCGGCAAGATCATGCGTCGCCTGCTGCGCGACGTGGCCGAGGGCCGCGACCTGGGCGACACCACCACGCTGGCCGATGCCGGCGTGGTCGATGAGATCAAGCGGCGGGCGGCCGCCGGCGGGCCGAGCGAGGAGTAGGGGGCTGGCCGGCATCCCGCCGCACTGGTGCTGGCGGGACCCACCCGTGGCAGCCGGCGCAGCCGTGATCGTCGACAG
>JBPCLE010000107.1:0-8236 GCA_051003575.1 Acidimicrobiales bacterium | reverse complement strand
CAGGCCATGCGGGCCGCAACCTGCTCGGCCTGCTTCTTGGACCGACCTTCGCCCCTGCCGACCGACTCGCCGTTGACCGACACCGTCGCCACGAACCGCTTGGCATGGTCCGGGCCCTCGGAAACGTGGTGGTAGCGGGGAAGCTCTTCGTAGACCCGGGCCGACAGCTCTTGCAGCCGCGTCTTGAAATCGTGCCCGCCGGGGCCGGCGGCGCCCTCGATGATGCGCTCCCCGAGGAGCCGCATCACGAGCTCCTCGGCCGCCTCCCAACCACCGTCGATGTAGACCGCGCCGATGACCGCCTCCATGGCATCGGACAGGATCGACGGCTTCTCCCGCCCGCCGGACGCGTCCTCGCCCTTGCCGAGAAGCAGGTCGGAGCCCAGGTCGATTCCCTCGGCCACCTCGGCCAGCACCTCGGCGTTGACCACCGACGCTCGGACCTGGGCGAGCTGGCCCTCGGGAAGGTCGGGGTAGCGGCGATAGAGGAAGTCGGTCACGACCAGCCCGAGCACTGCGTCGCCCAGGAACTCCAGCCGCTCGTTGGACAGGTTGCCCGGCACCTCCGCGCACCACGAGCGATGGGCCATGGCGCGCGCCAGCAGCTCGGGGTCGCCGAACGGCCGCACGAGCCGCGAACGCAAGCCCTCCGGGTCGGGTGGGCGGCTCAGTTGGACGGCGCTCCGCCGACGCGACCCAGCACGTAGTCGACGGCGTCGCGGACGGTCTTCAGATCCTCGAGGTCTTCGTCCTCGATGCGAAAGCCGCCGACGCGCTCACCGAGCTCCCTCTCAAGGTCCTCCACCAGCTGGATCATGGCCAGCGAGTCGGCGTCGAGGTCGTTGGTGAACGACGCCCCCTCGGCAATGCTGGACGGGTCGATCTCAAGAATGTCCGCAAGGCGGTCTCGGACCAGCTGGAGGACTTCGGGGCGCTCCAGCGGACCCTGCTCGACGTCGGTTTCGGCAGGCACAGGCCGCAAACGCTCCTCATTCGGGAATAGAAATCGGACAGAGTGTACCGGTGCTCGCGCTTGTGCGCTTGTGAACGCGACGGGAGACCTACCGGGCCGTGACGGCCCGGCGAATGCTGCCCACCAGGTCGCCGGCCACCATCTCTGCCGCCAGGCCAATGGCGTTGACGATGGCCCGCGACGACGACGAGCCGTGGCTGATAATGCACACCCCGTCGACGCCGAGCAGGGCGGCGCCGCCGTAGGTGTCGGGATCCAGCTCGGCCTGGAGAGGCAGCAGCGCCGGGAGCAGCACCTTCGCCGCTCCTCGCGCCTCTTCGGTGGATGACATAGCCTCCAGCAACGCGTGCACCACGACCCGTACCGAGCCCTCGAGGGTCTTCAGGACCACGTTGCCGGTGAAGCCGTCGGTGACGATCACGTCGGCGGCGTCGGTCAGCACATCGCGACCCTCGACGTTGCCCACGAACCGGCCGGTGGACAGAGCGCCCGGCCCAGCCAGCAGCGCGTGGGCGCCCTTGACGAGATCGTTGCCCTTGCTCTTCTCCTCGCCGATCGACAGCAGGCCGACCGCCGGCTCGGCCTTGCCGAGCCGCAACACGGCGTAGGCCGCGCCCATCTGGGCGAACTGGAGCAGCCAGGGCGGGGTGCACTCGGCGTTGGCCCCGCTGTCGAGCAGCACGGTGGGGCTGGAGCCGGGCACGGGAAGCATGGTGGCGATGGCCGGCCGGGCCACGCCCGTGATCCGCCCCATACGCAGGAGCGCGCTGGCCATCGCCGCGCCGGTGTTGCCGGCGCTGACCATCGCCGAGGCCCGGCCCTCGCGCACCGCCTCGGCCGCCCGCACCATCGAGGCGTCCTTCTTCCGCCGGACCCCCTGCATGGGGTCGTCGGCCATGTCGATCACCTCGGTGGCCGGCCACACCTCGAGTTCACCCGGATCGGCGATGTCCTCGGGCCGGCCCACGAGCACCACTGGCACCCCGAACCGCGCCGCCGCCTCCCTGGCGCCGGCGACGATCTCACCGGGCCCCTTGTCCCCCCCCATCACATCAACCGCGATAGGCAGCTTCACGCCGGCCGGCATCGGATCGCTAGATGCCGGTGGCCGCCGGACGCCGCCGGAGGCGGCCTCCTTCGGCTACCGGCCAAAAGAGCACGGCGAAGGGTGGCCGGCTCCGCCGGTCACCCGCAGCGCAACTGCCTCGCCGAGCAAGCTCCGCTTGCGAAGGCGATTAATCAACCTCGATGGCCTGCCGGCCGCCGTACCAGCCACAGTTGGCGCACACCACATGCGGCAGCTTGGCCTGGCGGCACTGCGGGCACATGCTGCGGGGCGGGCTGCCCAGGCGCCACGCCGAGGCCCGGCGGCTGCGGCTCTTGGCCTTGGACGTCTTCTTCTTCGGGACAGCCATAAGCAGACGATGTTACTCGTCGGCGGCGAGGCGCAGCACATCCAGCGCCGCCCACCGGGCGTCGGGCTCCGCCTGCGGGCAGTCGCATCCCCCCTGGTTCAGGTCCGCGCCGCAGGTGGGGCACAGGCCCCGGCAGTCCACGCTACAGAGCGGCGCCAGTGGCAGGTCGAGGACGAGGGTTTCGAGGGTGAGCGGCTCGAGGTCGATGAAGTCGTGGCCGAGCCGGTAGGTCTCGCCCTCCCGGTGGTTGGGCTCGAAGAGCTCTTGCACCTCGGACCGCAGCGGGCCCTGGACATGCCTCAGGCACCGCCGGCACGGGCCTTCCCATGCGCCCTCCACCGCCCCGGTGGCCAGGAGGCCGTCGGACACCCATTCCAGCATCACGTCGACCACCACCGGGACCTCGGCGCGCAGCGTGGAGTCGACGACGACGACCGGCCCTGGAAGCAGCCCCTCCACCCGCTCCCTCCGCCGGGCGCCCGGCCGGTTGACCAGGTCGGCGACATTCACGACGAACGGCCTCATAGCCGGTCACCACTGGTCCTGGTCGAAGAACACCTCGCCGGAGTCGGGCTCGGCGTTCGCGGCGATCTGGTCGCTGGTGTCGGCCTCCGGCAGCGGGGCGACCCGGAGCTTCTGGCGCCCGCCGACGACCGTCTTCGTCACCCGCTCGAGCACGATCTCGAAACTGGCCAGCTTCTGGTCGACGAAGTCCTCGGCCGCGTGCCTGAGCTTGCGGGCCTCGTCGTTGGCCTCCTCCAGCGTGCGGTTGGCCACCCGCTGGGCCTCCCGCACCAGCTCGGTACGCTGCACGATGCGCTCGGCCCGCTCCCGGGCCGCGGCCAGGATCTCGTCGCCCTCCCGCTGGACCTTGGCCAGGTACTCCTGGCGCTCCTTGAGCAGCCACCGCGCCTGGCGCATCTCTTCGGGGAGGCGGCTGATGGCCTCCTCGAGCATCTCCACCACCTCGTCCTTCTCCAGCCGCACGGTGGACGACAGGGGCATCTTGGGCGCGGAGTTCACCAGGTCGAGCACCCGCCGGAGCAGGACCTCGGTGTCCATCGCCTCGCCGTGGCGGTCGGGGACGATCACACACTCACCGTAGCCGGGGTGGGGGCCGGCGGCATCGACTCGCGATGGAACCGCCGATGGTCCCGTTGCCTTCAGTCCCCCTCGCCCGGCGCCAGGCCCGGACGGCGCCACCGAAGGCCCGGGAAGCGGGCAAAATCGCGGTCGAGGGAGACCAGTTCGCCACCCGATTCCATGGCAATCGCCGCCAGGTAGGCGTCAGCCGCGAGATCACCCGCCGCCTCGCCGTCACGACAGAGCCGCTCGAACAGGCCGAGATGCCGGGTTCCCGGGACGACCTCCACGTGATGGGGCTGCCCTCGGACGGCCCGCAGGAAGGCGAAGGCATCGTCGAGCGAAGTCGGCACGTCGAAGATCCGACGGTTCGTCGTTATGCGGACGAACGACGCCCACACCGGCGCCGGCACCCCGAAGCGGTCATCGCCGGCCACCAAGTGGTCGAACCACGGCCGGACCTCGGCGAACGCCGGATGGTCCTGGCGGTGAGCGGCGACGACGACGTTGACATCGAGGACCATCACCGCAGCTCGTCGAGGCCCTTCTCCTCGTCGAGCACGGCGTGGATGGCCCGGTTCGAGCTCAGGTCGATCCCGGGACGGGCGCCGGTGCCGGCGGTGAAGACAGGGACCTTCGGGCGTTCGCCGCCCGCATCTCGGACCAGCTCCGAACGCAGGGCGTCCTCCAGGATCTGGCTCAGCGTCTGACCGCGGGCCTGCGCCCGGTCACGGGCCGCCGCCAGCAGGTGATCGTCGATCGAAACCGTGGTGCGCATGATGCATAGATTACTGCATCAGGTGCATCAGGCTCCGAACCGCTCCTTCAACCGCTGGGCCACGGGGCCCGGCACCATCGACGACACGTCGCCGCCGAAGCGGGCAACCTCCCGGACCAGGCTGGACGACAGGAACGAGTGCTCGGGGGCGGTCGGGAAGAACAGGGTGGCGATGCCCGACATGCGCTCGTTCATCTGGGCCATCTGCAGCTCGACGTCGAAGTCGGACACGGCCCGTAGGCCCTTGACGAACGCGTTCACCCCTCGGGCCATGGCGAAGTCCACCAGCAGCCCCTCGAAGGCGTCGACCTCCACGTTGGACAGGTGCGAGGTGACCTCGGTCAGCATTGCCTGGCGCTCGTCGAGGCTGAACAGCGGGGGTGCCTTCCCCGGGTTTCCCACCGCCGCCACCAGGACGTGGTCGAAAAGCCGGGACGTGCGCTCGATCACGTCGAGGTGGCCGAAGGTGACGGGGTCGAACGAACCAGGTATGAGCGCCTTCGGCATCAGGCGAGCAGGTCGTCGACGGCGACGCTCACGTCGGGGAAGGCCTGGGGGCTGAGGGAGCGGCCGGCCCCCACCCGCCGGATGTTGCCGTAGCCGACCGGACCGGGCTCGGACCACACCTCGACGATGCCGGCGGCCAGGTCCACCAACCAGACCTCGACGATGCCGTGCGCGGCATAGAGCGGCATCTTGACGTTGCGGTCGTAGGCCACGCTGGAGTCGGCCACCTCCACCACCAGCAGCACGTCGTCGGCAGTGGGGTGCGCGCCGGCGTAGTCGTCGTTTCGCGGGCGGAGGAGGGCGAGGTCGGGCTGGGGCTCGGAAAGATCGCCGAGCCGCACCGGATCCTGTACCGAGACGATCACCCGGTCTCCCATCTGGCGGTGGAAGAAGCGGGCGACCCGCTTGACCCGGCTGGCGTGCAGGGGCCCGATGGGCGCCATCTCGACGATCTCCCCCTCGATGAGCTCAACGCGGTCGTCCTCGCCAAGTACGCCAGCGTCGGCCATCCGATGGTAGTCGTCGACGGTGAACCGGTGAAGGGCCCTGTGCGAGGAAGGCAGAACCGACATGACCCTCATGATACGGCCGGGCCGACGCGGCGGGCCAGGATGATGACGGTGTCGCCGTAGCGCTTCGACCGCACCGGTCGCCACGCCGGGCCCAGGTCCAGATGGGACCGGGCCTCGACGGCCACCAGCGCAGCAGGCAGGCGATCGAGCACGTCGGCCCAGCCAGAAAAGGCATATGGCGGGTCGGCGAAGGCGAGGTCCACCGGAGCCGGCGGTGGGTGCGATAGGAACCGCACCACGTCGGACTGCACGACCCGTGCCCGCTCCCCCAACCCTGTGGCCAAGAGGTTCGCCTTGACCGCGGCGACGGCCCGGGCGTCGGCCTCCACGAAGGTCGCCGACGCCGCCCCCCGGGACAGGGCCTCGATCCCCAGCGCGCCGGAGCCGGCGAACAGGTCGAGCACCGAGGCGCCGGCGATGGCGTCCATGCTGCCGAGGGCATTGAACAGCGCCTCCCGGACCCGTTCGCTCGTCGGGCGCACCTTCCGCCCGGCCGGCGCCTGGAGCCGGCGCCCGCCGGCGAGGCCCGCGACCACCCTCATGGGCTCACCGTAGCCTGGGACCCTCTAGTCTCGAACCGCATCTAGATGTGATGCACGACTATTGAATCTCGCCCGCCCACCAGCGACCATCAGACAGAATCTGGATCGGAACCGGGAAACCGAACCCTGCACCCAGAGATCGCGCCGACCCGACCGGGAGCACAACCTGTCGCATCTGTACCATGACCGCTGACAGCCTGACGCTGCGCCGGCGCAGGTTGTCCCGCGGCGAGACAACGGTCATCGTGGCCGGCACGCTGCTGGTCCTCGATCTCGTTCTCGCGCCCTGGCACGACTTCGGCGTCGATGTCTCCGAGCTGCGGCAGTTCGGGATCGAGCTGCCCTCGTTCCACCTCCGGCGGCGGGGGGTCCAGAGCCCGAATGCCGTGTTCGGCATTGCCGCCGCGGTAATCGCCGCGCTCATGGTCGCCGATCTCGTGGCAGCCAGGCTTTCGGCGGCAGTACCCCGGATCGAGCAGATCCACCTCGTCGCCGGGGCGATCGTGCTCGGGTTGGTCGTCGCCAAGCTGCTGGCCAACGACGACTTCCTTGCCGTCGGCGCGTGGCTGGCGGTGGGACTGGCCGCGGCTTTGGCCTACGGTGGGTTCCTCCTGAGCCAGGAGACCGCGAACGCCGGCGCCAGGATTTCCGGCCCATGATCGTTGCACGAGCGCCCAAGCACCGCCTAGCCTGCGCGATGCCGGACCACGGGAGGACACGAAATTGAACAGGCGGACCGCACGTCGCCCCGCATTCCTCGTCATCTTGCTCGCCATGCTCGTCGGTGTCGTGGGCGCAGCATTCGCCGACAGCTATGAGCCTGTCCTGCCGCCGTTCCCCGACCCTCGCTTCATCGACCCCCAGCTCCTGGTGACGCCGAGCGACAACCTCGCCTCCGGCCAGACGGTGTCGGTGACCGGCCGGCGCTTCGGGGCCGACGCCACGGGGGGCACCCTGCGACAGTGCACCACCGACCTCTCCCTCTGTGAGGCGCCGACGGGCTCCTTCACCACCGGCAGCAACGGCGAGTTCAACCCGGTGGGGGCGCCGCTCACCCCGAACGACCCCTCGACCATCCCGGTCGACTTCGTCGTCCGGGCCGCGTTCATCTCCACCGGCGGCCAGCCGGTCAACTGCCTGGTCACGACGTGTGTGATCCTCGCCAACATGACCGTCGGCAACGAGAGCCGCTCCGGCGCCCACCACATCGCCTTCACGGGAGCGGTCACGACGTCCTCGACGTCGACCACGACCTCGACGAGCACCACCCTCCCGACGACGACCACCACCCTGCCGCCGACGACCACCACCCTCCCGCCGACGACCACCACCCTCCCGCCGACGACGTCGACGACGCTGGCGGCCACGACGACCACCACCCTGGGTACGGAGGTCTGTGACGCCCTGCGGGCCAGTCGGGTGGCCGCCAATGCCGCGCTCGACGCCGCAGCCGCCGCCAATCCCTCCCAGAGCGCAACGATCGAGCGCTACCGCACCGACCTCAACGCCCGGATCGACGCCGAACTCGCCCGACGGGGTTGCACCACCCCGGGATGATTGCTTCGAACGGGTAACGGGAATACCGTGACCGCTGGTTACCGGCCAGGAAGCGGGAACTCGATGACATCCGCCATGCACCTCTCACGAACCAGGATCGCCTCATGAACCCTCTCCTCCGCCGCCAGCGGGCCGTGCTCGCCCTGTTCATCGCCATGACCGTCAGCGGGGTCGGCGTCGCGTTGGCGGGGCCCGAGTCGGCCGACCAGCCCACCCGCACCGTCGACGTCAGCCCCGACGACGGCCAGAACCTCGCCGACTCGCAGTCGATCCAGGTCACGGGGGCCGGGTTCGCCAACAACGGCGTCGGCGTGACCGGCCTGCTCGTCCAGGCCGCGGAACTGCCTAGCGGCACCACCGCACTCTCACCCAGCCTCGGCAACTTCACCAGCGACGGCGCGGGCACGTTCATGGCCACCGTGACCGTGACGCGAACGTTCAGCGACGCCGGCAGCGGCGCCGGCGTGGACTGCAACACGGCCGGAGTCGACTGCTTCATCCAGGCCACGTCCACCAGCGGCAACTTCAATTCCCACCACACCCTGTCCTTCGGCGGCGTCGCCACCACCACCACGGTCCCGGCCACCACCACCACGGTCCCGGCCACCACCACCACGGTCCCGGCCACGACCACCACGGTCCCGGCCACGACCACCACGGTCCCGGCTACGACCACGACCGTGCCTGCGACCACGACGACGGTCCCGGCCACGACCACCACGGTCCCGGCCACGACCACCACGGTCCCGGCCACGACCACGCCCGTGCCTGCGACCACGACGACGGTCCCGGCCACGACAACAACCGTG
>JBPCLE010000106.1:0-6826 GCA_051003575.1 Acidimicrobiales bacterium | reverse complement strand
GGAGGGCACCCTCCGGCGGCCCGAGGGGGGGGGGGGGGGCTGCCCGACATCCCGACGCATTGGCGTTGGCGGCCCACACCTTTGTCCGCCGGCGCCGCCGTGCTCGTCGACATCGACGGTGTGCTCTCCGACGCCACCGGCCGCCAGCACTTCCTGGAGGACGAGGACAAGCGGAACTGGCGGGCGTTCTTCGACGCGTGCGGCGACGACGCGGTGATCGCCGAGGTGACCCGCCTCATCGAGCTGCTCGACCGCGACCTGGCCGTCATCCTTCTCACCGGGCGCCCGGTGCGGGTGCAGCCCCACACGCTGGCCTGGCTGGAACGCTACGAGGTCCGCTGGGACCTGCTGATCATGCGCAATGCCGGCGACTATGCCGCGGCCCGGGAGTTCAAGCGGGCGACGGTGACCGAGCTCCGCGACCACGGCTTCGACCTCCGCCTGGCCTTCGAGGACGACCGGCGCAACCTGGAGATGTTCCACGAGGAAGGCCTCCCCTGCGTCTACATCCACTCCGGCTACTACGAATGATGGGTTGCATCCTCATCCGTTCTGGGGACGATCTGACACGCCCTGGCGTGTCGAAGTGTCCCCGGAACGGATGAGGAGCGGAGGTCAAGGGGTCTCGATGCCGAACTCGAGCAATCCACTGGGCGTCCACCCGGCTGCTCTCCCGGCCCACGGGTTCTCGTCGGTGTCTTGCGTCACCACGGGATCACCGGATCTGCGCCGTTGGGGTGAGACCGTGGCGGAGGAAGTCGACGACCTGGTCGGCGAACCACTCGGGATCGTCGTGGCCGGGTCGGTGGTCGAGCACGAGCGCCGGCCGCTCCTCGACACCGGGACGCACGGCCGTCGGGCTCGTGAGGACGATGGGGACGGGGCGACCGAACCGACCCTACCGCCCGCCGGCTACACGACGTGCGGGCAGTGCCGGCCCAGCGGTCGGGCGGCTGGCCCCCTCAGGTGGCGGTCGACGGGCGATGGTCCGGTGACGCACCTCGTGCCGGCAGCCGGGCGACGGCCACGGCCGCGATCAGTGCTCCGGCGCTTGGCAAGACCCAGATCCACGGCTTCGCCTCGTCGACGGCGAGGTAGGTCAAGGCCCATATCACCTCGGCGACCGTGAGTGCCGAGAGAACCGTGGCCGCGACGCGAAACGCCGGCGTCGGGTGGACCGAACGGGCGATGAGCATCAAGGGCAAGGTCGCCGGAGCGGCGACGATGGCACCCCCCATCGACAGGAGCAGAACGCCGGCGACCACGAACGTGACGACTCCGCCGACTCTCCACCGTTGGACGTTGTTCATGCGCTGCCTCCGTCGCCGGCGCGACGGGCTTGGGCTGATTGTCCCACAGGCCCGGCGCACGAACGCGCAGCCCGATGTGAGCCTCGCTGCGGAACTAACGCGGCATGTGAAAGCGTTGTGAGAACTGAACGCTTCGGGAGAGGACCATGAGCAAGAACACGATCAAGACCTACACCCTGCTGGCGGCGCTGGGTGGCCTGCTGATGCTGATCGGCAGCTTCTTCGGTCGCGGCGGCCTCCTCATCGGCCTGATGCTCGGGCTGGTCTTCATCGGCGGCTCCTACTGGTTCTCCGACACGCTCGCCATCAAGTCGGCCCGGGCGGTGCCCGCGTCCGAGGCGGAGATGCCGGAGTACTACCGGATCGTCCGGGAGCTGGCGGCGACGGCGAACATGCCGATGCCCAAGCTCTACGTCACGCCCGACATGCAGCCCAACGCCTTCGCCACCGGCAGGAGCCCCAACCACGCCGCGGTGGCCGTCACCCGGGGCATCCTGAACATCCTCGATTGGGACGAGCTGCGCGGTGTCCTGGCCCATGAGATCAGCCACGTCGGCAACCGCGACATCCTCATCGGCTCGGTGGCCGCCGCGGTGGGCATGGGCATCACCTTCGTAGCCCGGATGGCGATGTGGGGCGCGATGTTCGGTGGCGGCGGCGGCCGCGACGACAACAACAACACCAACCCGCTCGCCCTCCTCGCCTTCAGCCTTCTCGCCCCGATCGCGGCCATGGTCATCCAGATGGCCCTGAGCCGCAGCAGGGAGTACGAGGCCGATCGCACCGGCGCCCGCTTGATCGGCGACGGTGAACCCCTTGCCCGGGCCCTGGCCAAGCTCGAGCAAGGGGCACGGGCCGTTCCCATGGCCGTGGACCCCTCCCAGGCGTCCAAGTACATCGTGAACCCCCTCACCGGCCGCAAGGTGCAGTTCGCCAAGTTCTTCACCACCCACCCCCCGATGGAGGACCGGATCGCCCGCCTCCAGAAGGGGGAGTGGCGATCGTGATGGCCTGACGGCAGGAGATCCGGCCGGGGCCGGCGAAGAGAACACAATCGTGACAGCACGCGTTCGCTCATCTGTCGCGGTCGGAGCGACGGTCCTCGCCCTGGTGGCGGTCCTGCTGGCGGGTGGCGGTGCGGGGGCCCAGACGCCTCCGGCCACCCCCCCGACCACCACTAACCTTCTGGAGGACCTGCTCCGCCAGGTCGTGCCTACCACCACGCCGCCGCCTGCTCCCGCCGCCCCGGCGCCGGCCGGCGCGGTGCCGGCTGCGGGCACTCCTGGGGCCACGACCACTACCACCAAGCCGGCGCCGGGCGTGATCCCCCAGGAGTACATCCCCCTCATCAACTCGGTCAGCCGCTCGGGCGCCCGGTCGACCAGGCCCCTGCTCGACGCCCTCCGCCCCATGCAGGACCTCGGCATGACCGCTGAGGAGGCCGCTCTCGCCGGCTTCGGGCAGTTCCCGGTCGCCGGCATGGCCGACTGGTCCGACGACTGGTGGGAGCCCCGCTTCGGCCCGCCGTTCCACCCCCACCAGGACACCGACATCTTCGGGGCCAGGGGGACGCCGGTGCGGGCGCCCGCCGGCGGCACCGTGCGGTTCGAGGACGGTGGCCTCGGTGGCAAGGCTGCCTACGTCACCCAGTCCGACGGCACCTTCTATTACATGGCGCACCTGGACGGGTTCGCCAAGAACCTCCGGGCCGGCTCGGTGGTACGGCAGGGCGACGTCGTCGGCTATCTCGGCGACAGCGGTAATGCCGTCGGCGGCAGCCCCCACGTCCACTTCGAGGTCCACCCGAGGGGCGGGGCGGCGGTCAACCCGAAGCCGATCCTCGACGGCTGGCTCAACCAGGCCATCAACAACGCGCCCACGCTGCTGGCAGCCAACAGCGTGGGCGTCTCCCGTGCAGTGACCGGCGCCGGGGTGCTCCGCCGGTTCGACGGCCAGTCGCCGTCGGTGGCGGGTCGAGCCGTGGGCCCCCTGCTGTGGGCGTCGAGCGTGAGCGCCGGCGGGGGCACCATCCGGCTGGCCCAGCTCGAGCTGGCCCGGATGGCCGGCCGCATCGACTTCGACGGCAAGACCACGGCCGCCCAGGCCCAGGCCGACGCCCTCCGGGAGGGCCGCCAGGTGGCGGTCACCATCCTGGGCCCCCTCACACCCCGGGCGCTGGCGCCCCTGCTCGGGAGCGGCAGCTAGTCGCGGAAGTTCTTGAACTGCAGGGGGATGCCGAAATCCTCCGCCTTGAGCGCGGCGATGAGGTTCTGCAGGTCGTCCCGCTTCTTGCCGGTGACCCGAACCTGGTCGCCCTGGGTCTGCGACGAGACGCCCTTGGTGCCCCGGTCCTTGATGAAGCGGTTGATCTGACGGGCCTTGCCGTCGTCGATGCCGGCGGCGAGTGAGATCGCCTGGCGGACCGTGCCCTTGGCGGCCTCCTCGACCTTCTCGTACGTCAGGCCCTTGAGGGAGACGTTCCGCCGCACCAGCTTCTCCTCAAGCACCTGGACGAGGGCCCGCAGGCGGTCCTCGGTGGACGAGTGGAGCTGGATCGAGCCGTCGCCGAGCTCGATGGTGGACCCGGTGTCCTTGAAGTCGAACCGGGTCGCCACCTCGCGATGGGCCTGGTCCACAGCGTTTTTGACCTCTTGGAGGTCGACCTCGGACACGACGTCGAACGTGGGCACGATGCAGACGCTATCGTCGTTCCGGCACGTCCTGGGTCGGTGCCCGAGTGGCCAAAGGGAGCTGACTGTAAATCAGCCGGCACAGCCTACGGAGGTTCGAATCCTTCCCGGCCCACCAGCGGCGACGCGGTTTGCCCCCACGATGGCGGGGGTACTTCGTCGTGGTGTCACCTCCCAGGGTCCCCCGCCTGCTTTCCGCCCGCCTCTCGACCGCCCTGGCCGGCGCCGGCCGGGGCCTGGAGACGTTGGCCGGCGCCGAGCCGGTCGACCGGCGCGACCTTCTGCTGGCGCTGTCGAACATCTACGACCTGCATCTCGCGCCGCTCAGGGTGCTCGAGGGCCGCGAGCGGCTCCAGCACCATCCGGCGGTCGCCCGGCTCAAGTGGGAGCTGGAGGAGGACCTTGTGACCGACCTCGAGCGCCGCGACCGCGCCGCCGGCTGGGCCCTGCCGCGGTCGCCGTCGGCCGCCATGCGGGCAGTCGCCGCACGGGGGTTGGTGCCGGCGGTCTACGAGTGGCTTGCCGCCCACGCCGGCCGTTCGGAGATCGTCGCGTTCCTGTCCATTGAAGGCGGGCCCGATGGGGGCTTCGACGACCTCGTGGCTGCCTGCCAGATCGGCCTCGACGGCACGGCCAAGCTGGAGCTGGCGCAGAACTACTGGGACGAGATGGGCAACGGTAGGGCGGCCCGGGTCCACACCGAGCTGCACCGCAAGCTGTCGCGGTCGTTGGCGCTCGCCGGACCACCCAGGGAGCAGCAGCCGGTCGAGGGTCTCGAACGATCGGTGTTGACGGGCCTGCTGGCCACGAACCGGTGGCTCCAGCCTGAGCTATTGGGCGCTCTGGGGCTGCTGGAGCTCCAGGCCGGCCCCCGCTGCCGCCGCGTGGTCGCCGCCCTGGAGCGCATCGGGGCCGGCGAGGACGCGCTCGACTTCTACGCCGAGCACGCCACCGTCGACCCTCGCCACGGCAAAGACTGGGTCGACAAGGCCGTCACGCCCTTCGAGGGCGACGCCCGTTGGGCCGGCGGCATCGTGCGCGGCGCCCGCTGGCGATCGATCGTCGACGTCGGCTTCTTCGAGGCCGTGGCGGGCACCTTCCTGCTGCCGCAGCGGCAGGCGTCGTGACCATCTTCGCCGCCCGGGAGCCGGCGCCAACTGGGAACCTGTCCCTGCCGTTCGGCCCGATCGAGGTGGGGTTCGACGAGACCGTCCTCCGGCCCCGGTCCTGGACGCTCGCCCAGTCCGAGTGGGCCGCCGAGCTGGCTGCCGGCGGCGGGCCCCTCCTCGAGGTCGGGTGCGGCGCCGGCCACATCGGCCTGGCCGCAGCGGTCCTCAGCGGGGCCCCGCTCGTCCAGGTCGACCTCGACCCCGCTGCGTGCCGCTGGGCGGGCCGCAACGCAGCTGCGAACGGTTGGGCCGACCGGGCCGAGCAGCGGTGCGGCACCGCCGGCGAGGTGCTGGCGCCGGACGAGCGCTTCGCGGTCATCGTCGCCGACCCGCCGTACGTGCCGACCGAGGAGGTCGCGCAGTACCCCGACGACCCCGTCGGGGCGATCGACGGCGGTCCCGACGGTCTCGGGAGCGTCCGCGCGTTCCTCATCGACGTGGCCGACCACATGTCGCCGGGTGGCAGCGTGCTGGTGCAGGTGCGGGGCGCCGACCAGGTCGACCTGCTCAGCGGGTGGCTGGCCCATCCGGCGTCGCCGGCGCTCGTAGTGCGCGAAGCCCGGTTCTACGGCGAGCTGCGGGCCGTGGCCCGCCTGGGTCAGGGCAGCTCGGTCCAGAGCGAATCGGACCGCGGCCGCAACCGCGACAGCTCCTCGTAGTGGGCGGCCGCCAGCGCGGCCAGCTTCTCCTCGCCCGCCGGCGCGACCGTGATCAGCCCGCCAGGGTGCTGATCACGGCGAGAAGGATCACGACGACGAAGACGCCGGCGAGGAGGACGAACGTCTGGCGCTTCGGATGCGTGGGCCGGTCGCCGGGCTTCGCGCCGTGGGTCATCGCCGCGGCCGACCTTCGGACGGCGCGAGCCCCTGCTGGGAGCGCCGATCGATACGCGGGGTCATCCCAGGCCGCCGGCGGGATCGGGTGTCGCTCGTTCGTCGCGTGGTCATCGTCGTGTCCGTTCTCCCGCCGGCGGGTTCCTCGAGCGTAGATCCGCCCGCCCGCGAGTCAGCGAGTTCGCCGCCGGCCTCTCAAGGTCCGGTGCGGGTCGCCCGCTCGGCCGGTGCTCACAGCAGGCGCTGCATCAGCACCACATCGAGCCACCGTCCGAACTTGCGACCGACCTCCCGCTCGACGCCGACCAGCTCGAAGCCGCAGCTCGTGTGCAGGCCGATCGAGGCCACGTGGCCGCCCACGATCCGGCCCATGATCGAGTGGAAGCCGTGGTCCGTCCCCAGCCGGACGAGCTCGCCCAAGATGGCGCGGCCGCACCCGGCGCCCCGCGTGTCGTGGCGCACGTACACCGAGTCCTCCACCGTGGTGGCGTACGCCGGCCGGCTCCGGTAGGGCGCCAGCGAGCCGAACCCGACGACTTCGCCGCCCAGCTCGGCGACCACGGCGGGGTGGACGCCGCCGTGCTCGGCCAGCCAGCGCTGCTGGTCGGCGAGGGTCCGGGGGACGAGATCGAAGGTCACCGTCGACTCGGTGACCTCCCGGTTGTAGATGCTGCGGATGGCCTCGGCGTCGTCCCGTCGGGCCAACCGGACAGCGACCCCGGGCCGGCTGACTATCATCTGTGGGACTGCCCCCTTAGCTCAGTCGGCAGAGCACAGCCATGGTAAGGCTGGTGTCATCGGTTCGATTCCGATAGGGGGCTCGC
>JBPCLE010000105.1:0-8494 GCA_051003575.1 Acidimicrobiales bacterium | reverse complement strand
TGATGAAGATGGCGATGGTGTTGGTCTTGTTCAGGGTGGCGGTGAGCTTGCGCAGGGCCTGGGACATCAGCCGGGCCTGGAGGCCGACGTGGCTGTCGCCCATCTCGCCCTCGATCTCGGCCCGGGGCGTGAGGGCGGCCACCGAGTCGATGACCAGCACGTCGATCGCGCCGGAGCGGATCAGCATGTCGGCGATCTCGAGGGCCTGCTCCCCCGTGTCGGGCTGGGAGATGAGCAGCTCGTCGACGTTGACGCCGATGGCCCTGGCGTAGACAGGGTCCATGGCGTGCTCGGCGTCGATGTACGCGGCCACGCCGCCGTTGCGCTGGGCCTCGGCGACCACGTGCATGGCCAAGGTGGACTTCCCGGAGGACTCGGGCCCGTAGATCTCGACGATCCGGCCACGAGGAAGGCCCCCGACACCGAGGGCGAGATCGAGGGCGAGGGCGCCGGTGGGGATGGACTCCACATCCATGTGGGCCTTCTCCCCCATGCGCATGACGGAGCCCTTGCCGAAGTGCTTGTCGATCTGGCTCATGGCCATCTCGAGGGCCTTGTCTCGTTCCACCGCGGGGATCCCTTCTGTGGCGTGCCGGTCGACTGAGAACCGGCGCTTTGGTTGACGAGGCCTCACCCTACGGAGGGGGTGTGACAATCAGCTGAACGGTGCAGCTCCCAACGGTGCTGCCGCTGCATCACACGGCTGGAGTTCCACGACGGTAGTTCCGAACGGACGTTCGGTCAAGGACCCTCGGGCGAGGCTCCCTACTGCCCGCGCTTGGTCTCGTAGGCCCACATGGCCAGCTCGACCCGGTTCCGGGCACCCAGCTTGGTCACTGGTCCACCCTCTATGAGGGATGGCCCAGCGAGTGCTTGCTGGACCGGCCTCCGGCCGGTCATGAGCCCGGCCACGTGGAACTTGACGGTGCTCAGGCTGATGTGGAGCTCCTGGGCGATCTCCGCGTTCGTCCGTCCCCGGGCCACGGTGCGGAGCACCTCCTCCTCACGCTCCGTCAGGGCTTCGACCGGTTGGACCGGCCGCACGGCCGGGGCGGCGTGGGAGAAGCCGGCCAGGAGCCGCCGGGTGACGCCCGGGTCGATGAGCGCATCCCCGTGCACCGCGGCGTGGATGGCCTGGATCAACAGGTCGGGGGCGACACCCTTGAGCAGGAACCCCCGGGCGCCTGCCTTGAGCGCGCCGTGGACGTACTCGTCGGTGTCGAACGTGGTGATCACGACGACGGCAAGCGGGTCGGCGACGTCCGGGCCGGCGAGCAGCCGGGTGGCCTCGATGCCGTCGAGGTTCGGCATCCGTATGTCGAAGAGGCACACGTCGGGACGCAGCCGCCGGGCCAGGTCGACCGCCTCGCGCCCGTCGGCGGCCTGGACGACCACCTCGATGTCCGGGCTGGCGGTCAAGGATCGTCGAGAGCCCGGCCCGCACGATGCTCTGGTCATCGGCGATGAGCACCCGGACGGTCACCGGGCCGTACGCCGGCGCGGGAGGCTGGCCCGGACGCTCCAGCCGCGGTCGGGGTTCGGTCCCGCGGTGAGCGTGCCGCCGAGCAGCGTGACCCGCTCGGTCATCCCCACCAACCCATAGCCGGCGGGACCGGGAGCGGTCCGGCGCGCCCCGTCGTCGCTGACCGTCACGTGCACGGCCGTCGGGCTCACCGTCACGTTGACCTCGATCCGAGTCGCCTGGTGCGCGTGACGCCGGGCATTGGTGACCGACTCCTGGGCCACCCGGTAGACGGCGGCTTCCAGCGCCGGCGGGACATCGGCGAGCTCGCCGTGCAACTCGACGTCGACCCGGACCCCGCCGGCGCCGGCAGCCAGACCCTCGACATCGGCGATACCCCGTCCCAGGGCGACGGCAGGAGGCAGTTGGCGGTCCCGGAGGGCCCCGACCATCGTGCGCATCTCGGCCAGGGCCCGGGCCGCTTCGCGGTCGATGACCTCGAGCGCCTCCGTCGCTCCGCCGAGCGACGAGGAGGAGCGAGCCAGGAGGAGCCCCGCCTGAGCCTGGATGGCGATGGCCGAGACGTGATGGGCCACGGTGTCGTGTAGCTCTCTGGCCAGTTGTTCGCGCTCGTGGAACTTGGCCTGCTCGACCATCTGCCGGCGAGCCGCGCCCCGGAAGCGGATCGCCACCCCGAGCGCGCAGGCTCCCGATGCCGACACCTTGGCGGCCGAGGTCGCCGGGCCGTCAACCTGGGCGTGGTCCTGGCCGGCGAGGGCGACCTCACGGGCGCCGAAGCCGAGTTCCGCCGCGCCATCGCCTGGGCCCGCGAGGGATCGGCGTCGCTGGCGGCGGGCAACCTGGAGGCCGTGCTCGCCCACCAGGGCCACATCGAGGTCCTCATCGGCTAGTCCGGAGCCCGAAACGCTCCAGCACCTCGTAGCGGGCGCCGGCCGGGGAGAGGCGGCTTTCCACCAGGCATACCGAGCCGACCTCCCACTCCGTCTGTATGGGCGCGCCGGTGAGGGCACGCAGGTCGACCCTGGCTTCCTTGGCGAGCCGCGCCAGCGTGAGATGGCCCCTGAAGGGCCGGTCGTCGGGCCGCGTGCCGAGGTGTGCCGTCGCCCCGACCACGGCCTCGGCAACCGCGTCGACCCCGACCGCCGGCACCTGCAGGATCCGCCGACCGAGACGGGTCACGGCCGGACCAAGGTGGGCGGTGATCGGCCCTCGGCCGGCATCCAACCCGGTCAAGGCCGCCCCTACGGGCCCGAGGTCTGCCACCGGCCCCAAGAAGCGCAAGGTGACGTGCCACTGCTCGCGAGCGGTCCAGCGCAGGCCCTCGACAGCCGGCCGGGGAAGCTCCGCCACCCGATCGAGGACCTCGTCGGGTGGCCATACCGCGACGAACAGCCTGCGCATGTCAGCCGCCGGCCAGCAGCCGCCTTCGCAGCATGTCGAGCAGTGAGATGGTCGAGAACTGGCGGATGTGCTGGCGCCCGCCCGGGAGACGGGCCTCGGCCACCTCCACCGTGCCGTCGAGGGCGACGGCCATGAACACGGTGCCGACCGGTTGGTCGTCCTGGGTGGTGGGGCCGGCCACACCGGTCACCGCGATGCCGGCGTCGGCCCCCAGGGCCCGGCAGGCGCCCCACGCCATCGCCTCCGCCGCCTCGGCGCTGACCACCCGGCCCTCGGGCACACCGAGCAGGTCCAACTTGACCTTGCTGTTGTAGGCGACGATCGACCCGCGGAACCAGGCGCTGGCGCCCTCGATCTCGGCCAGCCGGGCCCCGACCAGCCCCCCGGTCAGCGACTCGGCGACGCCCAGGGTCAGGCCCTGCTCGACCAGCAAATCGGCCACGACCTTCTCCATGGTCTGGTCGTCGATGCCGAAGACGAGGTCGCCGAGGATGGCTCGCAGCTGTGCCTCCTCCGTGTCCAGCATGGCCACGGCCGCGGCCTCGGTGGACGCCTTTGCGGTGATCCTGACCTTCAGGCCCTCGATGCCCGACGCCAGGAACGCGATCGTCGGGTTCGACGCCGCGGCCAACGCCTCGACCCGCGAAGCCACCCTCTCGCCCAGGGTCGACTCCGCCTCGCCCCACGTGCGGATCATGCGGCTGAGGATCACCGCCGTCGACCCCGATCGGCGCTTCAGGTCGGGGATCACGCCCCGTTCGAGCATCTCGGTCATCTCCGTGGGGACGCCGGGGATGGCGTAGACCACCTTGCCGCCGGCCACGGGGCAGATCAGCCCCGGCGCCGTGCCCCGCTCCTGGGGGATGAACGCCGCCCCCGCCGGCAGGTCGGCCTGGCGGGCGTTGCTCGGAGCCATCTCCCGCCGGCGGGCCTCGAACAGCGCCCCGATGCGCGCCACCATGGCGGCGTCGCGCACCAGGGGGGCGCCCATCACCTCGGCTATGGCCTCCCGGCTGATGTCGTCGGACGTCGGCCCCAGGCCCCCGCACACGATGACCGCCTCCGCCCGGTCGAGAGCGACCCGCAGCGCGGAGGTGATGCGCCCGTGATTATCGCCGACCTTGGTGTGGAAGTGGCAGTCGATGCCGGCCAGGGCCAGCTGGTCGCCGATGTAGGCCCCGTTGGTGTCGACCACCTGCCCCAGCAGCAGCTCGGTGCCCACGGCCAGGACCTCGCACCGCACGGTGCCGCCCTACCCCTGGGCCTGCGCGCCGCCCAGGGCCGCGATGACCCGCCGGCCGTCCCAAAGGTACTGGGCCCCGGTGACCACGGTGAGGCCCACCGCCATCCACAGCACGGCGAGCAGGACGCCGCGGTACACGCCGCCCGACACCGGCGCGATGGCCATGCCCACGGCGATGGCCTGGGTCCATGTCTTGACCTTGGCCTGGAACCGGGCCGGTACCGACACCCCTCGCCGGCCCACGTAGGAGCGGTAGCCGCTCAGGGCGACCTCACGCACGGCGATGACCGCCACCGGCAGCCACCACAGCACGCCCTTGGCCACCAGCGCGGCCATGGCCCCCAGCACCAGGAACTTGTCGGCGAGGGGGTCGAGGAAGGCGCCGGAGCGGGTGGCGCCGTGGCGTCGGGCCAGCCAGCCGTCGACGAGGTCGCTGGTGGCCAGCACGATCCACACCCACAACGCCGGCCACTCCGACCCGTCGTCGAGGATGAGCACGATCAGCAACGGCAGGACCAGGATCCGCACCAGCGTGACTGCGTTCGCGGGCGTGGCGAGGGCCGACGGCCCGAAGGTGTTCGCCGCCACCTGGGGGCCTAGCTGGCTTCCAGGTCGGGGCCGGCGGCCCCTGTTACGGTCACCTTGGCGAAGCGGCCCACCGGCAGCGCCTCCGGCACGGCGACGATCCCGTCGATCTCCGGCGCCTCCCGGTGGGACCGGCCCACGCCGGCCTCGTCCACGAGCACCTCGACGATCTCGCCGATCAGGTCGCTCCGCCGGACGGCGGTGATGCGGTCCTGGAGCTCGGACAGCTCGAGCAGGCGCTCGGACACGAGCCCGGGGTCCACCGCCCCGTCGAGGCCGGCGGCCAGGGTGCCCTCCTCGCGGGAATAGGAGAAGAACCCGGCCCAGTCGAGCTGGGCCTCCTCGACGAAGCGCAGCAGCTCGTCGTGGTCCTCCTCGGTCTCCCCCGGGTAGCCGACGATGAACGACGAGCGGAACGCCGCGGTCGGCTCCCGCCCGCGGATGTCGGAGATGCGCCGGAGGAACCGGGCGCCGTCGCCCCAGCGCCGCATCCGCCGCAGCAGCGGCTTGGAGGCGTGCTGGAGCGACAGGTCGAAGTACGGGACGCCCGTGGCGCAGATCACCTCCACCAGCGCGTCGTCCAGTTCGGAGGGATAGAGGTAGAGCAGCCGCACCCGGTCGGCCCGGCGGGCGACGGCCTCGACGAGCGGCAGGATGGCACCCTTGCGCCCGACGTCGCGCCCGTATGACGCCAGGTCCTGGGCCACGAGCACGACCTCGGCCGCGCCCAGGGCGTCGACCTCGGCCAGGATCGACTCCTCGGTACGCGACCGCTGCGGGCCCCGGAACGACGGGATGGCGCAGAACCCGCACGTGCGGTCGCAGCCCTCGGCCACCTTCACGTACGCCCACGGCGCCTCGGCCTTGGGCCGGGGGAGGTTCAGCAGGTCGAAGGTGGGCAGCGGCGCCGGTCCCCCGCTCAGGGAGACAGGAACCCCGAAGCCGGCGACAGCGTCGACCTCGGGCAGGGCCTCGGCCAGCTCGGCGCCGGCCCGCTCGGCCAGGCAGCCGGTCACGACCAGGCGGGCGCCCGGCCGGCGGGCGCCGGCAAGGGCCAGGATCGTGTCGACCGACTCCTCCCGCGCCGCCTCGATGAAGGCGCAGGTGTTGACGACGACCAGATCGGCGTCCTCGGGCCGGGCCGCGGCCTCCAACCCCTCGGACACCAGCCGCCCGGTCAGCTTGTCAGAGTCGACCTGGTTCTTCGGGCAGCCGAGAGTCTCGACCCAGTATCGCTCCGGCACCCAACCAATCTACTCGGGACGCCGGCGGCTACTTCTGCTTGCCGAGCATGCGGTTCATCTTGGTGCCGCACGTCGGGCACGCACCCTGGGCCGCCCGGCGACCGTTCGCCAGCTCGACCTCGTTGCCCTCGAACTCCCGCTTCTCGCGGCACTTGACGCAGTAACCCTCGTAGTTGGCCATCGCGACAGTCTTTCCCAGATCGCGGCCCCACAAGCAAGCCGGCTGTCACCTTCTCCGAGGGTCACCGGTCCAAACTGCGGAAGGTTCAACACCTAAAGGAGGTCCTTCCATGTACGAGTTCGCAGTCGTCACATTGCTCGGTCTGGTGGCGTTGAAGGTCACCGACCTCGTGGTCGAGAACGTCCCTGGGCTCGACCGGATCCGCACCCTGCTCATCTTCGCCCTCGCCGTGGTCGTCACCCTCGCCCTCGACTACTCGATGTTCGAGGGGTTCGGGGTCACCGTGCGCGAAGCGTGGATGGGCACCGTCGGCACCGGGCTGGTGATCGGCTCGCTGGCCGGCGCCTGGTCCGCCGTGCTCGGCTGGCTCGGCACGACCTCGGCCGCCGACACCACCAGCTCCCGCCGCGAGCGCCCGCGTATCGCGGCCTGACCCATCCCCCAATCAAACGAGCCGGTGGCGCCTCAATGGGGAGGCGTCGCCGGCCTCTTTCTTCTCTCTATGCCCGACCCTTCAATTCGTCCAGCTCCTCGGGCGTCATGAGCACTGCCCGGGCCTTGGATCCCTCCGACGGCCCGACGACGCCCCGCTGCTCGAGCAGGTCCATGAGCCGCCCGGCTCGGGCGAAGCCCAGGCGCAGCTTGCGCTGGAGCATCGAGGTCGAGCCCAGCTGGGAGCGCACGACCAGCTCCATGGCCTGCGCCAGCATGTCGTCGTCGTCCTCGTGGTTGCCCCCGCCGCCCTCGAAGCCGCCGCCGGCCTCCTCGCCCTCCACGCCCGCCACGTAGGCGGGCTTGTCCTGCTGGCGGCGCCAGAACGCCACGACGTTGCGGACCTCGTCCTCGCCCACCCATGCCCCCTGCACCCGCATGGGGCTGCTGGAGGAGGCGATGGCCAGAAGCATGTCGCCCTGGCCCACGAGGCGCTCGGCGCCCACCTGGTCGAGGATGACGCGGCTGTCGGTGGCCGAGCTGACGGCAAAGGCCAGGCGGGAGGGCACGTTGGCCTTGATCACCCCGGTGATGACGTCGACCGACGGCCGCTGGGTGGCGATGACCAGGTGGATGCCGACGGCCCGGGCCATCTGGGCGATCCGGCAGATCGACTCCTCGACGTCGCGGGCCGCCACCATCATCAGGTCGTTCAACTCGTCGACGACGAGGAGGATGAACGGCAGCCGGTTGTAGGTGACATCGGAGCTGCCGTTGTGTTCGGCCACGAAGGCTGGATCGGGCTGCAGGTCGCCCCGGTCGAAGGCGGCGTTGTAGCCGCCGATGTCGCGCACGCCGACCTCGGCCAGCAGGTCGTAGCGCCGCTCCATCTCGTGGACGGCCCACGACAGGGCGTTGGCCGCCTTCTTGGGGTTCACGACCACCTGGGTGAGCAGGTGGGGCAGGCCGTTGTACTGGCCCATCTCCACCCGCTTGGGGTCGACCAGGATGAGGCGGACCTGGTCGGGGGTGGACCGGACCAGGATGGAGGTGAGCAGGGAGTTGAGGCACGACGACTTGCCGGCGCCGGGGGCGCCGGCGATGAGGAGGTGGGGCGCCTCGGCCAGGTTGACCAGGATCGGGCGGCCGGCGATGTCGCGGCCGACGGCCACCTCCAGCGGATGCGAGGCCTTCCGGGCCTCCGGTGAGCCGAGGATGTCGCCCACCAGGACCAGCTGGCGCTGCTTGTTGGGCACCTCGACGCCGATGGCCGAGCGCCCCGGTATCGGCGCCAGGATGCGCACGTCGGCCGACGCCATGGCGTAGGCGATGTCCTTGTGCAGGTTGGTGACCTTGGCCACCTTCACCCCGGGGCCCAGGGCCAGCTCGTAGCGGGTGACGGTGGGGCCGACGGTCATGCCGACCAGGGCGGTGTCGACCCCGTGGGCGGCCAGGGCCCGCTCCAGGGTGCGGCCCTCGGCCTCCACCAGGGCCTTGTCTACCTCCTGGGCCTTGCCCCGCTTCAGCAGGCTGAGGGGCGGGAGCTTCCAGGCGCTCGGCTCGCCCGGGGGGCCGAGCTGGATGGCCAGCTGCTCTGGGGCCTCGGCCGGCGCCTCGGTGGGCGTGGGCGGCAGGCTGACCTCCACCGACGCCACCGGCAACGGCCGCGGGGATTCCTTGGGGGCCGCCGGGTTGCGCAGCGCCGGCGCCGCGACATCCGGTTCGGGCTCGGGGACCGCCGGCAGCGGCTGGGGGCGCAGCTCGGTGAGCTGGCGGCCCAGCGCGGCCAGCGCACTGCCGCCGCGTCGGGCGGCGCCGCCGGCCTGGCTGGTGGCGGTGCGCACCGTCGTCCGGGCCAGGACCAGGACGGCCATGCCGACGAACGTTCGGAGGACGGCGGTGGGGGGGGCGACGGCAGAAACAGA
>JBPCLE010000104.1:0-3256 GCA_051003575.1 Acidimicrobiales bacterium | reverse complement strand
CTCCCCTCGCTCTATCGTTGCTCGCCGTCTGACCCCCCCCCCCCCCCCCCCCCCCCCCTCTCCTCCTCCCCCCCCGCCCCCCCCGTTGCGCGGGTCGACCGCCTCGGGGTCCAGCTCGTAGCGGCCGATCGCGTCGGCCACCTCCTGGGGCTTGGCGTCGTCGGTCTGGGCCAGGCCGGACAGCACGCCCACCACCACGTGGGCCGCGTCGGTCTCGAAGTGCCGGCGCAGCTTCTCCCGGGTGTCGGACCGGCCGTAGCCGTCGGTGCCCAGGGAGAGGTACGGCGCAGGGACCCACCTGGCCACCTGGTCGGGCACCGCCTTCCTGAAGTCGGTGACGGCCAGGACCGGGCCGGACGCCCCGGAGAGCGCGTCGGTGACGTACGGCGTGCGGGGCGCCTCGGTGGGGTGGAGCCGGTTCCAGCGCTCGGTCGCAAGGGCGTCCTCGCGCAGGGCCTTGAAGGAGGTCGCGCTCCACAGCTCGGCGGCGACGTCGTGGTCGGCGGCGAGCAGCTCCTGGGCCTGACGGGCCGCCTTTTGGGCCGTGCCGCTGAAGACGATGGTGGCCCGCCGCGACGGGCCCTCGGGTGCCGGGGCGAACCGGTACAGGCCCTTGAGGATGCCCTCCTCCGCACCCTGGGGCATCGACGGCATGATGTAGTTCTCGTTGTAGAGGGTGAGGTAGTAGAAGACGTCCTCGGGGTCGGGGCCGAACATCCTGCGTATGCCGTCCTCGACGATCAGGCCCAGCTCGTAGGCGAACGCCGGGTCGTAGGCGGCGAGGTTGGGTACCGTCGACGCCAGGAGCAGGCTGTGGCCGTCCTCGTGCTGGAGACCCTCGCCGTTGAGGGTCGTGCGGCCGGCGGTGGCGCCGCAGAGGAAGCCCTTGCCCCCCATGTCGCCGAAGGCCCAGATGAGGTCGCCGACCCGCTGGAAACCGAACATCGAGTAGAAGACCCAGAACGGCACCATCGGCTTGCCGTGGGTGACCGCGGAGGTGCCGGCGGCGGTGAACGACGCCATCGAACCGGCTTCGGTGATGCCCTCCTCCAGGATCTGGCCCTTCTGTGACTCCTGGTAGGAGAGCGGGAAGGCGGCGTCGACCGGCTCGTAGAGCTGGCCGAACGGGGCGTAGATCTTGACCTCGGGGAAGAGGGCGTCCATGCCGAACGTGCGGGCTTCGTCGGGGATGATCGGCACGATGTGGGCGCCGACGCCCTTGTCACGCAGGAGGTCGCGCAGCAGGCCGGTCATGGCCATGGTGGTCGAGAACTCCCGCTTGCCTGAGCCCTTCTGCAGCTCGCTGAACACCTTGGCCGCCGGCGCCGGCAGCGTGCGGTGGCGCACGACCCGCTTGGGCAGCGAACCGGCCAGCGCCCGCCGGCGCTCCATCATGTACTCGTACTCCACCGAGCCCTCGGCCGGGCGGTAGTAGGGCGGCTCGGGAGCGTCGAGGGCCTCCTCGGGGATCTCCTCGTCGAGGTGGAGGCGCTCCCGGAAGGTGGCCAGGTGCTGCTTCGACATCTCCTTGATCTGGTGCGTGGCGTTGACCGCCTCGAACCCAGGGCCCAGCGTCCAGCCTTTGATGGTCTTGGCCAGGATGACGGTGGGCGCCCCGTTGCGCTCGATGGCGGCCGAGTACGCGGCGTAGAGCTTGCGGTAGTCGTGGCCGCCGCGCGGCAGGGTGCGCAACTCGTCGTCGGGGAGGTGCTCGACCATCGCCCGCAGCCTGGGGTCGGGCCCGAAGAAGTGTTCCCGGATGTAGGCGCCGCTCTCGGTGGCGTACTTCTGGTACTCGCCGTCGAGGGTGGCGTTCATCTTGTTCAGCAGCACGCCGTCGACATCTCGGGCCAGCAGGGGGTCCCAAGCCGAGCCCCAGATGACCTTGATCACGTTCCAGCCCGCACCCCGGAACAGGGCCTCCATCTCCTGGATCACCTTGCCGTTCCCGCGCACCGGGCCGTCGAGGCGCTGGAGGTTGCAGTTCACGACGAAGATCAGGTTGTCGAGCTGCTCACGGGCGGCCAGGGTGAGGCCGGCCGTGCTCTCGGGCTCGTCGAACTCGCCGTCGCCGACGAAGCACCACACCCGGGACCTGCTGGTGTCAGCCATCTCCCGGTTCAGCAGGTAGCGGTTGAACCGGGCCTGGTAGACGGCGTTGATGGGGCCGATGCCCATCGACACCGTGGGGAACTCCCAGAAGTCGGGCATGAGACGAGGGTGGGGGTAGCTGGACAGCCCGCCCCCGCCGATCTCCTGGCGGAAGCGGTCGAGTTGGCCCTCGGTGAGCCGGCCCTCGAGGAAGGCCCGGGCGTAGATGCCCGGCGCAGCATGGCCCTGGAAGTACACTTGGTCGCCGGCCTGGCCGTCGTCCTTGCCCCGGAAGAAGTGATTGAACCCCACCTCGTACAGGGCGGACGAGCTGGCATAGGTGGCCAGGTGGCCGCCGATGCCCTTGGCCCGCTTGCTCGCCCGGCTGACCATTACCGCTGCGTTCCAGCGGATGAAGGCGCGGATGCGGCGCTCGATGTGCTCGTCGCCCGGGAACCACGGCTCCTTCTCGGGCGGGATGGTGTTGATGTAGGGGCTGGAGACGGTGTTTGGCAGGCCGACGCCGAGTTCCCGCGCCCGTTCCAGCAGCTTCATCAGCAGGAACCGGGCCCGGGTGCGGCCACGCTCGTCGGCCACCATCTCCAGCGAGTCGACCCACTCCGCCGTCTCCGTCGGGTCGATGTCGGGCAGCTGCTGGCTGAAGCCGTCGAAAATCACCATTCCAGTCTCTCACCCCCGAAATCCGACCCGGAATTCCGTGCGACTGTTACCGGCGTGGGAGCGACCGAGGTGTACACCGACGGCGCCTGCCTCGGGAACCCCGGGCCCGGCGGCTGGGCGTGGGCCGTACCGGGTGGCGCCTTCGCCAGCGGGGCGGCGCCAGCGACGACCAATCAGCGCATGGAGGTCCAGGCCGCGCTGGAGGCGGTGCGCTCGCTGGCCGGGCCGCTCGTCGTCGTCAGCGACTCCACCTACGTGGTCAACTGCTTCCGCGACCGCTGGTGGGAGGGCTGGTTGGCCCGGGGCTGGATGAACAAGGCCAAAAAGCCCGTCGCCAACCGGGACCTGTGGGAGCCGCTCATCGAGGCCGTCCGGGCCGACCCCACCCGGTTGACGTTCCGTTGGGTGAAGGGCCACAGCGACGACCCGGCCAACGACCTGGTCGACCGGCTGGCGGTCGAAGCCGCCCGCACGCAGGCGGGCC
>JBPCLE010000103.1:0-3006 GCA_051003575.1 Acidimicrobiales bacterium | reverse complement strand
CGATATCCGGTTGTCGGTCTCCAAGATGACGGCCGAGGAGATGCGGCCCTGGCGCAGCAGGGTGATGTACTGGTCGAGGCGCAGCTCCTGGCCACCGGTGCGGGGGCTCGACCACCACAGCAGGGTGCCGTAGAAGCCGATCAGGATCGGCATGGCCAGGATGGCGAAGAGGAGCCCCTTGCGCTTGGCCTTGGCCTTGCGGGCGTCGTCGTCGGCCGGGGACGGTGGCTGGTCGATCTTCTTCTTAGCCATGGCAGCTACTCCTCAGATGTGCGTTTAGACAGATGTGCGTTGAGACAGTCGTGTACTGGGGGCGGGCGTTGTTCGGTCGGGAAGTGTGGGTCCTGCGGGGTGCTTACGGGCGGTAACGATCGACGCAGCCCTTGGGATCGGGCTGTTGGCCGGGTGCGGCGAAGTCGCCGGCGACGACAAGCACGCTCCCGTCGCCGAGCAGGGCGGCCGAGGCCTCGCTGCGGGGGCACTCCATGTTCCCGGCCGACCGCCACTCCCGGACATCGAGAGCGAAGATCTCGGCGGTGGCCAGGGCCCGGCGGTTCCCCCGGGTGATCGACTCCCCGCCGGCGACGACGACCCGGCCGTCGGCGAAGACGGCAGCGACGTGGCCGCTGCGGCTGCCGGTAAGGGCGCCGGCGGAGGTCCAGCTGCCGTCGGTGGGATCGTAGACCTCTGCGGTGGACAGCGAGAGGCTGGCGTTCTCGCCGCCGGCCCCGCCGATCACCATGACGGTGCGGTCGGGCAGCCTGAGGGCGGTGTGGTTGGCGCGGGCATCGCCCATGTCGTTGGACTTGCGGAAGCTATCCACCGCGGGGTCGTAGATCTCGGTGCTGGCCAGGGTGCCGACGATGCCGCTGATCGGCGGGCCTTGACCGCCGGCGATGAGGACCCGGCCGTCGTCGAGGGCGGTGGCGGTGTGCTCGAAACGGGGGGTGCTCATGGCGCCCGACGTGGTGGTCCAGGTGTTGGCGGCGACGTTGTAGATCTCGGTGGTGGCGTCGGGCCGGATGGTCTGGCCGCCGCCGGCACCGGACGCTGTCTCGGCCGACGTGCCCCCCGTGGCGAGGACGCTGCCGTTGGTCAGTAGCGTCAGGGTGTTGCCCAGGCGGGCCAGGCTGAGTGGCGCCATCGTCGTCCAGGTCGACGCGGTGGGGTCGAAGATCTCCACCGAGGACAGCAGCTCCCCCTGGTTGATGCCGCCGGCCACCAGGACCCGCCCGTCGCCGAGCACGACGGCACGGTGGCCGCGGCGGGCATTGTTCATGGGGGTGGTGGACTGCCACACGCCCGACTCGGGATCGAAGATCTCGACCGCGGCGACCGCCTCGATGCCGACGCCGCCACCGATGGCGAGCGCCCGACCGTCCTTCAGGACGACGGCGGCGGTGGTGCCCCGGATGCTGACCAGGTCGGGGCTGGCCGTCCAGGTGCCCACGGCGGGAAGCGCGGCGGTGGGCGTCTCGCCCTCCTCGCCACCCCTGGTTAGGCCGAAGAAGATGAGGGCCAGGATTACTGCGAGGCCGGCGACGCCCAGGTAGATGGGCGTGCGCGACGGGCGCATGAGCGCCAGCGTCTCCTTGGACAGCTCGGCGCCCTTGGCATCCGCCTCACACTTGAGGCCGACGTCGGTGCGCACCGCGCACTTGGGGCAGATGGGCTTACCGCACTCGACGCAGCTGAGGCGCGTCGCCTCTCCGTGCCGCTCACATTTCAGTGCCTGGGTAGCCACCGGTCAGCCCTTTTGCCGATCGCGCATGCGGCCACTGTAGTCGTGGCCGGCTCTCGTGGCGCCGGGGGAAACCCCGAGATCAACCCTTAGACGGCTCGGGCTGCGACCGCTCCGGCATGGAGAGCACCGGCAGCTCCTCGACGACGGCCCCCTTGTCGAGGTCCATGGCCGCCTTGGGCATCTGGATGGCATACCGGGCCCTGGCCCGGCGCAGGCGGAGCCCATCCCAGTGGCCGAACTCGTTCTCGGGCAGCCACTCATTGGCCCAGACGCCGGGGAAGCGCTCGGCCAGGGCGCGCAGCTGTGACGAGCCGAGCATCCGCCGGGTACCGGCCCGGTCGCGCCACACCGTCAGCATGTAGAGCTGGCCGGGGCGGCTGACCCCGACCACGCCCTTCAGGTAGTCGGGGTCGCCCCGGGCCTCCCGCTCCAGGGCCCGCAGGGCCAGGTACGCCTCACCGCTGCGCCGGGCCGAGGTGGCGATATGGACGACGCCGCCCCCGGCGCCCCGCACCTCGGCCCGCCGGCGCCGGGCGTACACCGTGGTGTCGTAGGTGACCTCGCCGTCGACGCTCATGGCCGACCGCAGCTTCGGCAGGTGCTCCAGGGCCTTCTCCAGCGCCTCGGGCTTGGGGCCGTCGGTGGCCTGATAGGCGGGCTCGGGGCGGCCCATGGTGAGGCCCTTCAGCTCGCCCAGCTCCTCGGGCCCCGGTCGCCAGCGCATGAGCCAGAACGAGCGGAGCCACTTGGAGAAGAACCACATGATGTCGTCGTGGGCGCCCGACCGCATGAACTCCTGCATGTCGTGGCGGCTCTTCCAGATGCTGATCGTCCAGAACTCCGACGGGCCGGCGATGATGCTGGCCCACCGGACAACGTCGCCCGTGGCCTTGAGCTGTCGGCGCACCCGCAGCGTGGCGTAGAGCATGTGGGGAAAGAACCACGGGCCCTTCAGGCGCGAGCGGGTGGTGAAGGCAAACAGCTTGTCGGCGGGCTCAAGCCTCTCGGCTGGCTCGCCGCCGACCCGGTCAGCCTGGTCCAACGCTTCCCCTCCCCTGCACGGGTTGCCTTCAGCCTACTGCGCGGCGCGGTCGAGGACAGTTCGGAGCAGACCGGCGGTGAGGATGCCGTCGCCGCCCGCGCCGTGGGGGTCAGCCAGCACCGCCGCCGGCGCACCGGGGTCGCCGAAGCCGTCAACCACGAGGTCGGCGCCGGCCAGGTCGTGGCCGGCGGTGTAGCCGTTGACCACGACCACGCAGCAC
>JBPCLE010000102.1:0-4859 GCA_051003575.1 Acidimicrobiales bacterium | reverse complement strand
TTTCCATGCTCCGTTGGTCGCCCCCACCTCCCCCCCCTCTGGCAACCGCCCCCCCACCCGGTTCGGGGTTCCGGCGGCCCGGAGCCCCCGCCAGCAGTCGGCTACCGACGCCAGTCGCTCGGCCACCGGGGCGAAGGGCAGGCCGTAGGCCTCGTTCTCCTCCCGGTTCAGCGAGTCGCCCGTGCCCAGGGCCGCGATCAGCCGATGGCCGGTCATCCGGTGCAGCGTGACCAGCCCGTGCACGAGCACGGCGTCGGGCACGAGGCCGACCCGGGCGACGAGGGTGCCGAGGGCCACACGCCCGGTCTCGGCCGCCAGCGCCCCGAGCAGGGTCAGGGAGTGCAGCGCCGGCCGCATGCGCTGGCCGATCGGCCAGAGGTGGTCGAACACGAACACCCCGTCGAGGCCGGCGGCCTCGGCCCGGCGGGCCACTCCCACCGCGGCCTCGGCATCGTGGCGGAACTGGGGCAGGGTGACGCCGACCTTCACATCCTCACCTCAGCACGGCGCGTTGATCTCCGGGCCCTGGTTGGCGTACTGGCGTACGAACTCCTGGAGCCGGGGGTCGGCGGTGGACTCCAGCCGGAGCTGACGCCCCCACGCGGTGACCACCACCGGCGCCGGCAGGCCGTCGTCCCAGCGCGAGACCAGGATCAGGCCGCGGCTGCGGGCCAGGGCGGCCAGCCCGTCGATCTCGGTCTGGGGAAGGTCGGGCCGGTAGGCGACCCAGATGGCGCCGTGCTCCATGGAGTGCACCGCCTTCTCGGCCTGCACCGGCACCGCGTTGAACCCGCACGGCTGCCAGACCGGATTGTGGATGCCGCCCACCGGCGGGACGTGCGGGTAGCTCACCGGCGCCTCGGAGTGGCCGGGGTCGATCCCGGAGAACGTCTGCACCCCCACGATCGGCGGCAGGGTCGTCACGGTGGTGGCCGGCGCTCCCACGGTGGAGGACGGCGCCGCGGCTTGGCCTGCCGCGGGATCGTCGTCACCGCCGGCACAACTCGCGAGCACCACACACGCGCTCACGCCGGCGACAAGGGACACGAATCGACGATGCACCCGGTGAGCGTACGCCGGGCCTCCGGGGCTGGGGGCACGGGTTCCCATGAGCACCCGAGTCATGCGTTCAGGACGAGCCGGTCCCCCGCCCGATCTCGAACAGGCACGCGGCGCCGATGGCCCCGGCGTGCTCGCCCAGGGTGGCCGGAAGGATGTCGACCGCCGGCCGGTAGGCGGCCCCGGTGAGCAGGTCGGAGAAGGCGGCGCGCAGCGGGTCGAGGAGCAGATCGCCCACCTCGACCAGCCCACCCCCGACCACGAACGCCTGGGGGTCGAACACGTTGGCCAGGTTGGCCAGGCCGAGCGCCACCCACCAGCCCAGCTCGGCCAGCACGGCCCGGGCCTCGGCGTCGCCGTCGGCCGCAGCCACCGTGATGTGTTCCCCCCGCACCAGCTCCGGCTCGCCGCCGGCGCGGGCCAGCACCCGCGCCAGGCGTCCCTCGGCCGCCGCCCGCTGCCCCAACCGGCCCAGTCCCCCGCCCGAGGCGTAGCGCTCCCAGCAGCCTCGCTGGCCGCATGGGCACGGCTGGCCGACGGGGTCGATCACCATGTGCCCGATCTCGCCGGCGAAGCCGTGCGAGCCCCGCAACAGGGCGCCGCCGGCGACGATGCCCCCGCCGATCCCGGTGCCCAGCGTCACGAGGATCACGTCGTCGTAGCCCTGAGCGGCACCGACCTGGCGCTCGCCCCACGCCGCGCAGGTTGCGTCGTTGTCCACCCGCGCCGATGTGCCCAACCGGGACTCGATCTCGGCCTTGATCGGCACGTCGACCACCCCGGGCAGGTTCGGCGCGAACCGCAGCACACCCGCCCGGTCGACCAGGCCCGGCACGCCTACGCCCACGCCCCGGATCTCCTGGCCGTCGGCCACCTCAGACGCCACGTGGGCGATGGCGTCGAGCACCGCCGCCGCGCTCTCGGGTGTGGGCACCCGCCGCTCGTCGACGATGCGGCCCTCCTCCAGGGCCACGGCCAGGCACTTGGTGCCCCCGAGGTCGACGCCGACAGTGCGCATGCTCAGTAGCGCAGGAGGGCGCCGACCTGACCCAGCACGTCGAGGTCGGCGTTGTCGCGGCAGATACTGACCCGGCACGCCTGGGCCAGCGCCTCCTCCACCGCCACCTCGACCACGTCGTCGACCTGGTCCATCTCGCCGGCGCACAGCGGGCAGCGCCGGCCAATCGCGCCGACCCACGCGCACGACGGGCACCGCCACCCCGGCGCCTCGAACCCCTCCGAGACGACGAGGGTGTCGACCCGGCGGGCCACCAGGGCGTCGAGGACGGGTTGGAGGCCGGCGACGCCGGTGGTGCCGGTGCCCACGCCCTGGCGCAGCCGGTCGACCACGGCCGCCTCCCGGGAGCGCTCGACGGCGGCCTCGACGTCCTCGGCCGCCTGGCGGATCTCCTCCACGCTGGCGGACACCGCCACCTGGATGCGGCCGGCGATGCGCTCGCGCAGGTAGGCGTGCAGCTCCCGTTCCAGCTCGGCGGTGATCTCTTCAGGCCCGCACAGCACGAGGTGGTCGAAGCCCTGCTCCTGGTGGAGGGCGAAGGCGGCGCCGGCGGCGTGCTTGAGGTGGCGGTGGGCAACCTCGGCCGTATGGCCGGCCACCTGGTCCTTGCCGAGCTGGCCGCCGTCGTCGTCGTGGCGGGGCAACGGGTCGACCTGCTCCTGGGTCTCCAGCAGCTCCCCCTGCTGGAACAGGAACAGCCGGACCCGCTGGCGGTCGGCCACCAGCACGGCGAACCGCAGGTGCCGGGCGACGACGGCCTCCAGGTCGCGCACGTAGGGCGAGTGGTTCACCACGACCCGGTCGCGCACAGGCACCGCCAGCTCCACGACCTCCCAGAAGTCATGGGCTGAGCAGGCGAACATGGCCAGGCCGCGCACGTGTGAGCGATGGAGGCCGCCCTTCACGTGCTCCTCGATCCGCCGCAGGTCCGACGCCACGGAATCCTGGTGCTCGGCGTCGCGCAGGGGCCGGAGCATACGTTCGAGGGCCACCTCGACATCGCGGGCGCGGATGCGGCGCCGGCCATCGACATCGAGGTACACCGAGGTCACCGGCGCGTCCTCGCCCTTGAATGCGGCAAGGTCACGGATTCTGCTCTCGTCGATCGGCATTGGTTGATCGTAGGCCCGGTCCGAGCCGTCTCGTGTCCGGGGGGCCGGGCGGGAACTCCCCGTGGCGCGCCGCCCACAGCCCGCACAGGCTCAGGCCCCACATGGGCACGAGCACGCCGGCAGCCAGGCTCGTGTAGGGGCGGACGCCGGCGGTGGCCAGGCCGACGACCACCTGGGCCGCGAGCGCACCGCGCAGGCTGCGGCGCACGTTCGAGGGGGTCGGGGGGCCGCCGAGGAACCAGATCTGGGCCAGATCCATCTGGTCGGTGCGGCTGCGGGCGGCGACGAGCACGAAGGCCCACAGGAACGTCGCGCACCCCCCGACGAAGAGGGCAACGGCCACGGCCAGGGCGGGCGCGCCGAAGGTCGGCGGCCAGACGGCGGCGGCGGCCGCGGTGGCGGCGAAGAGGGCAGTGCCCGCCCAGGAGGCGTTCCGGACCGCCCCGCCGGCGGATGCTGCAACGCCGCTCATGCGAGGGCGCCGGCCAGGTCGGCGGCCAGGCGGTCATAGGAAAACCGCTCGACGGCCCGCCGGCGGGCGGCGTCGCCCATGGCCCGACACAGCCCGGGGTCGTCGAGCAGGCGCCCGAGGGCGGCGGCCACGGCCACGGGGTCCTGGGGCCGGCCGACGACGAAGCCGGTCCGCCCGTGCTCGAAGGCCTCGTGCGACCCGCCGCTGGCGCCGGCCACCCCGGCCACCCCGCACGCCGCCGCCTCCAGGAACACGATGCCGAAGCCCTCCTGCTCCAGCCCGCCCCAGCGGCTCCGGCACGGCATGGCGAAGGCGTCAGCCGCGCCGAGGAGCGCCGGCATGGCCTCGTCGGCCACGAAGCCGAGCAGCCGCACCGGCGCGCCCGTCGACGCCACCAGGCGCTCCAGCCGCTGGCGGTCGCGGCCGGCGCCGGCGATGGCCACGGTCAGGCCGGGATGGAGGGGGGCGAGCAGCGACGCCGCCGCGATCAGCACGTCGAAGCCCTTGCGGGGGACGAGCCGGCTCATGGCGACCACGAGGGGGCCCTCAGGGGGGAGGCCGGCGCCGGCCCGGGCCGCGGAGCGGTCGTCGGGGCCAATGGGCCGGAAGCGGTCGACGTCGACCCCCGGCGGCACGACCGTGATCGGCAAATCGTCGCCGCCGACGTGAAACGCCTCGGCCGCCGGGTAGCCGCCGGCGGCGACGATCGACGTGGCCCCCCTGAGCACCCGGCCCAGGAGCTGGCGAGCCACCGGCAGGCGTGCGGGCACGGTGACCTCGGCCCCGTGGAGCACCACTCCGTAGGGCACGCCCAGGCGGGGCCCGAGCAGCCCGACGGGCAGCGCCGGGTCGAGCACCACCAGGCCGGCGCCCGCTTCGGCCGCGACCCGGCGGATCTCGCGGGCCAGGGCCGGCGTGGGCAGCAGCACCTTGCCGGGCCAGCGGTGGACGGCGAAGGGCTGGGCGGCGTCGAAGGCGGCGGCGCCGGGGCGGGCGGTGGTCAGCACCGTCACTCGCTCGGGTGGGAGGCGCCGCCACAGCTCCCACAGGTACGACTGGATGCCGCCGACATTGGGAGGGAAGTCGTTGGTGACGAGGAGGGCGGTCACTGCGGCGTGACCCTGGGCATCGTTCTGGTACCGGAAAGCCACCCCCCCCCCCCCTCCCTCCCCACCCCGTTCCCCCTCGTCCTCTCTCC